>NZ_JBVVPL010000011.1:0-145487 GCF_055807615.1 Bradyrhizobium sp. MV1.5 | reverse complement strand
GCGCGGGGGGGTGGGGGGGGGGTCCCCTTCTCGGTCTGGGCCCGGGGGGGTTTTCCTCGCGGGGGGGGCGGCCCCCCCCCCCCCCCCGCGGGGGGGTGGGGGGGCCCCCCCGCCCCGCGCCCCCACGGGTGAGGGGTCTCTGTCCTCACGTCAGCGTTTCAATTCGTAGAGACAACCCCTCATCCGGCGCTTCGCGCCACCTTCTCCCACAAGGGGAGAAGGGGAGAAGGATCAGCTCGCCGCTTCCAGGCGCACTTCCGTGAGCAGGCGCATCGCGGCGTCGGCGTCCATGGGTTCGCCGAAGGCAAATCCTTGCGCGTATTCGCAGCCCATCTGGTAGAGCTCGACCGCGTCGGAATCGGTCTCGGCACCTTCGGCGACCACGTCCATGCCGAGGTCGTGCGCGAGCGCGATGATCGACTTCAGGATCACCGGGCGGGTGCCGCGGGTGGTGGTGCGCACGAAGGATTGGTCGATCTTGATGGTGTCGAACGGGAAGCGCTGCAGATAGGCCAGCGAGGAATGGCCCGTGCCGAAATCGTCGAGCGACAGCCCGGTGCCGAGCTCGCGGATCCGCGTCAGCATCTGCGCCGCGTGCTCCGGATTCTCCATCACCAGCGATTCCGTCAGTTCCAGCTTCAACGTGCCGCGCGCGACAGAGGAGCGCGAGAGCACGGTACGGATGTCGTGGATCAGATCGTGGCGCAGCAATTGCCGCGAGGAGACGTTGACCGATGCGAAGATCGGCTCGCGCGAGCGCATCGCGCGCTGCCAGATCGAGAGCTGCTTGGCGGTCTGGTCGAGCACGAACATGCCGAGGTCGATGATCAGGCCGGTCTCTTCCGCGATGGTGATGAATTCCGACGGCGCCATGCGTCCGAGCTTGGGATGATCCCAGCGCACCAGCGCCTCGAAGCCGGCGACGGAGCGGTCTTCGAGCCGTACGATCGGCTGGTACAGGATCGTGAGCTCCTGCCGCTCGATGGCGCGGCGCAGTTCGCTCTCCAGCGTCAGCCGGTCGGTTTTTCGCGCGCGCATCGCGGATTTGTAGACGTCGATGCGGTCGCCGCCGATGCGCTTGGAGTGATACATCGCGAGCTCGGCGTCCTTGATGATCTCGTCCGTGAGCTGAACTTGCGGATCGGACAAGGCGAGGCCGATCGATGCCGTGAGAAAGATCTCGCGTTCGTTGAAGGCGATCGGCGCGCGGATGGTCTTGCGGATGGTCTCGGCGAAGGCGGTGATGCGGGCGGGGTCCTGCTCCGAGAGCAGGATCAGGCCGAACTGGTCGCCGGCGAGCCGCGCCAGCGTATCCTGCGGCTTCAGGATGCGGGTGAGGCGGCGGGCCAGCGTCAGCAGGATGGAATCGCCGACCGCGATGCCGACGGAATCGTTGACCTGCTTGAAGCGGTCGAGGTCGATCACCATCAGCGTCGGCCGCAGCGTCGGCATGGTCTTGGCGAAATGCGCGACGGCGCCGAGCCGGTCCATGAACAGCTTGCGGTTGGGCAGGCCGGTGAGATTGTCATGCACGGAATCGTGCAGCAGGCGCTCCTCGGCGTTGCGCAGCTCGGTGACGTCGGTGAGGGTGCCGACCACGCGCGAGACCTCGCCGTCGGAGCCGACCACCGGGCGCGCCTTCAGCGCGAACCACATGAAGTGACCGTCCGGCGTGCGCAGGCGGAAATCCTGCACCAGGCGGCCGCGGCGCTGGTCGAGCACGCTGTCGAGCGCGGCGCGGAAACGGTCCTGGTCGAGCGGGTGCAGCACTTCCAGCCAGGACGCGGCCGGGCCTTCCAGTGTGCCGCGCTTGAGGCCGAGCAGGGCCTCAGTCTCGGGGCTGGTGAAGACCTTGTCGGCGGAAACGTCCCAGTCCCAGATCAAATCGCCGGATCCGGCCAGCGCCAGCGCGCGGCGCTCGATGTCGGAGACGACGCCGGTGGTGGCGCCGCCGCCGGCGAACGCATGCTGCATCACCGTGAAGCCGATCAGCATCACGATCAGCACGAGGCCGCCGAGCAGCGCAGGGCCGACGATGTCGTTGGTGACGGAGCCCGCGACCGTCATGCCGGCCGCAACCACCCAGACCACCAGCAGGAACCAGGTCGGGATCAGCAGCACCGCGCGGTCGAAGCCATGGGTGGAGAGATAGACGATCAGCGCGAAGCCGGCGAAGGCAATCAGCACCAGCGAGATGCGCGCGATGCCGGAGGCCACCGCAGGGTCGAACAGGGCCAGCGCAACGAGAGAGCCCAGGAACGCGAGCCAGCCCACCGTGATATGGGAATAGCGCACGTGCCATCGACTGAGATTGAGATAGGCGAACAGGAACACCAGCAGCGTCGCCGCCAGGATCGCCTCACCCGCCGCGCGCCAGATGCGCTCGGCGTTGTTCGACATGTCGAGCACCTTGCCCCAGAAGCCGAAATCGACCCCGATATAGACCAGCACCGCCCAGGCCAGCGCCGCGGCGGCCGGGAACATGATGCTGCCCTTGACCACGAACAGGATGGTCAGCACCAGCGCCAGCAAGCCGGAGATGCCGATCACGATGCCCTGGTACAGCGTGAACGAATTGACCTTGTCCTTGTAGGATTCCGGCTCCCACAGATAGAGCTGCGGCAGCTTGTCGGTGCGCAGCTCCGCGACGAAGGTGACGACGGCGCCGGGATCGAGGGTGATGCGGAAGACGTCGGCGGTCGGGCTCTCCTGCCGCTCCGGCCGGTCGCCGATCGAGGGCGTGATGGTCGCGATGCGCGACAGCCCGAGGTCGGGCCAGAGCAGCCCCGAGGAGACGATGCGATAATGCGGGGCGACGATCAGGCGGTCGAGCTGGTCGTCGGTGTTGTTGGCGAGCGCGAACACCACCCAGTTCTGGCCGCCTTCGCGGGCGCGCACCTCGATGCGGCGGACGATGCCGTCGGTGCCGGGCGCGGTGGAGACCTGGATGCGGTCGGCGTCGCTGCGCTGATGCTCGAGCACGCCGGTGAGGTCGATCGCGGGCGCGTCACCGCGGACGCTGACAGCGTCGAGCGCGCGCGCCGGGAACGCGCAGACGAGAATCATGAGGCCCAGCGCTATGGGCGCGAGGCACCTGATCAGACGCAAGGTCAGTTCTCCGCGTTCGACGCAAACTCTTCGGTGCAGGCTCTTCGGTGCACGGCGTTTTCCGAACGGAACAAGGGGGTTCGGTGCGTCGCGATAGATGCCACGAAAGCAAGGAAAATCAAAGGGTTTCCGGCTTGGCCTGTGGGCCGTTGGCCTAGACCTCCAACACAATTTTGCCAATATGTGCCGAGGTCTCCATCCGCCGGTGCGCGTCGGATGCCTTTTCCAGCGGGAAAGTGCTGTCCATCAGCGGCTTGACCCGGCCTTCGCGCAAAAGCGGCATCACTTTCGCCTCGATCGCGGCCACCATCGCCGCCTTGTCCGCATTACTACGGGGGCGCAGCGTCGAGCCGGTATGGGTCAGGCGCTTCACCATCACCTTGGCGATGTTGACGGTGACCTTGGGCCCGTTGAGGGTCGCGATCTGCACGATGCGGCCGTCGAGCGCGGCGGCGTCATAGTTGCGATCGACATAGTCGCCGGCGACCATATCGAGGATCAGATTGGCGCCGGCATTGTTGGTCTCCGCCTTGACCACGGCGACGAAGTCTTCCGTCTTGTAGTTGATGGCACGATCGGCGCCGAGCTTGAGGCAGGCATCGATCTTGTCCTGCGACCCGACGGTGACGATCACCTTGGCGCCGAACGCTTTTGCGAGCTGGATCGCCATGGTGCCGATACCGGAGGAGCCGCCATGGATCAGCAGCGTCTCGCCGGCCTTCAGGCCGCCGCGCTCGAACACATTGTGCCAGACCGTCATCAGCGTTTCCGGCAGCGCACCGGCTTCCTTGATCGAGAGCGACGGCGGCACGCTCATCGCCTGACCGTCCTGGGCGATGCAGTACTGCGCATAGCCGCCGCCGGCGACCAGCGACATCACCTTGTCGCCGATCTTGTGCCGCTTGGCGTTGCTGCCGACAGCCACCACTTCGCCGGCGATCTCGAGGCCGGGCAGGTCGCTGGCGCCGGGCGGCGGCGGATAGGCGCCGGAGCGCTGCGCGACGTCGGGACGGTTGACGCCGGCGGCCTGCACCTTGACCAGGATCTCGTCGGGACCGGGCTGCGGCAGCGCCCGCTGTTCCGGCACCAGCACTTCCGGTCCGCCGGGTTTCGAGATGGCGACCACGGTCATTTGCGCGGGCAGCTTGTCCATGATGTGTCCTTGAGCAAAGGTGCGGGATGGAACGAGGCCATTGCTTAGCCAGCGCGGTGCAGGCTTGCAACCGCCTCAGCCGCTTGTGATGCGAACGCAGGAGGAACAAGGATGGCGATGGAAGACGACGACCGTCCGCGCAAGAAGATCAGCCATGACATCGGACAGGATCTCTCACTCTTGTCAGTGGAGGAACTGACCGAGCGCATCGCGCTGCTCAAGGGCGAGATCGCAAGATTGGAAGAAGCCGCAACAAAGAAGCGCGCCTCGCGCGATGCGGCCAACAGCGTTTTCAAGAAGTAGGCATCGACGCTCCACTCTCGTGTCCCGGACGCGGTGCGTCACGCAGTGACGCTCCGCAGAGCCGGGACCCATGCGTCTCCAAACACGTCAGCTAAAGGCCCTGGGCCCCGGCTCAGCAGTGCAGCACCATAGCGTGTCGAAGACGCGCGTGAACGCGCTTCTGGTGCCGCACTGCGTCCGGGGCACGAGAACCCCCACTCGGCCACTGACCGACATGGCTAACGAACCCTCAAGATAATCGCTCGTTTACTCCACATTAAGCTTTCGAGTTTATGACTTGGAACTGTCCTTGTTTGGACACCGAGTGGCTCCTGTCCACTCTGTTTGACGCCTCCCTGTTATCAACTTTCAAAGCCGCCGGTTTTCCGGCGGCTCTTTTTTTGTTTTGCGCCCAGCTCCCGCCTTTTTGCGTCTCGCCCCGGTTGAATTCCGGGCAAAGACCCGCGGAAACCATATCCGCGCTTGTCACTGGACTCGGCGTCTCGCCCGCGCAATGATTTGTTCATCATAAGCCGGCGCCAAGCCGGGCAGTCAGACAGTTGCGTAAGGGGCGTTAACCATGGAACGTTTGCAAGCCGAAGGCGCTCTCGTTCAACTCAGTGAGCGGTTCACCAATTCTGCGGCGTTCGGCGTCCTGTTCCGTGAGGGCATGGACCTGGTCGAGGAGACCGCGGCCTATCTCGATGGCGCCGGCCGTACCGAGGCCAAGGCGCTCGATCGCGCCGTCAGCCTCACTTATGCGACCGAGAGCATGCGCCTGACCACCCGCCTGATGCAGCTGGCCTCGTGGCTGCTGCTGCACCGCGCCGTGAAGGAAGGCGAGATGACGCTGGGCCAGGCCAACCGCGAAAAAACCAAGGTCAAGCTTTCCGCCGCCGATCCCGGCTCAACCGACACCATCGAGAAGCTGCCGTCGCAGCTCCAGGATCTGATCCATCGCTCGATGAGCCTCCAGACCCGCGTGCGCCGCCTGGACACCACCATCCACACCCCGCCCGTCGATCATTCCTCGATCGGCAACCCCCTGGTGCCGCATCTCAACGCGCTGAAGGCGGCGTTCGAGCGGTAGGGCCTCCGTCATTCCGGGGCGCGCGAAGCGCGAACCCGGAATCTCGAGATTCCGGGTTCGGCTCTGCGAGCCGCCCCGGAATGACAGCGATAGAAAACAAAAAACGCCCCCGGCTCTCCGGGGGCGTTTTCGTCTCCAGCCGCGAGGGCCGGATCAATCCTTTTTGAGAAAGCCCGAAAACTTCTTCTGGAAGCGCGAGACGCGGCCGCCGCGATCCATCAGCTGGGCGTTGCCGCCGGTCCAGGCCGGGTGCGACTTGGGGTCGATGTCGAGATTCAGCGTGTCGCCTTCCTTGCCCCAGGTGGAGCGGGTCAGGTACTCGGTTCCGTCGGTCATCACGACCTTAATCGTATGATAGTTCGGGTGAATTTCGGCTTTCATGGCAATTCCTCGGCGCCCCGGCGCCTCACTTGAGTGGCTATCGAATGACGGATTTGGCGCGGTCTATACCTCACGGGCCCCTGTAAAACAAGCTGTTGCAAGGTCTTGGCAAGGCCTTTTGAGGCCTTGGGGGACCGGGCGGCCCCCTAAGGGACATCCCGGATTTGCCACTCCCGCTCGCTCGGCCTATCTGGAGCGGACTACCTCTCTTTGTCTTTTGGTCGGATCTCATGAGCGCAGTTGAACGGCTTGAAACCGGGCCCGCGGAAGCCCCGTCGATCGAGGCCGACCTGATCGAGGCGCCGGCGAAAAGCCGCGCGAAGCTGCGGCCGCTGCTGGCGCTCGCGCCCTATGTCGCCCGCTATCGCGGCCGGGCGGCGCTGGCCTTCGTCGCGCTGACGATCGCGGCGCTGACCACCCTGCTGGTGCCGGTCGCGGTGCGCAGGATGATCGATTTCGGCTTGACGCCCGAGGGCATCGAGCTGATCAACAGCTACTTCTCGGTGATGATCGCCGTCGTCGCCGTGCTCGCTCTGGCGAGTGCTGCGCGCTACTACCTCGTGATGACGATCGGCGAGCGCATCGTCGCCGATCTCAGGCGCGACGTCTTTGCCCATCTGCTCTCGCTGTCGCCGGCCTTCTTTGATTCCGCGCGCAGCGGCGAGCTGGTGTCGCGCCTGACCGCCGACACCACCCAGATCAAATCCTCCGTCGGCGCCTCGGTCTCGATCGCGCTGCGCAACCTGATGATGTTCTTCGGTGCCGCCGCGATGATGGTGATCACCAGTCCGCGGCTATCCGGCTTCGTGCTGCTGGCCATTCCCCTGATCGTGCTGCCGCTGGTCGCGTTCGGGCGCTGGGTGCGGCGGCTGTCGCGCAATGCGCAGGACACGCTGGCCGAGGCCTCCGCCTATGCGAGCGAGCTGGTCGGCGCGATCCGCACCGTGCAGGCCTATACCAGCGAGAGCCTCGCCGAGAGGCGCTTCGGCGGCGAGGTCGAGCAGGCCTATGAAGCCGCGCGCACGTCCACGCAGGCGCGTGCCGTGCTCACCGCCATCATCATCTTCATCGTGTTCGCAAGCGTGGTCGCGATTCTCTGGATCGGCTCGCACGACGTGCTGACCGGCACCATCACGCCGGGCCGACTCGGCCAGTTCGTGCTCTATGCGGCCTTTGCCGCGGCCGGCCTCGGCCAGCTCAGCGAGGTCTGGGGCGAGATCTCGGCGGCATCCGGCGCTGCCGAGCGCCTGTTCGAGATCCTGCATGTGCAGCCCGACATCACCGCGCCCGCGTCGCCGCGCGCGCTGCCGGTGCCGGCGCGCGGCGAAGTCGGCTTCGACCACGTCAGCTTCGCCTATCCGGCGCGGCGCGACGTCAATGTGCTCGATGCCGTCTCGTTCACCGTGCGCCCCGGCGAGAAGGTCGCGATCGTCGGTCCGTCCGGCGCCGGCAAGAGCACGATCTTTCATCTGCTGTTGCGCTTCTACGATCCGCGCAGCGGCGCGATATCGCTCGACGGCGTGCCGGTCAAATCCGCCGATCCCCGCGATTTCCGCTCGCGCATCGCGCTGGTGCCGCAGGAATCGAATGTGTTCGCCGCAAGCGCCCGCGACAACATCCGCTTCGGCCGGCCCGATGCCACCGACGCCGAGGTCGAGCGCGCCGCCGAGCTCGCGCATGCCGCCGAGTTCATCCGCCGCCTGCCGGAAGGTTTCGATACCCCGCTCGGCGAGCGCGGCGTGACGCTATCAGGCGGCCAGCGCCAGCGCATCGCGATTGCGCGTGCGATCCTGCGCGATGCGCCGCTGCTGCTGCTCGACGAAGCCACCTCCGCGCTCGATGCCGAAAGCGAGACGCTGGTGCAGACCGCGCTGGAAGAGCTGATGCGCCACCGCACCACGCTCGTCATCGCGCACCGCCTCGCCACCGTCCTGTCGTGCGACCGCATCCTGGTGATGGACCAGGGCCGGATCGTCGAGCAGGGCACGCATGCCGAGCTCGTGGCCGCGAACGGCCTTTATGCAAGGCTTGCGAGGTTGCAGTTCGAGGGGGCGTGAGGCGGAGGTAGTCCGGACTGCCGCCCCATCACAGTGTCATCGCCCGCGAAGGCGGGCGCTGACAGCGAGATTGTTGCGAACACGTCCCTCAATCTCGTCATTGCGAGCGCAGCGAAGCAATCCAGACTGCCTCTCCGGAAAGATTTTGGATTGCTTCGTCGCAAGAGCTCCTCGCAATGACGTGTGGCGAGACCGTCGCGCTACATCGTCTTCGTTCGTAGCCGGTCGATAGCGGACATTTGTCGATCTGATCGAGCGCCACGATCCGGATTGCCGCATCGCAAGGTCGGTCGGGCTGTTTCCTTCCCGGCTTTCGGTTCGGCCGGTCAGCGCCGCGACCCCCAACCACTTCAGCCAGCGCGACTTTTCCATCATGAGACCGCACCGTGCCACTCTCGACCTGGCGGCTCAGCGTCGACTTGTTCACCCCGATCTTGCTGGCCGTCTCGCTGATCCAAATCAGCTCCAAAGGTGTTGCATCAGGGGGGCGTTGCATCAGATCTGCCCCCCCGCAGCTAGCGACTTTTCGGCGCCGGGCCACCGATTTCGGTTAGTAACTGGGGAGGACCCGCGGCCGCGCTTGAGACCGCCAAGCTGTTTCTACTACAGATAGAGGGTGACCCCTCGCCGGAAGCTGTTCGATGAACAAGATGTATCAGGTCTTCATCAGCTCTACCTACTCGGATCTGAAGGAGGAGCGCCAACTGATTAGCGAATACCTCGCAAAGGCAAATCATATACCGGCAGGTATGGAATTTTTCCCTGCGACTGATCAGCAGCAATTGGAGTTCATCAAAACGGTTATCGATCGATGTGATTATTACGTTGTTGTCGTGGGCGGGAGGTATGGATCTCTCGCCGACGACAACCTGAGCTACACCGAGAAAGAGTTCGAGTATGCCTTAGAGAAGGGCATCCCGGTGTTGGCATTTTTGCACAAATATCCAGACAATATTCAACTCGGGAAAACAGATCGGGACGCTGCAAAGGCCGTTCTGCTTCAACAGTTCTGCACGCGCCTCTCCACCGGGAGGGTCGTGTATTATTGGCAAGATGCCCACGAGCTCGCAGGAAATATAGTGATCGCGCTGGGCCAGCAAATGACTTTGAAGCCAGGATTGGGCTGGATACGCGGCGATCAAGCGATCGATCCGCGGCTACTGCAAGAACTCGCATTGCTTCGAGCAGAGAATTCCAAGCTCAAAGAACGACTAGCGGATATGGAAGGTGCCGAGCTCACGTACGATCCACGGTACGCAGGTCCTGAATTCAAATTAGGATATGAAATCAACCTGCGGAACGAAGCCATACGATCCAGCCTAAGTCTAGGCGAGCTATTCGTCGGCCTGTACGATGATTTAATGTACGGTCCCAATGAGCATCGCATGCGCTATCTCGTCGCAATGAACACGGCAAAATTGATGGGGAGGTCATCTCCAAATGATGGCTGCTCGGCAAGTCAGTTGACTGTTTCCATGATACGCAATCACTTCGAAGCGCTAGGATTGATTGAAACCAAACCGGCGGATACTGGCGATACGGCGCGCTGGACTCTTACACCGAAAGGAAAGAAGTTCGCAGCGCTTCAGAAAGTTATGCCAAAGCTGAGTTGACCTTCCATCGCGGCCTTATTCTCTGGAGTACGATGAGAGCCGATAGCTGAGTCCAGCCATTTTGAAGCCCATCGGGATTGCATGAAGACAGCCAGACTAACCATCAAGAACTATCGTGGCTTCTCAGATCAGTCGCCTGCTGTGATCGATATTGGACACGGGCTCACTGCCCTTGTAGGACCAAACAACGCCGGTAAGTCAGCCTTGAAATTGCTGATCTACGAGCTACGGGAACTGTTCGAGGTCCTTTTGAGGCCGCCCACCAGTCCGGGCTTAGCAACCGCGATGAACGGGCATGCCGTAGAGGTCAATATCTATCCTGGCACGTCGGATCCAGCAGAGATTTTCAATAATTCCAACGATCGCGACCTCAGCATCGATATCGAAGTCGTCAATCCCAGCAGTGTTTCAGACAGCTTCGATGTTCCGCCGGGAGCGTTCGTACACCACATGCATCGTCTCCGGCTGTTTGCCAAAAGGTCGGCCTTGACCACTTGGCATCTGCAAGCCTTCTCCCTTGAAGCCGCAAATACACCAGTGGACTCTCCTAGTGGCTTCAAAGACGGTCCAACGCCCGATGTATTTCGCATCGGCGGCGAAGCTGAAATGTATTTCGACTTCACGGATCTGCGCGAAATCATTGATGCATTCCGGCAGGCCAAATACTACGGCGCTTTTCGTAACGCGCTCAATCAAGGATCCGGCAATCACTACGACTTTCAGATTGGCACTGCCTTTATCGACCTCTGGAACAGTTGGAAAACGGGCGGCTCCAAAGCAAACGCTCGTGGGATTATCAAAATAACGGAGGAAATTCGGCGGTTGTTCGAATTCGAGCAGTTGGAAATCAATGCTTCAGTTCCGCTAAAAACGTTGCTGGCAACAATCAATGGCAATCAGTATCGGCTTGCCGAACTCGGGTCCGGCATCAGTCAGTTTGTCATGGCGCTCGGTAACGCAGCGACGTCGAAACCGTCCATTATCCTGATCGATGAACCGGAGACTAATCTACATCCAGCATTGCAAATCGATTTTCTGCTTACGCTGGCACAGTACGCCACTGTCGGCTGTTTGTTTTCGACCCATTCCGTTGGCTTAGCCCGCTCCGTAGCAAATCGCATCTATTCGATTCGAAAAGGAGAAAAAGGCCCGGTTATCCGTCCTTTTGAAGCCACCTCGAATTACTCGGAATTTCTCGGCGAACTGAGTTTCTCTGCTTTCAAGGACATGGGTTGCGACCGCATCCTTCTGGTGGAGGGAGTAAACGACGTCAAGGCGGTGCAGCAATTGCTCCGCCTTTTCCATAAGGAGCACACAACGGTGATCTTACCGCTAGGTGGAGATCAGTTGGTTGCAGGCGGACGAGAACAAGAGCTTCAAGAATTGAGAAGACTTTCGAACAACATTTTTGTATTGGTAGACAGCGAAAGACCGAGCGAAACTGCCCCACCGGCACAACGCCGCATAGCGTTTCAACAGATCTGCCAGCGCGTCGGATTGGACGTGTGCGTCACTGAGAAGCGCGCTTTGGAAAACTATTTCACTGATACTGCTGTCAAGTCGGCGCTAGGCGACAGCTTCGAGGCCCTTCAGCCATTCGAGCGCTTAGCTGACCACCGCAACGGATGGAGCAAAGCGGACAATTGGAAGATCGCTCACTACGTCACCAAGGGCGATATTGCCAACCTAGACCTCGGGATGTTCCTCGAACGAATATAGGGGTTGTTTTCCCGATTCTGGTTTTGGAACGTTGGTCGCGCTTGTATCGGCACGTCTGCGAGTGGATGAACCTTGCAGTTCCCCCGGATGTGGCGCCTAATGAGCCATCGCCGGCCAAAGGCTCGTCCGTAGGCGTCGGTGACTGAGAGATGATTTGTGCTCCCGCCTCAACGGGAGTGCGCCTCATGGCCCAGCGATTCAGCAAGGAAACCAACGAACTTTTGGAGCGGGCGCAGCGAGCGATCGATGAGTCGATCCGGCTTCGCGAAGACAGCCACCGCGCGATCCGCCAAGCCGAAGGCTGGCAGCTCGATCTTGAACTCCGCTTGAGCCGAGACTGCCTCGAGGCGAGTTACGCGACAGCGCCGCTCATCGACACTTCGGCGACAGCGCCGGCACGTTCGGCCACGGCCAGTTCTTCCAGCTCCCGTCCTCTTCGACGCAGGCCGATGGACCAAGGCCATTCGTCGGAGCGCTCGACGTCTTGACCGGCGTGGCGAGGCGCTGGTCGACATAGCTCGTGGAGATATAGCCGGCGACGATGACGCCGAGCAGGACCGAAGACCCCTTGGCCAGATCGCTCAGTTTCATCGGTCCTCTCCATCCGCTTGCCGGCGCAACTCCCGGGCACAACGACTAGCTGACCTCCCGGGATCCCGACGTGACGGGCGTCACGCCCGCCAGAATAAGATCGCCAGAATCTAAGGTTGCCACATCATCTTCAGCACCGGCCGGCCCGAGGTCGGGTTCACCTCGTCGCCGGCATGGGCAAAGCCGTTGCGCTCGTAGAAGCGGATGGCGCGGCTGTTGTCCTTGTTGACGAGCAGCGTCACCGCTGTCGGTGACAGGCGCTTGGCCTCATCCACCAGCAGCCGTGCCGCGTCCGAGCCCCAATGCGCGGGATCGACCACGAGCTGGTCGAGATAGCCGTCGCCGTCGATGGTGACGAAGCCGGTCAGCGCGCCGTCCTGCTCCGCGACCACGATGGAAGCCTTCGGCACCAGATCCTTGCGCCAGCGCTCGCGCCACCAGTCCAGGCGGGCCGCGAAGTCGATCTGCGGATAGGCCTGCTGCCAGGTGCGATGCCACAGCTCGATGGAGGCGGCCTCGTCCTCGGGACGGTAAGGGCGGAGGTGGAGGGCGCTCACTACCGCTCCGTCAGCTTCAGCTCGATACGGCGGTTGCGCTTGTAGGCTTCCTCGGTGTTGGCGGTGTCGAGCGGCTGGAATTCGCCGAAGCCGGCGGCGACCAGGCGCTGGGCGGGCACGCCGAGCGAGATCAGGTACTGCACCACCGAGATCGAGCGGGCGGCCGAGAGGTCCCAGTTCGACTTGAAGTTCGGCCCGTTGACCGGGCGCACGTCGGTGTGGCCGTCGACGCGCAGCACCCAGGGGATCTCGTTCGGGATCTTCTTGTCGAGGTCGATCAGCGCGGTCGCGAGCGTGTCGAGCTCGGCGCGGCCTTCGGGCAGCAGTACCGCCTGTCCGGTGTCGAAGAACACTTCGGACTGGAACACGAAGCGGTCGCCGACGATGCGGATGTCGGGGCGGTTGCCGAGGATGGCGCGCAGTCGGCCGAAGAATTCCGAGCGGTAGCGCGACAATTCCTGCACCCGCTGCGCCAGGGCGACATTCAGCCGAGAGCCCAGATCGGCAATTCGATTTTGCGATTCCTTGTCGCGCTTCTCGGAGACGTCGAGCGCTTCCTCCAGCGCCGCCAATTGCCGCCGCAGCGCGCTGATCTGCTGGTTCAGCACCTCGATCTGCGCCAGCGCGCGGGCCGAAACCGCCTTTTCGGAGTCCAACGCCTTGCCGAGTTCGGAGGTCTTGCCTTGCGCGTCGTTGCCAGCGGCGGCGAGCCCCTCATAGAGCCCCTTGATGCGGTCGCGCTCGCTCTCGGCCGAAGCGAGACCGGCTTTCAGCGACGAGACCTGGTCGTCGAGCGTGAGCTTGCCGAGCTTCTCCAGCGACAGCAGCTCGTTGAGCTGCGCGATCTTGGCGTTGAGCAGCTCCAGGGCCTTGTCCTTGCCGGTGACCTCCTGTGACAGGAAGAACTGCACGACCAGGAACACCGACAGCAGGAACACGATCGACAGCACCAGCGTCGACAGCGCGTCGACGAAGCCGGGCCAGTAGTTGAAGGAGGTATCGCCGCGGCGGCCGCGCGCCAGTGCCATGTCGCTAACCCTTCTCGGGCTGACGCGCGATGCGCTCCAGCAGGCGCCGGATCTCGCGGTTCTGCTCGCCCTGGCCGTCGGCCCATTCGCGGATCATCTGCTGCTCGGTCCGCATGTGCGAGACCAGCGCCTGGATGGCTTCGGCCAGGCTCGCCATCGCCGCGGTGGTGCCGCGGCTGCCGCTGCCTTCCTCGAGCACCGAGCGCAAGCGCTCGACGACGGCCTGAAGCTCGCCGCTGGCAATGCCACCGCCACCGCCGGCGGCGACAGCCACCTCGCCGTTGCCATATTCGCGCACGGTGGTGGCAAGCCAGTCTTCGAGATCGGTGTAGAAACGGTTCTGCGCCTGGCTCGATTGCAGGTCGAGAAAGCCCAGGATCAACGAGCCGGCGAGGCCGAACAGCGAGCTCGAGAACGAAATGCCCATGCCGCCGAGCGGGGCGGCCAGCCCCTCCTTCAGCGTGTCGAACAGGGCGCCGGAATCGCCTCCGACCTTGAGCCCGTCGATCACCTTGCCGACCGAGCCGACCGTCTCGATCAGGCCCCAGAAGGTGCCGAGCAGGCCGAGAAACACCAGAAGCCCGGTCATGTAGCGGGAGATGTCGCGGGCCTCGTCGAGGCGGGTCGCGATCGAATCGAGCAGGTGCCGCATGGTGGTCTGGGTGATCGACATCCGCCCGGTGCGCTCGCCGCCGAGGATCATCGCCATCGGCGCCAGCAGCTTGGGGTGGCGGGCCGGCGCAAGGCCCGGATCGGCAATGCGGAAATTGTTGACCCAGGAGACCTCGGGGTAGAGCCGGATCACCTGGCGGATGGCCAGGATGATGCCGATGAACAGCACGCCGCCGATCAGGGCATTGAGCCCGGGATTGGCGAAGAAGGCCTGGATGATCTGCTTGTAGAGCACCACCCCCACCAGGGCGCAGAGCACCAGAAAGACCAGCATCCGCACCAGAAAGACGCTGGGCGAGGATAGCTTGGTGTATTCGATGTCGAGGGAAGAGCGGGGCGAGGCGCCTGGCGGCATGGCCGGTATCATCCGTTAACTTGCTTGCGGGGCGCACTATGGCACAGCGCCAGCCCAAAAAAAGCGCCGGATGCGCCGATTTCGGGGAGAGCTGGGGAACCCAGAGTTGAAACGGGGCTTTGGTACGGACGTACTTTCCAAATAGTCGGCATTCCACAGCTTTTCCCCCTGCCGCCCAAAGACGGAGTCGTCGCATGAGCGTCGTGTCCGCGATCATCGGGACTGCCGAACGGGTGCCGCTGCCTGATATCGTGATCCGCGCGGCGATCCAGCGCCTGTGCTCGCGCACGGTGACCCGGCTGTCCGCGCTGGGCGCGGCGGACGATGCCGCCTTCGCCGGGCGGATGATGCTGCGGCCGATCGCCGAGGATCCGGATGTCGGCCATGACGAGGTGCCCGCTTCGTTCTTTGCGAAGGTGCTCGGCCCCAACCGCAAATACTCGTCCTGCTTCTACAAGACCGACGCCACCACCTTGCGAGAGGCCGAGGAGGAGGCGCTGCGCCAGAGCGCCGAGCATGCCGCTCTTGCCGACGGCCAGACCATCCTCGAGCTCGGTTGCGGCTGGGGCTCGCTGTCGCTGTGGATGGCGCGGCAGTTTCCGCACGCCAAGGTGACGGCGGTGTCGAGCTCGCAGGCGCAGCGCGCCCATATCGAGGAAGAGGCGCGGCTGCGCGGTCTCCTCAACCTGCGCGTGGTCTGCGCGGACATCAACGTGTTCGCGCCCGACGGCCAATTCGACCGCATCGTCTCGGTCGAGATGTTCGAGCACGTGATGAACTGGCGCAAGCTGATGACGCGCCTGCGATCATGGCTCGCGCCGGAGGGGCGGTTCTTCATGCACATCGTCGCCCATCGCTCCGGCTCTCACCTGTTCAACGGGGTCGATCGCGACGACTGGATCGCACAGCACGTCTTCGCCGGCGGGCTGATGCCGAGCCATCATCTCATCAGGCAGTTCGACGATCTCTTCGCGGTCGAGAAGGAATGGTGCTGGAGTGGCACCCACTATCAGCGCACCGCCAACGACTGGCTCGCGAATTTCGACACGCATCGCTGTTTCATTGAAGCGGCCTTGCGCAACATCCATGGCGAGGAGACCGGCCTGCGGATGCGACGCTGGCGCTGGTTCTTGCTCGCGACGGCAGGCCTGTTCGGCTACGCCGATGGAACCGAGTGGGGCGTTAGCCACTATCGGATGAAGGCGGCGGGGTAATTGCGCTGTTCCGTCGCAGCACGCCGCGAGGGAACTCGATTCACGATCCGGTGACTTTCCGAAACACTCGTTTTTTGAACGGGATAGCTCGTGTGACAATGAGCCGCCCAAGCTCTCATTGCGTCGCAGCAAACACCGATTATTTTCTTTTTCAAATCAGACTGTCCGGAACTTCTTCGGAAGACCAGCGATAGAACGGGGCAACTACCCTTATGTCAGCACTTCACGCGCGATCCGCCTGCATGGTCATAATGCTCGCGGTCGCGGCACCGCTTCTTGCGGGCTGCGATGAATCAAACTCTGCGATCGTCCAGGCGCAACCGACCGAACCCGACGTGAGCATCGTGACCGTAAGGCCGCAGCCCCGCGCGGTCGTGCGGGAACTCCCTGGCCGAATCGCGCCGACACGAGTCTCCGATGTTCGGCCCCGGGTTTCGGGCATCGTTGTTGAGCGCCTGTTCCACCAAGGCAGCGAAGTGAAAGCCGGCGATCCGCTCTACCGTATCGATCCGCGCCCGTTCGAGGTCGAGGTATCGGCCAACGAAGCCGCGCTCGCCAAAGCGGAGGCTGGGCTAATGCAGTCCCAGCAGCAGGCGCGCCGCATCGCCACGCTCACAGCCCAGCGCGCCGCGCCCGAAGCGGAGAACGAGAAGGCGATCGCGGCCGAGCGACAGGCTCACGCCGAAGTCGAGGGCCGCAAGGCCGACCTTGCGCGGGCAAAGCTCAATCTCGATTATGCCACGGTGCGTGCGCCGATCGACGGCGTCGTCGGCGCCGCGCTGGTCAGCGAGGGGGCGCTCGTGGTCCAGAACGAGACCAACCTGGCCACCATTCAGCAGCTCGATCTGATCTACGCCGACTTCACCCAGTCGGTGAACGAGCTCCATCAGCTCCGCCGCGCCTTCGAGAGCGGCGATCTCGAACGTATTGCGCCCGGTGCGGTCAAGGTGCGTCTCGTGCTCGACGACAACACGATCTATCCGCTGAACGGCACGCTCCTGTTCTCCGATGCCAAGGTCGACGCCAACACCGGTCAGGTGACCTTGCGCGGTGAATTTCCCAATTCGAAGCGTGAATTGCTGCCCGGCATGTACGTTCGCGTACGAATCGAGCAGGGCATCGACAGCGACGCGATCGCGGTGCCGCAGCAGGCGATCCAGCGCAACGGCGGCGGCGGCAGCGAAGTCTTCGTCGTCAAGGACGATCACCGCGTCGCGGTGCAACCGGTGCGCATCGGTTCGGCGCAAGACGGCTTCTGGTTCGTCACCGAGGGCCTGAAGGCCGGTGACAGGGTCGTGGTGGAAGGCTTCCAGAAGTTCGCAGCTGGCGACAAGGTCAAGCCGCAATCCTGGGCCGAGGCCGAAGCCATCGTGGAAAGTCAACGCGCACAGATGATGCAGTAAAGCATCATGGCCAGTTTCTTCATCGACAGGCCGATCTTCGCCTGGGTCGTCGCGCTGTTCATCTGTCTGGTCGGCGCAATTTCGATTCCGCTGTTGCCGATCGCGCAATATCCGATCATCGCGCCGCCCTCGATCTCGATCTCGACCAGCTATCCCGGCGCCTCGCCCGAGAACCTCTACAACAGCGTCACGCGGCTGATCGAGGAGGAGCTCAACGGCGCCTCCGGCATCCTCAATTTCGAATCGACCAGCGACTCGCTCGGCCAAGTCGAGATCATCGCCAATTTCCAGCCGGGCACAAACACCAACGACGCCTCGGTGGAGGTGCAGAATCGCATCAAGCGGGTCGAGGCGCGCCTGCCGCGCGCGGTGATGCAACAGGGCATCCTGGTCGAGGAAGCCTCCAGTGCGGTGCTCCAGATCATCACGCTGAGCTCGACCGACGGCAGCCTCGACGAGGTTGGCCTCGGCGACTTCATGATCCGCAACGTGCTCGGCGAGATCCGCCGCATCCCCGGCGTCGGCCGCGCCACGCTCTATTCGACCGAACGCAGCTTGCGCGTCTGGGTCGATCCGGCCAAGCTGGTCGGTTATGGGCTGACCGCCGACGACGTCAACAAGGCCATCGCCGCGCAGAACGCGCAGGTCGCTTCGGGCAGCATCGGCGCCGAGCCGTCGACCTCGACCCAGCGCACCTCCGCGCTGGTGCTGGTCAAGGGTCAGCTCTCGTCCCCGGATGAATTCGGCACCATCATCCTGCGCGCCAATGCCGACGGCTCGACCGTGCGCCTGCGCGACGTCGCGCGCATCGAGGTCGGCGGCCTCAGCTACCAGTTCAACACCCGTCTCGACGGCAAGCCGACCGCCGGTCTGTCCGTGCTGATGTCGCCGACCGGCAACGCGCTGGCGACCGCGAGCGCCGTCGAAGAAAAGATGAAGGAGCTGTCGCGCTTCTTCCCGGCCAACATCTCCTACGAGATTCCCTACAACATCACGCCCGTGGTCGAGGCCTCGATCAAGAAGGTGCTGTCGACGCTGGTCGAAGCCGTGGTGCTGGTGTTCGTGGTGATGTTCCTGTTCCTCCAGAACATTCGCTACACCATCATCCCGACCATCGTGGTGCCGGTGGCGCTGCTGGGCGCCTGTACCATTCTGCTGCTCGCCGGCTACTCCATCAACATGCTTTCGATGTTCGGCATGGTGCTCGCCGTCGGCATCCTCGTCGACGATGCCATCGTCGTGGTCGAGAACGTCGAGCGCATCATGAGCGAGGAGGGGCTGCCGCCGAAGGAGGCGACGCGCAAGGCGATGTCGCAGATATCGGGCGCCATCATTGGCATCACGCTGGTTCTGATGGCGGTGTTCGTGCCGATGGCGTTCTTCCCGGGCTCGGTCGGCATCATCTATCGCCAGTTCTCCGTGACCATGGTCGCCGCGATCGGCTTCTCCGCCTTCCTCGCACTGTCGCTGACGCCGGCGCTGTGTGCGACGCTGCTCAAGCCCGTCGCTGCCGGCCACGGGCATGCCAAGAGGGGCGTGTTCGGCTGGTTCAACCGCATGCTCGACCGCAGCAAGGAGGGCTATTCCAGCACCGTCGGCTTCTCGCTGAAGCGCACGGGACGCTTGATGCTGGTCTATGTCGCGCTGCTCGCCGGCCTGTCATGGGCTTTCGTCAACCTGCCCGGCGGCTTCCTGCCCGTCGACGACCAGGGCTTCGTCACCACCGACGTGCAGACGCCGTCGGATTCGTCCTATGGCCGGACCGAGGCGGTGATCGAGAAAGTAGAAAAATACCTGGCGCAGCGGCCCGGCGTCGACAACGTCACCTTTCTCACCGGCTTCAGCTTCTCCGGCCAGGGCATGAACACCGCGCAGGCCTTCATCACCCTGAAGGACTGGTCGGAGCGCGGGCCGAAGGACTCGGCTGCGGCGATCGTCAATGACATCAACCGCGATTTGTCGTCGTCGATCCGCGACGCAAAAATCTCCGCGCTGCAGCCGCCGCCGATCGACAATCTCGGCAACTCCTCGGGCTTCTCGTTCCGCCTCCAGGACCGCGGCCAGAAGGGCTACACGGCGTTGATGCGCGCCGCCGACCAGCTGATCGCGGAGGCCAATGCCAGCGCCGTGCTGCAGAAGGTCTATGTCGAAGGCCTGCCCGAGGCCGGCGTGGTCAATCTCGTGATCGACCGCGAGAAGGCCGGCGCCTTTGGCGTCACTTTCGAGGACATCAACAACACGATCTCGACCAATCTCGGCTCGAACTACATCAACGACTTCCCGAATCGCGGCCGCATGCAGCGCGTCGTGGTGCAGGCCGATGCCCGCGACCGCATGCGGACCGAGGACATCCTCAACTACAACGTCAAGAACAGCCGCGGCCAGCTGGTGCCGTTCTCGTCCTTTGCCACCGTGGAATGGGCGCGCGGACCGACGCAGATCGCCGGCTTCAACTATTATCCGGCGGTGCGCATCTCGGGCGAGGCGAAACCCGGCTTCACCTCGGGCGATGCCATCGCCGAGATGGAACGGCTCGCCGGCAAGCTGCCGCGCGGCTTCGGCTATGAATGGACCGGGCAGTCGCTGCAGGAAAAGCTGTCGGGCTCGCAGGCGCCGTTCCTGCTCGGGCTTTCGGTATTCGTGGTGTTCCTGTGTCTCGCGGCGCTGTACGAGAGCTGGACCATCCCGCTCGCGGTGCTGCTCACCGTGCCGCTCGGCATCGTCGGCGCGGTGGTTGCGGCGATGCTGCGCGGCCTGCCCAACGACGTCTATTTCACCGTCGGCCTGATCACCATCATCGGGTTGGCGGCCAAGGACGCGATCCTCATCATCGAGTTCGCCAAGGATCTGCGGAAAGAAGGCAAGCCGCTGGTGGACGCCACCATCGAGGCCTGCCGCCTGCGCTTCCGCCCGATCCTGATGACCGGCCTCGCCTTCATCTGCGGCGTGCTGCCGATGGCCATCGCCCATGGTGCCGGCGGCGCCAGCCAGCAGGCGCTCGGCAGCATCGTGATGGGCGGCATGATCGCGGTCGTGATCCTGGCGCTGCTGATGGTGCCGGTGTTCTTCGTCTCGGTGCAGCGCGTGCTGGGCGGCGATCGGGAGAAGGTGGCGGAGGGGACCGAGACGTACGGGCCGCCGGCGCCGGCAAGGGCCGGTCACTGAACCTATGGTTTGCAGATGGGGCAGCATCGATAGTGGGCTCCCTCTCCCGCTTGCGGGAGAGGGTTGGGGAGAGGGTGTCTCCACGTCGGGATTGCCGAGAATTGCGGAGGATGCCCCCGTGTGGTGAGAGCCCTCACCCGCCGCGCGGTCCTCGTGTCATCCATATGCGACTGCTGTGAACACCGGATCGGTCGGCTTGATTTCTCGGAGGCCTCAATCCAGACTGCATCCCTGGATTGAAACAACGTGTTGGCACCGCCCCGCGAATGCACAGGCGCCTGCCGATTGAGAGCATGTCATGCGTCCGACCGACATTGCGATCTCGAACTATCGCTCCATTCGGCGGCTCTCCATACCCATCCATCCCTTGTCCGTGTTTGTCGGCGAAAATGGAGTCGGCAAATCCAATCTCTACAAGTCCTTGTCGCTGTTGCGCGACGCGGCGACCGGTCAGATCACCCGCACCATCGCCGATGAAGGCGGATTGAATTCGGTCTGCTGGTCCGGCCTACGCAAACGAGGCGAAGACGGGCGGCTGCGGCTGTCGGCCACATTCGACAGCATGAGCTATTCCATCGAACTCGGATTTCCGAGCCCGCTTCAGGCCGCGTTTTCCGGCGAGCCGATGATCAAGGCCGAAATGATCGAGGCGACTCACGGCAAACGAACCGTCAAGCTGATGGAGCGCATCAATTCGCTCATCAGCGTCCGCGGCGAGAGCGGCGCCTGGAGCAGCCACAAGGATGCGGTGCTGCCGTCAGAGACCGCGCTTGCGGCTTTTTCCGACGGCAAGCAATGCCCGGAGATCGACCTGATCAGAAATGCGATGCTCGGCTGGCGATTCTATCATGACTTCCGCACTGATCCGGCGTCACCGATACGAAAGCCCTGTCTCGCGATCGCAACGCCCTCGCTCAGCGCCGATGGCATCGATCTGGCTGCCACCCTGGCGACTCTCTATGTCATTCGGGAAGATGCCAACGATCTGCAGGACGCGATCCAGGATGCATTCCCCGGCGCCGAACTCCGTGCATGGGAACAAAACGGCAGGTGTGAATTCGATCTGCAATTGCCGGATATGCCGCGGCCGTTCAGGGCTCATGAACTGTCCGATGGGACGCTGAAATACATCTGCCTGCTCGCGGTATTTATGGGCTATCGGCTGCCGCCGTTCATTGCGCTGAACGAACCCGAGACCAGCCTGCATCCGTCGCTGCTGGCGCCGCTGGCCCGGCTCATCGCCAAGGCATCGCGCCGCGCCGACATCTGGATCGTCACCCATTCGGAACAGCTGATGGACGCACTGCGAAGCGAGAGTTCGGTCCCGCTTCGCCGGGTGATCAAGTCGAAAGGCGCCACGGCCATCGAGGGCCTGACCATCGGCGGTAAATATCGCGACGAGGAAGAGGAGGACGAGGACGAGGACGAGGATTCTTGAACGTCGCCGTCGAACTGCTGCGGCCTACTTCCGCAAGATCTTCACCAATTCCCCGTGCACGAATTCATTCCCGCACACGACATTGCCCGTCACCAGCGCATCGCCGGGCGTGTCGATGTCGGTGATCGTGCCGCCCGCTTCGCGCAGCATGATGATGCCCGCCGCGATGTCCCAGGATTGCAGATTGCGTTCCCAATAGCCGTCGAGGCGGCCGGCGGCGACGAAGGCGAGGTCGAGCGAGGCGGCGCCGAAGCGGCGCAGGCCGGCGACGCGCTCCTGCATCGCGGTCATCTCGCGGCGGAATTCCTCGTGGTCGCCGCGGCCGATATGGGGAAGGCCGCAGGCCACCACGCATTCGTTGAGCTGGCGGCGGCCGGCCACGCGCAGGCGTTGGTCGTTGAGGAAGGCGCCCTTGCCACGCTCGGCGATGTAGAGCTCGTCATTGGCGGGATTGTAGATCACGCCGGCGATGATGGTGCCTTCGCGCGAAAGCCCGATCGAGATCGCGAATTGCGGGATGCCGTGCAGGAAGTTGGTGGTGCCGTCGAGCGGATCGACGATCCAGGTGTGGCTCTTGTCGGAGCCCTCGCGCGTGCCGCCTTCCTCGCCGATGAAGCCGTAGCCGGGCCGGGCCTTGGCGAGGTCCTGGTAGAGAATCTCCTCGGCGCGCTTGTCGGCCAGTGAGACGAAGTTGGCCGGCCCCTTCAGCGAGACCTGGAGATGCTCGATCTCGCCGAGATCGCGCTTGAGGCTGCGGCCGGCGCGGCGCGCGGCCTTGACCATGACGTTGATAGTTGCGGAATACAGCATGAGCTTCCGGTCTTGATCGGGGGAAATGGCGCGAAATCGCGCGTGTTTGAGGGATGGGGTGCCCTGCGAGGGGCCTAAGGTCAAGTCATTTGGTCCCGAGCCATTTCCTGGCGGCGGCCTCGGCCTTGGCCCGGTCCTCGGCCGGCAGATCGGACAATTGCTTGTCCAGCTCCGGATCGCCCTTGCCGGCGGTCTTGGCCACCAGGTGCCATTTGAAGCCCTCGACCTTGTCCACGGCCGTGCCCATGCCGTTGATCAGCACCCAGGCCAGCCGGTTCTGCGCGATCGCGCTGCCCTGTCGGGACGCCTTGCGGAGCAGGGCTACGGCCGCCGGCTGGTTCTTCGGCGTGCCGGTGCCGTTGAACAGCGCGATGGCGTATTCGACCTCGGCATCGACATTGTCGGTCAGCGTGGCAACCTGGAGCAGACGCACCGCCCGTTCCAAATCCTTCGGCACGCCGGTGCCTTCCTTGTAGAAGGTCGCGAGCGCGTATTGCGCCTCCGGCAGGCCGGCATCAGCCGCCTGGCGCAGCAGCTCGGCGGAGCGCTTGACGTCCTGCGGCAGGGTCTGGCCGTCGAGATAGAGCAGCGCGAGATTATAGGCAGCCTTGGGCTCGCCGAGCTTGGCGGCGGACGCCATCAGCTTGACCGCCTCGTTTTTGTCGACCGGGCCGCCGCGGCCGGTCATCCTGAGCATGGCGAGCGCGAACATCGCCTCGCGGTCGCCGGCATCAGATGCGCGCTTGTACCATTGCAGCGCCTTGGCGTAGTCGCGCCGGATGCCCATGGCGTTGGAATAGAGCTCACCCAGCATGGTCATTGCCTTGGCATCGCCGGTCTCGGCACGGGCGGTGGCGAGTTCGAAGGCGGTCTTGTACTGGCCGCGCTGATAGGCGCCGTACACCAGATCGACGTTGGGATTGTCGGTCGGAGGCGCCGGAATCACGGTCGCCGCTGGTGCAGGCTTTGGGGACGCTGAAGGTTTGGGGGAGGCTGACGGTTTGGGTGCCGGCGCCGCTTCCTTCTTCTTGGTGATGGTGTGCGGCGTGGCCTTCGGTTTGTCCCTGGTTTTCTCGGCCGAAGGGTTCGGCGTTGCCACGGGCGGCGTGATCTGGAGCTGCGCGGCCGCGGGCCCTGTGAGCAGCAGCGTGGCCAGGATGGTGATGCGCGGGAGCTTCATGTCGGGCACTAGCCGTGCTCTTGACCCGCAGGATTTTGGCCCGCAAGCGCAGTCGCATGGGCCTTCTTGATCGCAGCGTCGATCTCGACCAGCGCGGCCTTGGGTCCGCGCGGATCGGCCCAGATGAAGTCGTCCACCAGCACGAAATCGGCGCCGCTGGCGGCGAATTCGTGGGCCTCTTCCAGCGACATGGCAAAGCCGACGCAGGGTGGCTCGAACAGCTCGGCCCACCAGTCCAGCCGCTCGGCGATCGCTTGCGACGACGGCCGCTGGCCCTTTGCGTCGGGCTCGCCGAACAGCAAATAATCCGCGCCGATCTCGCCCGCATCCATCGAATGGTGCCGCGTCGTCAGCCCGCCGACTCCGGCGATGCGATCGGGCTTGAGCGATGGCAGCGCCTCTTTCAGCGCGGCGATGCCGGGCAGGTGCGCGCCGTCGGCGCCGCCGCGTGCGACGAGCTCAGGATGGCCGTCGACGAGCAGCGCGGCGCCCGCTTTCTGAACCGGCGGCGCGAGCGCCTTGATCCGCGAGATCATGGTGCGCTGATCGGTTTCCTTCAGCCGCAACAGCACGGCCGCCACATCGGCGGCGGCGAGCAGGCCGGGCAGCTCGGCCAGAAGCGAAGCGGGATCGTCGACGACGGGCGTCGCGAGATAAAGGCGCGGCGCCGGGCGCGGCGGAGGAGATTTGTTCGACAAGATCTAGGCCGCTTTCTGTTCCAGGCTGCTTTGCCATTCGCCTTTGGAGGCGAGGCCATTCATGCGCGCGCGGTGACTGAATGCGCTTTGTCCGGCCGCGACGTTCTCGGCCTTGCCGGACCAGGCCTTCTGTGGCGCGGCCTGGAGTGCGCGACCGTAGGAGAAGGTCAGGCCCCAGGGCAGCGGGCCCAGCTTGTGCATGGCGTTGAGATGCGCCGTTGCCTCTTCATCCGACTGGCCGCCGGAGAGGAAGGCGATGCCGGGCACCGCCGCGGGCACGCATGCCCTGAGCAGCCGTATCGTCTTCTCCGCGACCTCCCCGACGGAAGCCTGTTTCTCAGACTTCTTGCCGGGGACTACCATGTTCGGCTTCAGCACCATGCCCTCGAGCGCAACGCGCTGCACGCGCAATTCCTGAAAGGTCTTGTTGAGCACACGGCTCGTCACCTCATAGCAGCGATCGATGTCGTGATCGCCGTCCATCAGCACTTCGGGCTCGACGATCGGCACGATCTGCGCGGCCTGGCACAGCGCCGCGTAGCGCGCCAGCGCGTGGGCGTTGACGCTGATCGCGGTCATCGAGGGAATGCCGCTGCCGATGTCGATCACCGCGCGCCATTTGGCGAAGCGTGCGCCGCGCTCGTAATATTTCTTCAGCCGTTCGGTGAGCTTGTCGAGCCCGACGGTGACGAGCTCTCCCGGGCACATCGGCAGGGGTTGCGTGCCCTCGTCGACCTTGATGCCGGGAATGGCGCCGCTGCTCTCGATCAGCTTGACCAGGGGCGTGCCGTCCTTTGCGTTCTGCCAGATCGTCTCGTCGTAGAGGATGACGCCGGAGATATAGCGGCTCATGGCTTCGTTCGAGCGGAACAGCATCTCGCGATAGTCGCGGCGGTTCTCCTCGGTCGATTCCACGCCGATCGCGTCGAAACGCTTCTTGATGGTGCCGGAGGATTCGTCGGCGGCAAGGATGCCCTTGCCGGGCGCGACCATGGCAGTCGCGATCCTGTTGAGCTCAGTCAGATTCATCGAGATGTCCTCCCAAAACGATTCTGCCCTTGCCGGTGAAAATAGACCGTTCTCGGGCAAATGCCGAGTTAACGTTCGTCGCAGGGTAAGGGGGGAGGGGGCCTGTTACCTCGCCCCGCTTGCGGGGAGAGGTCGGATTTTACGCGCCGCGTAAAATCCGGGTGAGGGGGTACAGGTCTATTGATAGGGCACAACTCGCGGAGCGAGCCCCTCACCCCAACCCTCTCCCCATAAGAACGGGGAGAGGGAGGGATAGATCACGCCACCTTCGGGGCGAGCTCGCCCTTGGCGTAGCGCTTGGCCATCTCGGCCGTGGTCAGCACCTTCTTGATCTTGGAGGCTTGGCCGGCGGTATTGAATTCCTGGAGCCGCTGCTTGCACAGCTTGGTCATCGCTTCCATCGCGGGCTTCAGGTATTTGCGCGGGTCGAACTCTTCCGGATTGTCCTTGAGCACCTTCCGGATCTGGCCGGTCATCGCCATGCGGTTGTCGGTGTCGATGTTGATCTTGCGCACGCCGTTCTTGATGCCGCGCTGGATCTCGGCAACAGGCACGCCCCAGGTCGGCTTCATCTTGCCGCCATAGGCGTTGATGATGTCCTGGAGGTCCTGCGGCACCGACGAGGAGCCGTGCATGACGAGATGCATGTTCGGCAGCTTGCGGTGGATCTCCTCGATCACGTTCATGGCGAGGATGTCACCGTCGGGCTTGCGGGTGAATTTGTAAGCACCGTGAGACGTCCCCATCGCGATCGCGAGCGCGTCGACCTGGGTCTCCTGCACGAACTTCACGGCTTCATCCGGATTGGTCAGGAGCTGGTCGTGGCTCAGCTTGCCCTCGGCGCCGTGGCCGTCTTCCTTGTCGCCCATGCCGGTCTCCAGCGAGCCGAGCACGCCGAGTTCGCCCTCGACCGAGATGCCGCCGAGATGGGCCATGTCGGTCACGGTCTTGGTGACGCCGACATTGTAGCCCCAGTCGCCGGGCGTTTTACCGTCGGCCTTGAGCGAGCCGTCCATCATCACCGAGGTGAAGCCGGCCTGGATCGCGGTCATGCAGGTGGCCGGCTCGTTGCCGTGGTCGAGATGCACGCAGACCGGAATGTGCGGATAAATCTCGGTCACCGCGTCCATCATGTGCTTGAGCATGACGTCGTTGGCGTAGGAGCGCGCACCGCGCGAGGCCTGGATGATGACGGGCGCGTCGACCTGGTTGGCCGCGTCCATGATCGCCAGTGCCTGCTCCATGTTGTTGATGTTGAAGGCCGGGACGCCGTAATCGTTCTCCGCCGCATGGTCGAGCAATTGACGCAACGTGATCCGAGCCATCTGTGTTTTTCTCCCGTTTGGGCCTGCTAGGCCACTGCTTGAAGGCGGCTGACGACTTGCCGACCGATTACTTGGTGCGCAGAACTTCGACGCCGGGCAGGGGCTTGCCTTCCATCCATTCAAGAAATGCGCCACCGGCGGTCGAGACATAGGTGAACTGACCGGCCACATGCGCCTGGTTGAGGGCCGCGACGGTGTCGCCGCCGCCCGCGATCGAGATCAGCTTCTTGGCCTTGGTGCGCTCGGCGGCATGCTTGGCGGCGGACATCGTGCCGCGGTCGAACGGCTGCATTTCGAACGCACCGAGCGGTCCGTTCCAGACCAGCGTCGCCGCATCGTCGATCGCGGCGTGCACACGTGCGATCGATTGCGGACCGACGTCGAGGATCATGCCGTCGGCCGGGATCGCGTCGAGGCCATAGGCGTGCGACGGCGCGTTGGCCGCGAAATGATAGGCGACGGTGGCGTCGACCGGCAGGATGATGGCGCAGTTGGCGGCTTCCGCCTTTTCCATGATGCGCAGCGCGGTCGCGGCGAGATCCTTCTCGGCCAGCGACTTGCCGATGCCGACGCCCTGGGCGTGCAGGAAGGTGTTGGCCATGCCGCCGCCGATCACCAGCGCGTCGACCTTGGTCACGAGGTTTTCGAGCAGGTCGATCTTGGTCGAGACCTTGGCGCCGCCGATGATCGCGATGACGGGCTTGGTCGGTGAGCCCAGCGCCTTCTCCAGCGCGACCAGTTCGGCCTGCATGGTGCGGCCGGCATAGGCGGGCAGCTTGTGGCCGAGGCCTTCGGTCGAGGCATGGGCGCGGTGCGCGGCCGAGAACGCGTCATTGACCCAGATGTCGCCGAGTTTTGCGAGCTCCGCGACAAAGGCGGGATCGTTCTTCTCTTCCTCTTTGTGGAAGCGGGTATTTTCCAGACAGAGAATGTCGCCATCCTTCAAGCCGGCAACGGCCGTGGCCGCGGGCTCGCCGACGCAGTCGTCGGCAAACGCAACCGGCTTCTTCACGACCTTGGCGAGCGCCTCGGCCACGGGCTTGAGCGAGTCCTTGGCATCGCGCCCTTTCGGCCGGCCGAAATGCGCGAGCAGGATGACCTTGCCGCCCTTGTCCGAGATTTCGGTGATGGTCGGCGCGACGCGCTCGAGCCGGGTCGCGTCGCTGACGCGCCCGTTCTCCATGGGCACGTTGAGATCGACGCGCAGCAGCACGCGTTTGCCCTTCACGTCGACGTCGTCGAGGGTGCGGAATTTGTCGGTCATCTCTGGCTCTCTCGTCCCGGGCGCGGGGCAGCGCGAAGCGGTGCGCTGCAGAACCGGGACCCACATGCAGCGAGTCCCGCGGCTGAATGGGTCCCGGCTCTGCGGAGCAGCGCTTCGGCGCTGCACCGCGTCCGGGACACGAGACCTTGCTTAGATCACCTTCGCCATCGCGACGGCGGTGTCCGCCATGCGATTCGAGAAACCCCACTCGTTGTCGTACCAGGACATCACGCGCACCAGCGTGCCGTTCTGCACCTTGGTCTGGTCCATGTGGAACGTCGAGGAGTGCGGGTCGTGGTTGAAGTCGATCGAGACGTTCGGCGCGGTGGTGTAGCCGAGGATGCCCTTGAGCTGCTGCTCGGAGGCACGCTTCATCGCCTCGTTGATTTCCTTCGGATCGGTGGCGCGCTTGGCCACGATCTTGAGGTCGACGACCGAGACGTTCGGGGTCGGCACGCGGATTGCGACGCCGTCGAGCTTGCCCTTCAGCTCCGGCAGCACGAGGCCGATCGCCTTGGCGGCGCCGGTCGAGGTCGGGATCATCGACATCGCAGCCGCGCGGCCGCGATAGAGATCCTTGTGCATGGTGTCGAGCGTCGGCTGGTCGCCGGTGTAGGCGTGGATCGTGGTCATGAAGCCGGTCTCGATGCCGACGAGGTCGTTCAGCACCTTGGCGATCGGCGCAAGACAGTTGGTGGTGCAGGAGCCGTTGGAGACGACCAGATGTTCCCGGGTCAGCGTGTCGTGGTTGACGCCGAAGACGATGGTGGCGTCGGCGCCGTCGGCGGGCGCGGAGACCAGCACGCGCTTGGCGCCGGCGGTCAGATGCGCGGAGGCCTTGTCCTTCGAGGTGAAGATGCCGGTGCATTCCATCGCGATGTCGATGCCGAGATCCTTCCAGGGCAGCTTCGAGGGATCGCGCTCGGCGGTCACCTTGATCTTGTTGCCGCCGAGGCTGATCGTGTCGCCATCGACGGTCACCGTGCCGGGGAAGCGGCCATGAACGCTGTCGAAGCGAAGCAGATGCGCATTGGTCTCGACCGGGCCGAGGTCGTTGATGCCGACGACCTCGATGTCCTTGCGGCCGGACTCGGCAATGGCCCGCAGGATGTTGCGGCCGATGCGGCCAAAACCGTTGATTCCGACGCGGACTGCCATGTTTCGTCTCCTTCAATGACCGTTGTCATCCCGCACAACGCGCTAGCGCGCCTGCGAGGGTTTTTTTAGGGCGGACGCCCGGTTCGGCCGGGCGGGGCTTGATCATATGGGAGTTAGGTAGTCCTTTTTTTCGGCAATCTCAACTCTCAGGAAACGCGTTTCAGAACGGCGTTAACCGCGGCCTCGGCGGTAATGCCAAAGTGCTGGAATACCTTGTTGAGAGGGGCGCTGGCGCCGAAGGAGTGCATGCCGATAAATTCGCCATCCTGGCCGATCACGGCGTCCCAGCCCCAGCGCACGGCGGCCTCGATCGCGACCTTGATGGGGGCGTTGCCGATGATCTCGTCGCGGCGTTCCTTTGGTTGCGCTAGCAGGAGCTCGAGCGAGGGAACCGAAACCACCCGGGTCGGAATGCCGCGCTCGGCGAGCTGCTTCTGGGCGGCCACGGCCATCTCCACTTCGGAGCCCGAGGCGAACAGCGTCGCCTTGGCTTCGCCCTGGGCGGCCACCAGCTCGTAGGCGCCAAACCGGCAGGGACTCTCGTTCGGTGCGGCGGTGCGCAGCTGCGGCAGGTTCTGCCGGGTCAGCGCCAGCACTGTCGGGCCGTCGATGCGGTTGAGCGCGAGCTCCCAGCACTCGGCAACCTCGATGGAATCGCACGGGCGGAACACGCGCATGTTGGGAATGGCGCGCAGCGCCGAGAGATGTTCGACCGGCTGGTGGGTCGGGCCGTCTTCGCCGAGGCCGATGGAATCGTGGGTCATGACATAAACGACCCCGGTCCCCATCAACGCGGCGAGCCGCATCGCCGGCCGTGCATAATCCGTGAACACCAGGAAGGTCGCGCCGTTCGGCGCAAAACCACCGTGCAGGAAGATGCCGTTCATCGCCGCGCACATGCCGTGCTCGCGGATGCCGTAATGGATGAAGCGGCCCTTCGGCGTCTTGGCCGAGAACGCGGTTGCCGATTTCGCCTTGTTGTTGTTGGAGCCGGTGAGGTCGGCCGAGCCCGCCAGAAACTCCATCGGCATCGCGCCGGCAATCACTTCGATCACGGCTTCGGAGGATTTGCGGGTCGCCGCATTCATCGGCTTTTCCAGCAGCTCCTTCTTGTAGCCTTTGAACGCCTTTGCCAGCGCTGCCGGGCGCTCGTGGCGCAGGCGACGCTCGAACTCGGCGCGCTTGCGGCTGCCGAGTTCACCGAGCCTTGCTTCCCATTCCTGTCGTGCCGCCGCGCCACGGCTGCCGGCTGCGCGCCAGGCCTTGAGCACGTCGTCGGGCACCGAGAACGGCTCCAGCGAAATGCCGAGATTTTCCTTGGCGGCCTTGAGCTCGTCGGCGCCGAGCGCTTCGCCGTGGACCTTGTTGGTGCCGGCCTTGTGCGGGGCGCCGAAGCCGATGGTGGTGCGGCAAGCAATCAGCGTGGGCTTGTTTGATTTCTGCGCGCGCGTGATCGCGGCTGCTATCGCGGCCTGGTCGTGGCCGTCGATCTTTTCGGCCGCCCAACCCGCCGACTTGAAGCGCTTCACCTGGTCCACGGAATCGGAGATCGAGGTCGGACCATCGATCGAAATGCCGTTGTCGTCATACAGCACGATCAGCTTGTTGAGCTTCCAGTGCCCGGCCATCGCGATCGCTTCCTGCGACACGCCTTCCATCAAATCGCCGTCGGAAGCGATCACATAGGTGTGGTGATCGACGATCTTCCTGCCGAACTCGGCGGCAAGCATTTTCTCGGCGAGCGCCATGCCGACGGCGGTGGAAATGCCCTGGCCGAGCGGACCGGTGGTGGTCTCGATGCCCTTGGTGTGGCCATGCTCGGGATGTCCTGGTGTCAGCGACCCCAACTGGCGAAAGTCCTTGAGCTGGTCGATCGTCATCTCGGGGCTGCCGATCAGATACAGCAGCGAATAGATCAGCATTGAGCCGTGCCCGGCCGAGAGCACGAAGCGGTCCCGGTCCGGCCAGTCCAGCGCGGCGACGTCGAATTTCAGGAATTGCGTGAACAGCACGGTCGCCATGTCGGCGGCGCCCATCGGCAGGCCCGGATGACCCGATTTCGCCTTCTCGACGCCGTCCATGGCAAGGCCGCGGATCGCATTGGCCATACGGTTGTGATCGACCTGCGTCATGTCTGAAAATCCGTCTGAAATGAGGCGCTTGTGGCTGGATTTGGCCGCGCCGGAAGGAGCCTTTCGGCCGCTGGGGTCGCGGCTGGGATAGCATCTCGGTTCCGGCAGGCCAAGGCAATCAAACGCCGGTTTGGCGGCAAAAGTTGCTTAACGGTGCATAGTTTCGTGGCGGCGTTGCGCTCCGCTAGCTTGCCACGTAAATTTCTGCTTCTAACCGCTTGCCGAACCGAGTCTTTTGCCGGACGGCAAGCTCCAAGGTAAATGCCACCAGATAGGCCACAGGTTCCGCCGCTGACTGCATGAACGATCGCGTATCCAACAGCTCTGCCATGACCGAGTCCTCGGCCGTCGAGATCGAGATCGCGACCCGCAGGCTCATGGCGGCGCTCGACTCGCTCGAAAGCGCGGTGGAGCGGCGGCGCGATGCCGATCGCGACGAGAACGAGCTCGCCGCGCGAATCCAGGCGCTGGGCGCGGACCGCTCGCGCCTTGCCGACGAACTCGACGGCGCGCTGGTGAAGGCGCGCAAGCTCGAGCGCTCCAGCCGCGAGATCTCCGATCGGCTGGATTCCGCGATCGTCACGATACGCTCGGTGCTCGATACCGGAGAGGACGGATGAGCCACATCAACGTCACCATCAACGGCCGGCAGTACCGCATGGCCTGCGAGGAGGGCCAGGAGGTGCGGCTGCTCAAGCTCGCCGAAAGCCTGGAGACGCGGATCCAGTCGCTGCGCGGAAAGTTCGGCGAGATCGGTGATGCCAGGCTCACGGTGATGGCGGCGCTGACCGTCTGCGACGAATTGGTCGACGCCGGCAATCGCATCCGCACCATGGAGCAGGAGCTGACCGAGCTACGGGATTTCCGCAACGCCGCCGTCGAGCGCGCCCGGTTGACCCAGACCGCGGTCGTGAACGCACTGAACTCCGCGGCCGAGCGCATCGAGAAGTCGACCCAGGTCCTGAACCGCACCGTCGGCAACGGGATTGCCATCGGCTGACCGTTCACCGGGCTGGCGATTCGTCAGCATCGTTGTTACATTGCCCGAGCGGGGCTGCGACGCGCGTCAGGAGCCATTATCCCCGGGGCCTTATCGATCCTTTAGGGAACTGTCCCTGGCCGGGCCCGTGGGCTCGGACATATGGTGCCCACCTACTTTCGTAGGGAACTCCGGGATCGAGTGCTTCAACGGCGTTCGCGGCTTCGCACTTTTGTTGTTCTTCCTTCTGGTTCGTGCCTGTCGAAATTGCGTCCCCGACACGCTGCGGGTGATGACAGCGGGGGTAGCTCTGCCTCGGGGGCAAGCGCATGACCAACACCAAAGCCGAACTCCGCGCCAAAGCCCTCGCGGCGCGCGATGCGCTGAGCGACAAGAAACGCACCGCCGCCGCCGCCAAGCTCGCCAAGCGCGGGCTGCCATTCCAGCTCCTGCCTGGCAGCGTCGTCTCCGGCTATTCGCCGATCCGCAGCGAGATTGATCCGATGCCGCTGCTGAAGAAGCTCGCCGAGCAGGGCGCCAGGTTGGCACTGCCTTGCGTCACCGCGCGCGGCCAGGCGCTGATCTTCCGCGTCTTCCATCCGAACGATCGCCTGATGCTCGGCCCGCTCGGCATTCCCGAGCCGTCTCCTGGGGCTGCTGAAGTCATTCCCGACATCATGCTGACGCCGCTCGCTGCCTTCGATCGCCTCGGCCATCGCATCGGCTATGGCGCGGGGCATTACGACCACACCTTCGCGCATCTGCGAAAAGCCAAGAATATCGTCGGCATCGGGCTCGCTTTTGCAGCGCAGGAGATCAAGGCGGTTCCGGCACTATCCCACGACGTGGCGCTGGATTATGTGCTAACGGAATCGGACGTATTCGATTTCCGGAGTTCTGAAGTTGCGCATTCTGTTCGTGGGTGATGTCGTCGGCCGTGCCGGGCGCAATGCCATCGCCGAATATCTGCCCGGCATGGTCAAGGACTGGTCGCTCGATTTCGTGGTCGTCAATGGCGAGAATTCCGCCGGCGGCTTCGGCATCACGGAAGCGATCTATCAGGAATTTCTCGACGCTGGCGCCGACGCGGTGACGCTCGGCAATCACTCCTGGGACCAGCGCGAAGCCCTGGTGTTCATCGAGCGCGCCGAGCGTTTGGTGCGGCCGGCGAACTATCCGCGCGGTACCCCCGGTCGCGGCGCCGCGTTGGTCGAGACCAAGAACGGCAAGCACGCGCTCGTCGTCAACGCGCTCGGCCGCGTCTTCATGACCCCGTTCGATGATCCTTTCGCTGCGCTCGAGCGCGAGCTCGGGGCCTGTCCGCTCGGCATTGCGGCGGACGCCATCGTCGTCGACTTCCATTGCGAGGCGAGCAGCGAGAAGCAGGGCATCGGCTTCTTCTGCGACGGCCGCGCCAGCCTCGTCGTCGGCACCCACACCCATGTGCCGACCGCCGACCACCAGATCCTGTCGGGCGGCACCGCCTACATGACCGATGCCGGCATGACCGGCGACTACGATTCCATCATCGGCATGCAGAAGGAGGAGCCGCTGCGCAGGTTCACCTCCGGGATCCCGTCAGGCCGCTTCGAGCCGGCGGCGGGCGCTGCCACGCTCAGCGGCGTTGCCGTGGAGACGGATGACGCGACCGGACTCGCACTGCGGATTGCACCGGTGCGCGCAGGCGGCCGGCTGGAGCCGACGACGCCGAAGTTCTGGTTGAGCTAGTTGGCGCGTAGCCCGCTACACACTCAGTGTCGTCCTGGCGAAAGCCAGGACCCATTACCACCGGCGATGGTAATGGGCAGGCTCGTGGTCGAGCGTGTCGCGCCAAACAGGCAGTTGGTGTAATGGGTCCTGGCTTTCGCCAGGACGACATTGAGACCTACTCCGCCGTCTGCTCCCGCAACTCCGCAACGTCCTTCGCCGTCAGCTTCGAGCCCTTCGTCCCGAACCGCGCCGTGACGTAATTCGCCACCGCCGCGATCTCGTCATCGCTATAGGCGTTGCCGAACGCCGGCATCGAGAGCGCTCCGTCGGGCGTGTGGCGCTTGGTGCCTGACAGCACGATCTGCGCGACGTTGGTGGCGGCGGGGTCGTTGACGGCCGAGGTGCCGGTCAGCGTCGCCATCGGCGAGACCGGGCTCTCGCCGCTCCAGCCATGGCAGCTGGCGCAGGCGCTGGCGAAGACCTTCTTGCCGCGTGCGTCCGCCGTAACACCGTCCTTGTGCGAGGCGGGCGCGACGGGCGCGGTGGTTGCGGGCAGGTCGGGCGAGGGCTGCGGCGGCACGCTGCGCAAATAAGCGACGATGCTGCGGACGTCCTCAGGCGCGAACTGGCTAAAACTGTGGTCGACGGCTTCACCCATCGGCCCCGACGCCGAGCCGTGGCCCGGCGCATGGCCGAGCGAGAGATAGGAGATCAGATCCTCGTCGCGCCAGCTGCCGAGGCCGGTGGCCTTGTCGGAGGAGATGTTGAAGGCGCGCCAGCCGGCCGTGATCGCGCCGGCGAACTTCTTGCGGTTGTCCAGCGCGAAGCCGAGATTGCGCGGCGTGTGGCATTCGCCGCAATGTGCCAGCGCCTCCACGAGATAGGCGCCGCGATTCCACTCCGGGCTCTTCGACGTATCGGGCGCAAAGCGCGTGTCGGGATTGAACACGGCCGACCAGACCATCATGGCCCAGCGCTGGTTGAACGGGAACGACAGCGTGTTCTCTGGCGGCTTCGCGCGCACCGCCGGCAGGCTGAACAGATAGGCCTTCACCGCCAGCACGTCCTCGTCGGTCATGTAGGTGTAGGACGTGTACGGCATCGCCGGATAAAGCCGGGCGCCGTCATGGCGCATGCCGCGCTGGACGGCGTTGAGGAAATCCTGGTCGCTGTAATTGCCGATGCCGGTGTCCTTGTCCGGCGTGATGTTGGTGGAATACAGCGTGCCGAACGGCAGCTTGAAGCCGAGCCCGCCCGAATAGTCCTTTTCGCCGGGCTTGGTGTGGCAGACCATGCAGTCGGCCGCCTTCGCGAGGTATTCGCCGCGTTCAACCAGGCTCGCCTTCTCCAGCCTGGCCGGCACGCCGGTCGGCTTGCCGGCGCGGTAATCCGCCAGCGCCACCTTGGGGCCGCCCGCGAAGTCGAGCGGGCCGGGCCCGCGGATGAACCAGACGCCGAGCGCCACCACGACAATGGCGATCGCGACCAAGCTTGTGAGGATACGCATCTTGCCGCTCATGCCTTTTTCCCCGCAGCCAGCAGTTTCCGATCGATCGGCAGGCGCCGCAGCGCGACGCCGGTTGCCGCGTAAATGGCGTTGCGCAGCGCCGGCGGTCCGGCATTGACGCCGGCCTCACCGATGCCGCCGGGCGCCTCGCCGCTCTTGACGACGATCACCTCGATCTTCGGCATCTCGTTGATGCGCATCATCCGGTAGTCGTCGAAGTTCGACTGCTGCACGCGGCCTTTCTCGATGGTGATCTCGCCATAGAGAGCGGCGGTGAGGCCGAAAATCAGGCCGCCCTCGATCTGCGCCTTCACCGTGTCGGGGTTGACCGCGATGCCGGTGTCGACGACTGAGGTGATGCGGCGGAGCACGATCTCGCCGATATCGTCGATCTCCGCTTCCACGACGGTCGCGAGGAAGCTCGCAAACGACGGCTGCACGCAGACGCCGCGGGCGACCCGTGGTGGCAATGCCTGGCCCCAGCCGGATTTCTCGGCGGCGAGATCGAGCACCGCGAGCATGCGCGGATTCTTGGTCAGCATCGAGCGGCGGAATTCGACCGGGTCCTTTCCTGCCTTGCGCGCGAGCTCGTCCATAGCGCATTCGACCGCGAACACGTTGTTGTTCGGACCGACGCCGCGCCAGAAGCCGGTGGGCACCGCCGGCGGTTCGGCGCGGACATATTCGACATGGAAGTCGGCGAAGTCGTAGGGCGCATCCACGGCGGCGTCGACCGCGTCGATGTCGATACCCTTCTGGAACGCCGGCGGCAGCCAGCGCGCCAGCACGGCGGAGCCGGCGACCTTGTACTTCCAGGCCGCCACCTTGCCGTCGACCAGCGACGCCGTGATTTGGTCGCGATAGACCGGCCGATAGACGTCGTGCTGGATGTCCTCCTCGCGCGTCCATATCACCTTGACGGGATAGTCGACCTGTTTTGCGATTTTCACGGCGGCCACCACCATGTCCGGCTCGAGCTTGCGGCCGAAGCCGCCGCCGAGCAGATGCTGGTTGACGATCACCTTGTCGACCGGGAGGCCCGCGGCTTTCGCCGCCTCCGACTGCACGCGCGTCATGATCTGCGTGCCGGTCCAGATCTCGCAGGCGTCCGGCCTGACGTGAACGGTGGCATTGATCGGCTCCATCGAGGCATGCGCCAGGAATGGCAGTTCGAAGCTCGCCTCGAACCTGTCGCCGGTTGCGAGCCCCTTGGCGATGTCCCCGACGGATTTCGCGACCACGCCGTCCTTCGCGCTGGCGGCGCGCAGATGCTGCCAGATGTCGTTTGTGCTGAGCTTCGCGTTCGGGCCCTCGTTCCACTCGATCTCGAGCGCATCGAGGCCTTTCTTGGCGGCCCACATGTGGTCGCCGATCACGGCGACCGTGTCCTCGAGCACCACGACCTTGCGCACGCCCGGAATTTTCACCGCCGCGCTGTCGTCGACCTTGCCGACCTTGCCGCCAAAGACCGGGCAATTGGCGATCGCGGCGATCTTCATGCCGGGCAGGATCGCGTCGATGCCGTAGACGGCCTTGCCGTTGACCTTGTCCGGCGTATCGAGCCGCTTCAGCGGCTGGCCGATGATCACGAAATCCTTGGGGTCCTTGAGCGGGACGTCCTTCGGTGGCGTCTGGCCCTGTGCGGCCAGTGCCAGTTCGCCATAGCCGAGCTTGCGGCCGCTTGCGGCATGCACGACTTCGCCTTTCGACGTCGTGCAGCTTGCAGGCTCGACCTGCCATTGCGCCGCTGCGGCCTGCACCAGCATCGCGCGCGCACTCGCGCCGGCAGTGCGCAGAGGCTTCCACCAGGCGCGAACCGAGGTCGAACCACCTGTCGCCTGCAGGCCGAAGGCGGGATTGGCGTAGAGCTGGTCGTTGGGCGGCGCGTGCAGCACCGCGACCTTTGCCCAATCGGCGTCGAGCTCTTCGGCCAGGATCATCGAGATCGAGGTATAAATGCCCTGGCCCATCTCGACCTGCGGCATGATCAGGACGGTGCGGCCGGTGTCTTCGATCCGGATGAAGGCGTTCGGCGCGAACTTGCCGTCGGTGGTGTCCTTCGGCTGCTCCGGCTCGTTGACGGCAGCGCGCAGCGGCAGGTGGAAGGCAAGCAGAAAGCCGGTGGCGAGACCGCCAGTTAGCAGCGAGCGGCGGGAAACGGCGGGAAGAGTCTTTTCAGTGATCATGGCGAACCTCACGACGGCCGGCCGGAGGCGGCCTGCTTGATGGCCTCGCGGATGCGCACATAGGTGCCGCAGCGGCAGATGTTGCCGGCCATCGCCGCGTCGATGTCGGAATCGTCAGGGCTGGGCGTTGCCGCCAGCAGTGCCGCGGCCGCCATGATCTGGCCGGACTGGCAGTAGCCGCACTGGATCACTTCGGCATCGAGCCAGGCCTTCTGCACTTTTGCGCCGGCCGGTGTGCTGCCGACATGCTCGATCGTGGTGATGGCGCGGTTCGCGACCGCGCTGACCGGCAAGACGCAGGAGCGCACCGCCTTGCCATCGACGTGCACGGTGCAGGCGCCGCACTGCGCGATGCCGCAGCCGAACTTGGTGCCGGTCATCCCGAGGACGTCGCGCAGGACCCACAGCAGCGGCATGTCAGGTGGCGCGTCGAACGATTTCGTTTCGCCGTTGATGGTGAGAACAGTTGCCATATGCATCCCCTTGCTCGCTCGATCGCTTACGGCGATCTAGTCAGCGAATTCGCGCGCACAATAATCATATCGATGCGAAACGATGAAGCGTCGACATGTCCGGCAATGCATTTTTGCGCAGCGAGCGCGTCAGGCCATGACGTTCACGAATTTGTGCGGCGATCGCTGCAGCGATTTTGGGCTAATTGATATGATAAGCGTCATTTTCTGACGCTTTTTCTTCGTGCGCGTCATTGATCGCCGCAGATGATCGTGCGAATGCGCAAAATCATGCGATGACGAAAGTCGTGCGATTGTGGAAGTCGATCGACGGCGCGGATTATCGCATATGAGCTCGGCGGAGCCTGAGCGAGCGCCTCGTCCTTCGAGACGCCCGCTTCGCGGTCTCCTCAGGATGAGGCTGACTGGCAACTGTGCCTGTCGAAATTGCTGCCACGTGCTCCGTCCTCATCCTGAGGGCCCGCCGGAGGCGGGCGTCTCGAAGGATGGCCGCAGGGGAGATTCGCAAATTGGGTAAGAACGTTGGCGCCGGCAGCGGTCGCTGCAATGTCTTGGCCTGATCCCGCGGCGCGCGCATCCGCACCTCGCGCTCTTCGGCGGTTGTCAGGATCACCGACATAGCCTTTGGAGGGGATCGGCTCAACCACGGCGTTCGGCCCGCGGGCGCCGTCTTGGATCACCCGGCAAAGGGAAGCCTGATCGTGAACGAGGCACCGCCGTGCTCCCGATTGCTCGCCGATATGGACCCGTTGTGCGCTTCGATAATGGTGCGCGCAATGGACAAGCCCATGCCCATGCCTTCGGCTTTGCTGGTGTAAAACGGCTCGAAAACCTGTTTCAATTTGTCTTCTGGAATGCCGGGTCCGCGATCTGATACGGATAACTCGGCAAATTGATCGGCGCGCGCAGTCCGGATGGTGATAGTGCGGCTTTCGTGAGGCGTGTCCTTCATAGCCTCGACCCCGTTCAGCACAAGGTTCAAAATGACTTGTTGAAGCTGAATGCGGTCGCCGAGGATCGGTAGAGCCTCCGCCGTGATCATGTTGGCCATTTCGAATTTTCGGCTGACGGTCAGCGCCGAAAGAAACCTGATCGTCTCTTGCACAATTTCATTGAGGTCCAATCGCTTCAATTCGAACGGCGCCTTTTTGAGGAGGCTGCGCATCCTGCGAATGACCTCGGTGGCACGCCGGTCATCATGCAAAATATCGCTCACAATTTCCCTGAGCTCGACAACATCAGAAAGCGCGGCGATATCGGGACGCTGCGATTGCAGGATCGCGGCTGCGGTTTCGGCGTTCGTCAGAATAGACCCAAGCGGCTGGTTGATCTCGTGCGCAATCGAGGCGGTCAGTTCGCCAGCGGTCGCGAAGCGATTGACGTGGGCCAGTTCAGTCATGCGCTGTCGCGACTGTACTTCGGCAAATTGACGACGACGATGCTCAAACAGCAAAAGTGCGATCAGTCCCGCTTGCACGAGGACAAGCGCGATAGTGAATGCGATTTGCCACCAATATCGCTCCCACAAATTGGGCTCCCGGAAATAAACCGTGCTGTCAGGCGGCAGTCTGCTTTGAGAAATTCCCCAGCGCTGCAGTTGTCGCCAGTCGAACATAGGCGCAGCCAGCTGGACAAAACTCGGCTTGATGTCGGCAACATTTTCGCCGTTGAGGATGCGAAGCGCGACTTCCGCCGCCTGCTTGCTTTGTCTGGCGACGACCTGCATTGGTCCACCGACGATGCCCTCTCCGAAAAAACTTTCGTCGTGAAAAAAGATGGGTGCATTGGCTACGCTGTAAAATCGGGTAAACGCACTGTTACCCTCATGCGCCACTCCCGCCGCATCGACATTCAAACCAATCCAGAAAATCGCACTGTGCGGCGGAAGGTTGGCCGCATCCTTGAGCATGTCTTCGAAGGAAAGTTCATTGTACCATCGAAACTGGACACGATCCGCGAACCGCGCGGTGGACTTGGCGACCTCGTTACGCCACCAGGTTTCGCTCGGCGAAGCACCGACTACGATGGCAATCGTAGTTGTTTGAGGTAGGACCTGCAGGATATTTTCAAAGAAAACAGGATCGTCGTTCGTGATTGCCACGACGGTGTCGTACTTGGTCAATTTATCGAAGTCCACGCGGCGTCGCTCTACCAGAGTGTACAGCATCGGCGTAGTTGCAAAGAGGTCCTTGCGGTGCGCCTGCACGAAATTGGCAGCAGGCGCACCGATCGCGACGATCAGGTCGGGCGGCTGGTCTATATTGAGGGAACGAAGATACTCGACAAAAGGGGCGTCTGACTTGTCGCTGCTTCGCCGGGCATTCAGCAGCGATTGGTCTTGAAATTCAATGGATGCCCGTCGGCTCAGCTCGGCGCGAAGGGCTTCCGAATAATCAGTCCAAGGCCTGAACCTGAGACCGAATGAATGCAGCATCAGTACTCGCTTTGGCTGTGGATCGGCTGCCGGACTTTGGCCTGTCGTCGCGATCAACAATGCGATGGTCATCGCCGCGGTGAAGCTCCGCACCCGACAGGTTCGCCATGAGCGAGGCAGCCAGAAAAGCATCGCAGCCCGAGCCCCGATCCAAGTGGAGTACCGTATCCGCTCGATTAGATTATCAACAAGCGGAGACAAGGGGAAACTCCGGGGCAATTCTGACACAAGCAGGTTCGCAAGAGTTCATAGCGGGGCGTCGCGCGGTCCCGCGATAGGCCACGTCGCCCAGAGTACCTGCAGACCGATGACGCTGGGTCGCCATCGTCGGACGGTCACCGCCAACGCTTGCTTGCGCGCACAGAGGGCCAAGCCGCGCTATCGCGCGTCGTACGGATCAATAGGCGCAAATATAGTTTCCGTAATAATCGTAGCAACTGCGGCGGTACGCAGCAGCGCCAACGGCAGCCGCGCCGACCGCTGCCGCTCCCACACCGTAGCCGCGATAGCCATAGCCGCGATAGCCGCCCCGATAACCTGCGCCGCGCACTGCAACAGCGCCGCCGCCCCGGGGTCCTCGAACCGCGACGGCACCGCCGCGGTAACCGCCGCCACCCCGATAGGCACCTCCGCCGCGCCGAGCCTCGGCATTATCGGGGATCAAGCAGACGATGAGCAAAACGAAAGCGGCAAGAGGAGCGAGAATATAGCGGAGCATGATGGAACCCTTCCATGAATTCACTGAGCCCCGCTCGCGAGATTGCGGCTCACTCCGCGCGTGAGGTTGATGTAGATCAATCGAACCCGCGCACTGCGACGCCTACGCTGTGTTCAGCCGCACTTGAGGCGGCTTCCGTCACTTTCGGTGACGCAAGTGCGAAAAGGGAGGTCCGCCATGCATTCGAGAAAGCTTCTTTCGATCAGGTCAGCGACTGTTGCCGGGATTGCTGTTAGCGCCCTGTTGGGCGTTGCAGGTCTCACGCTAACTCCAGGCCCAGCCAATGCGGTCGTGTATTGCCAGTACACTGCTTACCCGGTGGGCTGCGTTGCCCGGGCAGGCGTCGTGCTCAGGCCGCGCCCGGTGGCGCGCGCTGCAGTGCGTCATAACGCCGGTGGCAATGCGAATGGCGGCGTCAATCGCGTTGGAGCCAGGCGGTAAAGGCCGATTTCGCAAGCCAGAAGAAGCCGTCATCGTTTCGTCCCGGTGGCGGTTTTTCTTTGTCTGGCGAGGATAGGCCAGTGGTACCGCCGGGGCGGCATTAGGGCATGAAACACACTTGGTACGTCACTTTTGAAGTGCCGCCGGACGGCACACTGTCAAGGCGGCGACATCCGCGCCTGACCAACACGTTTGAAAGCGAAGCAGCAGCTAAGGATTTTGCGCGAACCAAATTCCACGACGGACTGATCGTCACTGCAGGGACCATCATCCCTCACTTTCCGAGAGTGTCGATCCCATCGACGGAAATCCCAACGTGGCTTGAAGCACCGGGCCAGGTTGATCCAGATCAATAACTCGGCCACCGACGCTGGTGACATGCTCTGACGGGGCAGCAACCGGGAGCCTGAACATGAATGAACGTTCGGAGCCGAAACAGGTCTGTCGTCGCAACGCACTAACCTTCCTTGGATACGCAGGAGTGTTTGGGCTTTTGGCTTCGTCCGCAATTTTTGCGGCCTCAGAGGCTGTTGCTCAAACCACCGCGCCAGCCGCCGCGCCTACCACGCCGCCAGCGGACGTGCCGAAGTCAGGCACAGAACGCCGACAGGAGCGGCGCAGCGGGCGAACCGAGCGGCGACAGGAACGCCGTACGGGACGCACAGAGCGGCGCCAAGAGAGGCGTACAGGACGTGACGAGCGACGGGACGCTCGCGACGGCACCCCGGCCGCTGCGACGACCACGGAGCAAAAGAAGTAATCCGATTTGGCAAGCACAGCTACCGGGCCACCTCAACGTAGGCCCGGAAGGCCGTACAGCGCGCCGCCAGCGCCGGGCTACCAGACAGCTGCCGAGCCCCTACCGTATCCAGCCTGAAGAACGACCTTAATTCATCTTGCGCCGGAGCTTCTCAACGAGGGCGCGCAGGTCGTCAATGTGTTCGGCAAGTAGCTGCCGCGCCTGCTCTATAGGTGATTGTTTCCGCTCCGGCGCGTCGTTGCCCGCAGGGTCTTCGTCAGGATCGTCCATTCTCCTTAGTACGCGGCGTACCGGAAAAAGGTTTTATCAAAAGTGGCAACAGCGTGCCCTAAATAGAGGCGCTGCGGTCTGCCTTATCCGCAGCCTCCAGTATCGCAAGCTGGCTCGCGAGGCCGGTAAAACTGCGGGATATATTCTTCAAGATGTTCACTGTTCGCTCGGGTGTGCCGGGTTCAGCGGCCCTGCATCTGAGCGCAGCGGCGAATTCCCGGCAAGCTGCGGCCGTGGGCATCGCAGCAGGTCCGGTGCCGCTGATTGCTGGTCGACGCAGAAGTTCTTGAGATGCGGTCATCTGTGCGCGTGAGCGTTTTATCTGCTGCTGCACGGCGCCTGTTGCGTGCGGATGCTCGTCAAGTGTGCTGCGGTGGCTTTCTTCGAGGTCCTTGCCGGGGTAATAGCGTATGGCTGTTCTTCGCCCTCTCCACGCATTGGATGAACGTAAATAGTTTCACTCCTCATGATCCTCTGCAAGGATGGGTGCGGATTTCGGAATAATAGCACTCTACGCCTGTTTTGCCCGACGGCGCAATGGCCTCAACAGGCACCTACTGGATCGACGGATTCATCAGGCGCTTAAGTCCTTGATTCTGCTCGCCCCGGCTACTGTGCATGGGGTTGTTTTCGAGGTTTTTGATTCAAGGACGCCATGCGCCGCCGCCGTAAGCGCGTCGCGACGACCGTCAGTTTTGCCGAAAGCCCATCCGGAAGGCGCCCCAGTGCTTGCCGCGGATCATGATCGGCGAAGACAGATCCTTCATCAGAACGAACTGCCCGCCGCCCATGTCGCGGCGATAGGTCTGCAGCAGGAACGGCTTGGTGTTGGCAGCGACCTTCTGCACCGCGCGATCGGTGAACAGGCGGCGGTTGCGGCAATTGGCGTTATTCCAGACCGGGTCCTTGCCCTGCGGCAGGCGGTAGTTCGGGTTGTGCGTCGGCAGATAGCCGCCCTTGGCCCAGGCGACGCAGAACACGATGCGGGGATCGGACTTCTGGATCGGGTCCTGGATCGCGGGCAGCAAGCGGTCGGTGAAGTCGACATAGTCAGTGTTGTACTGCTTGGGATCGGTGCCGGGGATTTCCCGGTAGTTCTCGTCCATGAACTGGTCGAGCGTGATCTCGCCGCGCCCGATGGCGGCTTCGAACTCGTCCGCGATCCGCTTGGCGGTCTCGACGACGATTCGGATCAGCGGCGCATCGGACGTCTCCACGCCGCTGTCGGCGATCAGCGCGATCAGGCCTTCGGACGTGTCGAGCAGCTTCGTCACCCGCTGGTCGGCGTTCTTGAGATCGCGCGAGGAGAGGTCGACGCCCCTGGCGAGTTCGTTGAGCTCGCTGATGACGGTGTCGCAGTGTCCGAGATTGGAGGTCGCCGCGCGCGTGACGCTGCCGATCTCGGCTTCCACGGAGGCGAAGCCCTGCTGGACCCGCGAGATGATGCCGGAGATGCGCTGGGCGCCTTCGCCGGCCGTCTTCGCACGCTGCGAGGCGTCGCTGCTCTCGCCGATCAGGCCTTCGATCTGGCCGTCGAGATCGCGCACGGTGTCGGAGATCTGGTGTGTGGCCTGGCGGGTGGCTTCCGCGAGGTTCTTGACCTCGCTTGCCACCACCGCGAAGCCGCGGCCGGCATTGCCGGCGCGTGCTGCCTCGATGGTGGCGTTGAGCGCGAGCAGGTTGGTCTGCTTCGCGATCGCCTCGATCGAGCCGGACACTTTTGCGACTTGTGCCAGCGCGGAGCCGACGGCGCTCAGGCGCGCCTCGATCCGCTCCACGGCTGCAACGAGTTCGGAGATGTGGCTGACCGCGGCGTCGACTGCGCCGCGCGACTGCGCGATCTCGCCGACCGCCGCTGACGTGGTCGTTTGCACTGCCTGCGACGCATTGGCGATGTCGTGATTGGCCGACACCATCGTCTCGGCGGTTTCCTGGAGGTGATGGAACCGCTCCGACTGGTTCGCGACGCGGCTTGCGACTTCCTGGACGTTGCCGGCGATGTCAGCGAGTTCCACGCCGAGGCCGCCGATGCGGTCGGCGAGCTGATCGATCAGCCGTTCGGCAAGCGTTCGGTTGGAGCCGGTGTCCAGTACTGCAAGTTGTACGACGGACATGTCTTGAGAGTCCTCCAGTCAGAGCCGTTCGCCGGCTCACCGCGGCATTCCCATTCCAATTCCGGTCTTAAGAGGTGATTCGCGCTTTGGCGTCTTGCCTGAGCGCGCACTAGAGCTTGTAGGCCGTCCTGAATCCGCCCCAGTGCCGGCCCTGCACGCGGATCGGAACGTCGATCTCGCGCATCATCACCGTATTTCCGTTCCCCATGTCGCGTGCATAGCTCTGGACCAGATACGAGCGCAGGTTGCGCGCGGCGGCCAACCCCGCGGGATCGTTGAACATCCGCCGGTTGCGGCTGTTGGCCGTGTTCCAGGCAGCATCGCCCGGCCGCTGCGGATGCGAATAGATCCTGTTGTGCACCGGCAGGAAGCCGTTGCGGTCGACCATGGCGCAGAACGCCAAGCGCGGGTCCTTTGCCAGAAAAGCCTCCTGGAACGCCGGCAGCGCGCGGTCGGCCCAGTCCAGATATCTGGTGCGGTACTGCTGCGGATTGGTTCCGGCGATTTCGGCGTAGTCAGTGTCGAAGAGGTCGTCGATCTTCACCTCGCCGCGGGCAACCGCCTGCTCGAAGATCGCGGTCAGCGCGTTGCCCGCTTCCATGGCGCGGGTGACGAACTCGGTGTTTTCTTCGTGGATCGACCAGAGCCGGTCCTCGATCTTCTCGTTGAGCGCGGCATCGGGATTGACGAATTGCGCGCGGGCGCCGGCCTTGGATTGCTCGACCACGCGCAGGCGGCAGGCGCCGACGCCTTCGAGGGTGCCTTCGACCATTGCTTGCGACGCAAGGCGGCCCGCGTCCGCGCCGCCGATCAGCACGCCGTCCATCGCTATCTCGTAGACCGGCAGCACGCCCCGGGCGGTTTCGAGCTTGAGATGGCAGGGCAGCCGCTCGGTCTTGCGGCGGTCGTCGTGCTCGCTCTGGCGCAGCAGCACGGCGCAGCGCGATTTCAGTTTCTGTGCGAAGGCGGTCACGGCCTTGCCGGCGCTGGCGACGTTCTCGCCGTGGCTCTCGGCTGCCTTGGTCGCAGCATCGATCTCGGCTGCGCTTTCGCCGACCGAGATGATGAACTCCGACGCGCTTGTCGCGTTGCCGGAGACTTCGCTGGTGGTGGCGTTCTGTTCGGCGACTGCGCCGTTGACGGTCTCGAACACCGGGCGGATCGCCTCGATCGCCTGCGAGATGCGGTGCACCGCATCCGCGGAGCCGGCGGCGTCGCGCTGCAGCGCGTCGATCTTTTTGGTGATCTCCTCCGTCGCGCCCTGGGTCTGCACCGCGAGTGCCTTCACCTCGGTGGCGACGACCGCAAAGCCTCTTCCCGCAGCGCCCGCGCGCGCGGCCTCGATGGTCGAGTTGAGCGCGAGCAGCGTCGTCTGCCGTGCGATCTGCGCGATCAGATTGACGACGTTGCCGATGGCGGCCGAGGATTCGCGCAAGCGATCGACGTTGGCGCGGGCTTCCTGCGCCGCGGCGCTGGCCTCGTCGGCGAGCTTGCCGGCCTCGCGGACCTGCGCCCCGATGCCCAGCGCGGACTGGGTGAATTTGTCGGCGGCATGGGCGAAGGTGGAGGCGTTCGATTGCGCGGCGTTGGTCCGGCCGGTCAGGGCGTCGGTGCGGTCGCGAATGGCGGCAAGCGTCGTGGCGGTCGCCTCGGCGCCGCCGGCCACCGAATTGGCGGCGCGCTCGAGCTGGCGAATCATGGCGCCCAACTCGAGTTCCAGCAGTTCCAGGATTTCCTTGGCCGAATCGCTCTCGACGGCCGCGGCAGGCTCGGAATGGGCCGCCGGCTGCGCAGCCTGCGGGGCAGCCGCAGTTGCAGCCATGTCCGGCAGACGCTTCCGAAATAGTCCGAATGCCATCAGGTCTCTCTTGTCGGGGGACGGTCGGAGGCTATTTTCGCAGGCTGGAATGAAATCAGGGTTAACGATGCCTGACATCTAGGCACGGTCCCGTACGGTGTTACCTTAAAGTCGTAGAGTCTCTTTCATTCCAGTGGGGTGGCGGCCTATAAGGCCGCGTTTCCCCACGCTCACCTTGGCGCACGAGTCCCTAGAGAAGATCACGCATGGCCGGACATTCCCAATTCAAGAACATCATGCACCGCAAGGGGCGGCAGGATGCCCAGAAGTCGAAACTGTTCGGCAAGCTGGCGCGGGAAATCACCGTTGCGGCCAAGCTGGGGACGCCCGACCCCAACATGAACCCGCGCCTGCGGGCAGCGATCACCGCGGCGCGTCAGGAGAACATGCCGAAGGACAATATCGAGCGCGCCGTCAAGAAGGCGCTCGGCAATGACGGCGAGAATTATGACGAGATCCGCTACGAGGGTTACGGCCCCGGCGGCGTTGCCGTCATCGTCGAGGCGCTGACCGACAATCGCAACCGTGCGGCTTCCGACATCCGCTCCTTCTTCACCAAGTCCGGCGGCAATCTCGGTGAAACCGGCTCGGTGTCCTTCATGTTCGACCGAACCGGCATCGTCGAATACGACCGCAGCGTCGCCTCCGACGATGCGGTGCTGGATGCCGCGATCGAGGCCGGCGCCGACGACGTGATCTCGAGCGAAGGCGGCCACGAGATCTACGCCTCGACTGAAGGCTATCGCGACGTCGCCAAGGCGCTGGAAGCCAAGTTCGGCGAGCCGCGCAAGGCCGCGCTGATCTGGAAGCCGCAGAACACCGTCGCGGTCGACGACGAGACCGCCGAGAAGCTGCTCAGGCTGATGGACCTGCTCAACGAGCACGACGACGTCCAGCACGTCTACGCCAATTTCGAGGTGTCGGACGCGCTGCTGGCGAAGATGGGCGGGTAGGGGGCCACTTCCCCTGTTACTTCCGTTCTGTTTCTGTTTCCCCCACGGCGGCCAGCCGCTATCACTGGCCCATGACGACGCTCCCGATTCGTGGCCCCGTTCGCATCATCGGCATCGATCCCGGCCTGCGCCGCACCGGCTGGGGCGTGATCGAGGCCGAGGGCAACCGCCTGATCTACATTGCCTGTGGCTCGGTAGAACCGCCGGACGATTTGCCGCTGGCGAGCCGACTGCTCGCGATCCATGAGGGGCTCGCCGCCATTCTGTCCGGTCACAAGCCGATGGAAGCCGCGGTCGAACAGACTTTCGTCAACAAGGACGGCGTGGCGACGCTGAAGCTTGGCCAGGCCCGCGGCGTCGCCATGCTCGCGCCCGCGATTTTCGGCATCAGCGTTGCCGAATACGCGCCGAACCAGGTGAAAAAGACGGTGGTCGGCGCCGGCCACGCCGACAAGCAGCAGATCGCGATGATGCTCAAGATCTTGCTGCCCAAGGCCGATCCGCCGTCCGCAGACGCCGCCGACGCGCTCGCCATCGCCATCACCCACGCCCATCATCGCCAGAGCACCGCGCTGCGGCTGAAGGTGGCAGGCTTATGATCGGCAAGCTCAAGGGCCTGATCGATTCCTACGGCGAGGATTTCGTCATCCTCGACGTCGGCGGTGTCGGTTATCAGGTGCATTGCTCGACGCGCACGCTGCAGCATCTGCCCTCGCCGGGCGAGGCCGCCGTGCTGTCGATCGAGACCTATATGCGCGAGGATCAGATCAAGCTGTTCGGCTTCCGCAGCGACCAGGAGCGCGAATGGTTTCGCCTGCTCCAGACCGTGCAGGGTGTCGGCGCCAAGGTCGCGCTCGCCGTGCTCGGCACGCTGCAGCCGTCCGACCTCGCCAACGCCATCGCGTTACGCGACAAGGCCGCGGTGGCGCGCACGCCTGGTGTCGGCCCCAAGGTCGCCGAGCGCATCGTCACCGAACTGAAGGACAAGGCGCCGGCCTTCGCCAATGTTGATCCGGCGGTCGTGCATCTCGCCGGTGCAATGGACGACCAGCGCGCGCCCCGGCCCGTGGCGGACGCGATCTCCGCGCTGGTCAATCTCGGCTACGGCCAGCCGCAGGCTGCGGCCGCGATCGCATCGGCCTCGCGCAGCGCGGGCGAGAGCGCCGAGACCGCGCAGCTCATCCGGCTGGGCCTGAAGGAGCTGTCGAAGTGAGTGCGGCCCGCGCCAATCCCGTCGCCGTTCTTTTCCGTCGCCTTTCGCGCGTGGCCGGTATCGTCGTGATCTTCGCCGTTGTGGGGCCGCTGACGGTCGCCACGCTGGTTTCGGTGATGGTGGCGACGCTCGGTGCCGCGGTGCTGCAGATGTTTCTTGCGCTCCTCGAGCTGGAGGCACTGCGCACCCTGGTTTCGGTCGCGATCGTGCTACTGGCCATCGCCACGGTTCTCGCCTCATTCCTTCCCGCAGTCGCCGCCGGCTTGATCTTCGCGCTGGCCGCGGTCTACGCCGAGCTCAACATGATCTGGATGGCGTGGCTCGCCGCGGCCGTGGCCGCCGCCGGCTTCGTCGGGTTTGGCATGTTCGTTGTGCCCGCCGAAACCTCCGCAGTGATCTTGCCGAGTGTCCGTTCCGCGCCTGAGGCGCTGAAGCTGTCCGCCTTGCTCGCTATCGTCGCTGTCATGCCGGCCAGCCTGTGCTGGTGGCTCGCGAAACCGCTGCACCGTGTTATCCTGCCCGCATGAGCACTCCTCCCCGCATGGTCACGCCCGAGCGCCGCAGCGATGATGTCGGCGACACTGCGCTGCGCCCGCAATCGCTATCCGACTTCGTCGGTCAGCAGCAGGCGCGCAAGAACCTCTCGATTTTCATCGAGGCGGCGCGCAAGCGCGGCGAGGCGCTCGATCACGTGCTGTTCGTCGGTCCGCCGGGCCTTGGCAAGACCACGCTGGCGCAGATCGTGGCCAAGGAGCTCGGTGTCGGCTTTCGCGCCACGTCGGGCCCGGTGATCGCCAAGGCTGGCGATCTTGCCGCGCTGCTCACCAATCTCGAAGAGCGTGACGTGCTGTTCATCGACGAGATCCATCGCCTGAGCCCGGCAGTGGAAGAGGTGCTCTATCCCGCGATGGAGGACTTCCAGCTCGACCTTATCATCGGCGAGGGCCCGGCGGCTCGCTCGGTCAAGATCGAGCTGTCGAAATTCACCCTCGTCGGCGCCACCACGCGCGCCGGCCTGCTCACCAATCCCTTGCGCGATCGATTCGGCATTCCTATCCGGCTCAATTTCTACACCATCGAAGAGCTGGAAAGCATCGTCACCCGTGGCGCCCGGGTGCTCAATGTCGGCATGAGCGCGGACGGCGCCAACGAGATCGCGCGCCGCGCCCGTGGCACGCCGCGTATTGCCGGCCGGCTGCTGCGCCGCGTGCGCGATTTTGCCTCGGCGGCCGATGCCGACAGGATCGATCGCAAGATTGCCGACCACGCGCTGAGCGCGCTCGAGGTCGATGCCGCCGGCCTCGATGCCATGGACCGCCGCTACCTCACGACCATCGCGCAGAACTATGGCGGCGGCCCGGTCGGCGTCGAGACGATGGCCGCCGCTCTGTCGGAGCCACGCGATGCGATCGAGGACATCATCGAACCCTATCTGATCCAGTGTGGCTATCTGCAGCGGACCCCGCGCGGCCGCCTGCTCACCTCGCACGCCTTCCGCCATCTCGGGATCGCCGAGCCCTCGCGCGATGTGGCGGCACAGTTCGGCCTGTTCGGCACCGACGAGAGTGACGACTGATCTGCGCAAGTACGGACTGCTCGGCCGTCATTAATTTCCGGTCATCTCGTGCAGAGGGTCTGCACAAACGCACCCCATTTCTGCTCCAATAGGGTCGCATCAAGGAGCTGCATCACCATCGAGCTTCCATGATCACGCGTCGTCATCTCATCCGTTCCATCGGCGCCCTGTCCGCCCTCGGCGTCTCGACCGCGGCCTATGGCGTCGGCGTCGAGCCGGTGCTGCGGCTTCGCGTCACCCGCTATCATCCAACCCCGCGGCAATGGCCGGCGGATTTCCAGCTGAAGATCGCGGTGATCGCCGACATCCATGCCTGCGATCCCTGGATGTCGCTGGAGCGGATCGAGGCCATCGTCGATCGCACCAATGCGCTCAACGCGGATATCATCGTGCTGCTCGGCGACTATGTCGCCGGCCTGCACCAGGTCACGCGCATCATTCCGGCGAACGAATGGGCCAAGGTGCTGGCCGGCCTGAAAGCGCCGCTCGGCGTCCATGCCGTCATGGGCAACCACGACTATTGGGTGGACAGGACCGTGCAGCAGGCTGGGCACGGGCCGACGGTCGCGCATCGCGCGCTGGAGGCGGCCGGCATTCCCGTCTACGAGAACGACGTCGTGCGGCTCGCCAAGGACGGCCGCGCGTTCTGGCTCGCGGGCCTCGGCGATCAGCTCGCCTTTCTGCCGGCGCGACGCTTGCGGAGCACGGGGCGCTTCGGCGCCGATGATCTCGATGCGACGCTTGCCAAGGTCAGCGACGACGCGCCGATCATCCTGCTCGCGCATGAGCCCAATATCGCGCCGCGCGTGCCCGCCCGAGTCGCGTTGCAACTGTCCGGCCACACCCATGGCGGCCAGGTCCGCCTGCTCGGCTGGTCGCCGGCGGTTCCACCGCAGCACGGCCTCCGGCTCGCCTATGGTCATGTCCGGCTGAAATGCGACGTCATCATCTCCGGCGGCCTCGGTTGCAGCATCATGCCGCTCCGCGTCGGTGTGCCGCCGGAGATCGTCGAGGTCAGGCTGGGACGGGGGCCGGCGGTCGCGTAGTCCAGCTTGCGCGGCCGGCCGTTTTTGCGCAAAACGGGCCTCTATCTGAAAGCGAAGAGGCTCGCGACGTGACAGCTCATCTCGACGGCGAGATCCGCGACGGCCGCCACCACATGCAGGTCCGCGTCTACTACGAGGACACGGATTTCCCTGACTTGCCATTGTCGTAGTATGCAAACGTGCTTATCTCTCGCTCCTTGCTGCGGTTTTCGGGAAAAAGGTTCTTTCCGCAAAGCGCGGAGCTGTTCAGGTAGGGCGTATATTCGTAGGGCATCCGCTTGCGAACCGGATGCACTACTATGCATTCAATCAAGTTGCGGAAGGCAATGCGAGTTTCGATCGCCTTCGGATTGGTTTTGAGCGCGGTGATAAGCCTTCTAACCTCCGAGGAGTATCGGTCACTGAATTTCGGGCGATCGAAGCAAACTATATTTTCGCCGCCACCGCCGAGCAGCCGCAAGCGCTCTTCAACGCTTTCCCGCTCCAGGTCGCACTCATCGATCCGCTTGAGCAATTCGTCCGGCTTGCGGCGGCTATTTGCGATGGCATAAGAGAGGCGTTCGATCTCGGTAGTCAATACGCGGCGTCGACGCTCTAGCTTATTGTGTTCGCTACCATTGTTCCGATCGTTTTTGCGCTCCTCCTTCCAAGTACGCATCGCCTCTTCAATGGCTTTCGGCGAAAGCAATTTCACCTGGATTTTTTCGGAGGCATCCTCGAGCAGAACGTCCATATCAAAGCTACGGGTGTGCTCGCAGGTGCCCCGCTGATGCGCGCTGGCGCATGCCGCGCGCGGCGCACCGTTACGCGAGGATTGAGCGATTCGCATATGGCCATTGCAGACGCCACACCGGAGCACACCGGCAAGCGGGTGCTCATTGTTGCGCGGACTCACGGCGCGACGCCGCGGCTGGCCAGTCGGTCCGAACATAGACACCGCGCGCACCCTACGAACCTTCTGCGCTAGATCCCAGAGCCCTTGCGGAACGATCCGCAGCTCTGGCTTTTTGACGATAATGTGGCGTTCAGCTGGATTGCGGCGCTTCTGTTTCTTCTGCGTCTCTGGGTTAAGAATTGTCGAGCGAACGTTCCAATGTATCTCGCCGATGTAGAGTTCGTTGCCGATAATGCCGCGACCATGCCGACCGCCTGTGATGCACTGATGGTTCCAGGTGGTGCGACCCGCCTTGTTCTTGTGACGAGTTGCCCCTGGTGAGGGCACACCTTCGCGGGTGAGGTCAGCGGCGATAGTTCGGGTCGAGCGGCCCGCTGCATATTCTTTGAAGATGCGGAGCACAATCTTTGCTTCGTTCTCATCGATTGCGCGCTCGCCGGGCGCGCCCGGCCTTGGCCGATAACCATAGGCGTATGAGCCCGGAATTCTTCCGTTCGCAACAGCGTTGTCATGGCCGCGCCGAACCTTTTCGGCGAGCTGCGGCTTGTAAATCGTGTTGTACAGACTTGCGATGCTAATGTCAGTGGCGGTCGCGTAGACTCCTTTCTGATCCATCAGCTCAACGCCGTTGAACTCGAAAACCTGCTTGAGACGCTGGATGGTTGCGGGATCGCGCGACAAGCGGTCGAAATGCTCAACGACGACTACGTCAAACTGCCGGCTTCGCACACCGTTGAGCAAGCGCTGATAGCCGTCCCGCGCACCTTCGGTAAGACCAGATTTTGCGGCATCCACAAACTCGCCGACGACATCGAGGTTGTTGCGCAATGCGACCTTGCGGCAGAGTAACAGCTGACCGTCAATCGAGCTCGCCTTTTGCATGTCGCTCGAATAGCGCGCGTATATTACGGCCGTTTTCTTCGATGACGGTGTCGTCATGCCGGTCCTCTATCGGCTGCCCCGAGCCATGATTTTCATCCCGTGCGATCTGACGGCCGATGGCGCGCGCCAACTCAAACCAGATTTCCTCATTGTCCGGATTATCCCAGCTCTGAGGATGGGAGGGGGCAAGCGGTCGAATGGTCGCTCGTTGTCTTCGGAAAGATCGGATGCGGGTAGGCATTTGCAAACTCGCGAGCGGAAGCTAGCGTAAATTTCCGCGCTGCGCTACGGCCAAGCCGCAGCGATTACTCGCAACGCGTCCCTCATGCTGGCTTCGGCAGCGTCGAATGAAAATGAAATTCGTCAAGTGCCGCAGCGTGCGTGAGGGCATTCCTGGCGATGAGGCGCGTAGTCCAGAGCAGAAATGCTAAGCAAAGCGGAGTAAAAATACTGGCGGCGGCGTAAGTTTGTTATCGGGTGCGGGTGCGGGTGCGGGTGCCCGGTGCGTAGGAGCCGTCCTCGGTTCCCCACATATTGTAGTGGCTGCCGCAGAGCCCCGGCGAACTGTAACGTTCAGCCCAGACGCGGTGGTCCGACCCCAAGGCCCCTTCGATGATTGGGTCTTTTCTTATTCCGCTTGTTCGATCTTGCGTCGAGGCTCCAAGAGCCAGCAATCGCGTCTTCGTGAGCTCCGCAGTAGGGCGCGAAAAGCACTGTCAGAAATACTCGTGTTCCTCAGCATGCTGTAACTGGCGCTCGGGCAACCGGTTCGCCGGCAAGAGGGCCGGGCCGGTCAGCTGGCGGCCGGAAGGCTGACGCTCGAATCATCGCTCAAAGGCGCGATGATTTCTAGCGTCATGTAACGGGCGCGCTGGACGGCCCATTGTCGTTCTGTTCGAGCAGGACCACTCCAATGAGGCGAACCATGGCCTCCTCGTTGGGGAACATGCCGACCATATGTCCAAACCGGTTCACAGCCTTGCTGCACCACATCGAGAAAGACGCTCTGCTTCGGGCGTTTCGACGACAAAAGCCCGCAGGCCGGCGCGGAGGTCGATGGGATAAGGGAGGCAAAGTACGAAGAGGGGCTCACGGACCAATCCGCGATCTCTGCGCACGGTTCCACACTGTCCCTACCGGCTACAGCCGGTGCGGCGCGTCTACATCCCCAACCCGACGGGGGTAGGCGGCCTCTCGGTGTGCCGGCCGCTAGAGGACAAGATCGTCCAAAGCGCGGTGGCCGAGGTGTTGAGCGCCGCCTATGAGCTCGAATTCCTCGGGTTCTCCTACGGCTCCCGGCCGGGGCGGGATCCTCAGATGGAGCTTGATGCCCTCGATCCGGCTATCATGACATATCCAGTGTCTTCGATTCGGTCGACCACGAGTGGCTGCTGCGGATGGTGGCGCACAGGATTGCCGATCCTCGTATCCTGCAGCTCATCGAGATGCGGCTGCGAGCTGGCGTTCGTGAGAGCGGCGAGAAGCAAGACACACGCCGCAAAGGGCAGGATCAGTCCGCTCCTTTCCAACATCTTCCTGCATTACCTCCTCGATCGCTGGGTCGACCACTGGAGCGGTCGCCATGCAGCGCGGTCGCGTTGTGACCGTGCGCTTTGCGCACGACTTCGTCATCGGCTTCGAGAGCAAGGCAGATGCCCAGGAAATGCTCTTGGCCCTCAATGCGCGACTGGCCGGCGCTCCATGCGGACAAAACCCGTTGATCGAGTCTGGCGCGGTTCGCGGCCCTCCCGCGTCAGCCGCGCAGCGAGCGGTGGCCGAGACCTTCGCCTTCCTGGGATTCACTTACTTTGCGGGCGGACCCGAGATGGCCGGTTCATCGTGAAGCACAAGACCGAAGGGAAACGCCTGTGCTCTCGAGCAACATCACAAGTCTCGCGCGGCTCATGCGGGCGTCGCTCTTCGACAAACGTTGGTATAGGTTATGCAACCCGTTCTATATCCCCCGCTTACCTCTGTAGAGTTGAGCTGCCCGTCGGCTTGTCTGTAGTTTCAGCGTCGAAGCTGGACCGTCCGAAGGGTGGGGCGGCGCGAAATCCTAAGCTGAGTTGATAAGTGTGCTGCAAGGCATTGCTGCCATTGAGGCGTGGGACGAGGTTAAATGGAAATAAGTCAGCCCACTTCCGCGTTGGAGGTCCATCAGCACATTGTGTGCTCCCTCCAGAAGCAAGACCCAGTGATCTTGGACATCGGCTGCTACGACGGAGCTGACTCTTTACATTGTCTGCGGCTTTGCCCAGAGGCTCAGCTCTACTGCTTCGAGCCGGCCCCCCGGGGCGGTTGCTAGCTTAAGAGAAACATGGGGCTATACCCTGAGAAGGTGCCCCTAGCCACAGTCGCCGCGTTGATGACTGTTGCTGTAGCCTGGCTTACTGGCGAATTTCCGTCAGTCTCTTGAATGCGAGCATCGCGATGGCATTTACCGAGCTCTTCATCAAACGTCCTATATTGTCTATCGTCGTCAGTCTCCTGATCCTGCTGACCGGCATTGGTGCGGCCACCGTTTTGCCAATCCGGCAGTATCCTAAGCTGACCAACACGGTCGTCAATATCACTACCTCTTATCCTGGCGCCTCCGCCGACATGATCCAGGGATTCATCACCACGCCCCTTGAGCAAGCGCTCGCTTCGGCCGAAGGCGTTGATTACATTACGTCCTCCTCGGTGCTCGGTGCCTCGACGATCCAGGTCTATATCAAGCTCAATTTCGAGCCCAACGAGGCGCTCACTGAAGTGCTCTCCAAGGTCAACTCGGTCAAATATTTAATCCCTAAGGAATCGAACGATCCGGTCGTCACCAAATCTGCCGGTCAGACCACAGCTGTCATGTATATCGCCTTCTCCAGCGAAGAACTGACGGCCAGCGCGATCTCCGACTATCTCTCGCGCGTGGTGCAACCGATTATGTCAACTGTAGATGGCGTCGCAGCGGCAGACATCCTCGGCGGCCAGAGTTTTGCGATGCGGTTATGGCTCGATCCCGCGAGAATGGCGGGCCACGGCGTGTCGCCAGCTGATGTTTCTGCTGCAATCGCGGCCAACAACTTCCAGGCTGCGGCCGGCCAGACTAAGGGCTATTTCACTCTCTCCGACGTCACGGTCAACACTGATCTGCGGAGTGTTGATGAATTCAAGCGCATGATCGTCAAAGCCAATGACGGCGGCTTTGTGCGCATGGAGGACATCGCGACAGTCGAGCTTGCGGCGCAGAGCACAAACGCCAGCGTCGCGATGAACGGCGAACACGCTATCTTCGTCGCCGTGCAGGCGAGCCCAGAAGGTAATCCACTGAACATAGCCCGAGGCGTTCGGGCACTGCTTCCAGAAATGAAGCGCAGCCTGCCGCCATCGCTGAAGATGGAAGTGGCCTACGACTCCACCAAGTTCATCCAATCATCGATAGACGAGGTGGAGAAGACGCTCCTTGAGGCGGTCGCGATCGTGGTGTTGGTGATCTTCCTGTTCCTGGCCTCCTTGCGGTCTGTCATCATTCCGGTCGTCACCATTCCGCTGTCCATTATTGGCGTCTGCAGTATGATGCTGGCGCTGGGGTTCTCATTCAATCTGCTGACCCTCCTTGCGATGGTGCTTGCGATCGGTCTTGTGGTTGATGACGCAATTGTCGTGGTGGAGAACGTTCATCGCCATATGGAAGAAGGTGCGTCGCCCGCGCAGGCCGCTACGAACGGCGCGGGCGAGATCGTCGGCCCCGTCCTCTCCATGACGATTACGTTGGCCGCCGTGTACGCGCCCATCGGCTTTCTCGGCGGCCTCACCGGCGCGCTGTTCCGCGAATTCGCGTTTACACTGGCGGGTTCGGTGATCGTGTCGGGCGTGATCGCGTTGACGCTGTCGCCCATGATGTGCGCGGTCTTCCTGAAGAGCGCTGAAGAGGGGCGGTTTGCAAAGTTTGTGAATCGTGTGTTCAGCGCCATGACGCGCTGGTACGGCCGCAAGCTCGACCGCTCGCTCGACTATCGCCCGATTACCGGGCTGTTTGCGCTGACCATGCTGGGCCTCGTCGCCTTTCTGTATATGCACACTTCCAAGGAACTCGCACCCGAGGAGGATCAGGGCATCGTATTCGCACTGACAAAAGCGCCGAAATACGCCAATATTGATTACCTGGATTATTACGGCGCCAAGCTCGACAAGGCACTCCAGAAGTTTCCCGAGACGGATTTTCGCTTCGTGCTCAACGGCATCAGCGGTCCGCAGGGCGGCATGGCCGGGATGTTGCTTAAGCCTTGGGCCGAGCGCAAGCGCTCATCGATCGCGCTGAAATCGCTGGTCCAGGCCGAGCTGTCCAAACTGGAAGGCATCAACGCATTTGCCTTTAGCTTGCCGCCGCTTCCGGGCGGTTCGGGCGGCTTACCAGTGCAGATGGTGATCAAGTCGACGCTCGGTTTCCAGTACATCTACGAGCAGATGTCGGAGCTGAAGGATGCCGCGCGCAAGAGCGGTCTGTTCATGGTCAGCGACTCTGACCTTGAGTTCAACCAGCCGGGGGTGCGAATCAAGGTCGATCGATCCAAGGCGAGCGACCTTGGCATCACCATGCAGAACGTCGGTAGCGCGCTCGCGACCCTCCTTGGCGGAAACTACGTCAATCGCTTCAACCTGCAGGGCCGCTCCTACGAAGTGATCCCGCAGGTGCCGCGCGAGAAACGCCTTACGCCGGAATCACTTGGGAGCTATTATGTCAAGACAGCGGCGGGCTCGATGCTGCCGCTATCGACCGTGGTCTCCATCGAGACTGCGACCAATCCGAACGCACTCACCCACTACAACCAGCTCAACTCCGCGACCTTCCAAGCCGTACCGATGCCCGGCGTCACGATCGGTCAGGCTGTGGACTTCCTCGACGTCGAGGCAATGAAACTGCCCGCAGAGTTCAGTCACGACTTCCTCGGGGACGCCCGTCAATATGTGCAGGAGGGTAACAAACTAGTCATCACCTTTGCGTTTGCACTCATCGTCATTTTCTTGGTGCTTGCGGCGCAGTTCGAAAGTCTGCGCGATCCCCTCATCATCATGTTCAGCGTTCCCATGGCAATCGCCGGCGCCTTAATCCCGCTATTCTTTGGCTTGGCGACGATGAACATCTACACCCAAATCGGACTGTTGACATTGGCTGGGCTGATATCCAAGCACGGTATTCTGATGGTCCAGTTCGCCAATCAGCTGCAGCTCAAGGAGAGACTCGATTCCCGCTCGGCCATCGAGATGGCGGCGCGCGTCCGCCTCCGCCCAATCTTGATGACCACCGCGGCGATGGTCACGGGCCTCTTACCTTTGTTGACCGCAACGGGTGCTGGCGCCGCGAGCCGCTTCTCGATCGGGCTCGTGGTCGTCGCGGGCATGTCCATCGGCACGCTGTTCACGCTTTTCGTGCTGCCGGCGCTCTATGTCGCGATCGCGTCGGATCACCGCGCCGACGCGAGTTCCGATCACGTCCAGAACGCCGCCGAGCTCGCCTTCATCGGAGCATCCGATGCCCACCTGGCCAAGCGATGATCCTAACGATCAACTCGGGTTTGCTCGATCGCGCCGCTAGCGTAGCGGCGCTGCTCGCCGACCGCGGTAACTTGATCGCACTGGGTGCCTGCAGTTCATGGCGGCGGACAGGAAGGATGATCCGCGGCTGCTGCGCTTCGTCTCAATCTACTGCTTGCCCGAGGTGAAGGACTACATCGCGACCAAATACGGCCGCTTCATTGTGCAGATGTGGTGAGCGACGGATGCCTGGGAGGGTTTCACGGTCCCTTGCGCGTCCGGAGCTTCAAACCGGTGGTGCGAAGCTTGGGGGAATCATGTGTTCGGCGAAGAGCGCGTCGTGGATCCGTTTCTGCTCCGACAGGCGGATGCTGTTGTTACCTGACCGAGCAGGCCACCCACGTGAGTTGCCGGACATCACGGCAGCATAACTCGCAGGATTGACGTCGCCCGGGACAGGGACAGAATCCATGTTCCCCGAATGGGTGGCGTACCCATTTTTCAATTGGTTCTTGGTGGAGAATTATTCACTTCCTGACCGCGCTGCAATTGCTGTCTGAAAAGAGACCGCTGATTTGCTGCAGGCTTAGATAGTTGCCAAGAAATTCAATCCCCGCCAATTTTGGGCGCGAAACGAGCCGGCCAAGACGCGATAGTCCGGCGATTACTCGAGCGCGGCCGCCATTTCGGCTAAGGTTTGGGGATCGGAGGCTCCCGGGATGAACCCGCGGTCGGTGCCTGCCTGACTGCACTCTATCGGATGCGGCGGGGCGAGGCATCGGTTCCTGTGGACAGCTGTTCGCCCGGTTTACGTCCGCAGCTATTGGTTGGGTGGAAATAACCAGTCGGCCAAGGGATGCATCCGTGACCAGTCAGCGCGGACGCTCGAGTCCGGCACCTCGCCAGCTTCAATTGAGGCTTCGCCCGTCGAAGTGTCGAACGGGGGGTATTGACGGCGATGTCTATGGCACGCTCGCGCACATGCGGGCTTGCGCGATCTTGCATCAACCCGTGCTCCTCGCATTGGCGGCTAGCGCCGACCTGCTGCAGCACCAAGTCGCCCAGCCGCAGCGTCCGGAATGGCGGGTCGTCTCGCCGGTACAATCAGCATCGAATTCGCTCCTGAGGACGAATCGCTCTGCGCGGTTAGCACAACGCGGGATTCCGAATCGTTTGGCCGGAAGCTTTTCGAATGCGGTCACGTGATGGGTGTCCTCATAGCCAAACCGGGCGCTCCGGTCGGATCCAAGGGCTCTTCTGTGAGCGCGGAAATCTGGCCGCGGGCGTGGCGGATGAAGAGCCGAATCGCAGATCGAGCAAGTCCGCTTCTGAGCCGAAGAACGACAGGCGCGCCGCATCGACACAGTCCCAAATCAGCGCTGAATTCAGCGATCGGGCCCGTCATATTCCGCCCAACTATCCGTCGTCTCGTACACCCTCACGCTCGAGAGTTGGGCGAGGCGCGGTTTCGCGTGCTCCCAGATCCAGATGGCGATATTTTCCGCCGTCGGATTTTCCAGTCCCGGGACGTCGTTCAGGCAATGGTGATCGAGCTTCTTTATAAGAAGGCCAAACGCTTCCTCCATGTTGAAGAAATCCATTGCGAATCCGGTGTGCGGATCGACGGCCCCGTTCAGCACGACCTCGACGCGATAGGAATGACCATGCACCCGATGACAGCGATGTGTCTGCGGGACGTTTGGAAGTCGGTGCGCTGCCTCGAACTTAAATGCTTGGGATATCTTCATGTGATGCCGAGTGTTTGTGGGACTGCACGCTGAGCCGCCATTTCGGCTGAGCCAGGCAGTCCGAGATAGCCCGCCGCTCGACGGCGTCAGGGCGGTCTTTCGATCGAAGCAGAAATTGTTCAAGCCACGCTCATCGAACCGGTCTGGCAGGCTGCCGGTTGCGGCCACACGAATTTTCAGTTCGTGTCCGCGAGTGACGGCCAGCGCGGCGCGATTTACTGACGCAAATCCAGTCACCACGCTGGCCGGGGCCGGCAGCCTGCCGTTCGTCTCGATCGCGCTGAGGAACCCGATATCGTGTAAAGATTGCAGGACATCATCGAACCACCACAGTGGTTCCGAGCACGTTCATTGCTTGTGCCATGCAGATGATGGAGTGTCTACTACAAGATCCGGTAGATGCCAAAACCAACTTGAGGCTCTAGGGTCTGGCCGCGTTTCCCCGCCGATCATCATCCCGAGAAGTGAACGCAACCGGCACGATGCTCAACCAAAGGGCGGAACGGCACAATATGACTAGCAGAACCTGGGGGCTACCCTCGAACACCTCAGTCAGTATTCGCTACAACTGACGGGAGGCGTATGCCCAGGCAAAAATCAGCTTTGAAAACGTCAACCTATCCAGGCGATCACGGCGTGCCAGAGCAGATCCAGAGAGGATTGCGCTGAGTACGCCATCGTCGAATTTGGAAAAATTCACTCGTCCGTGAATGGACCGAATACAGAATTCGCCCTCGACAGCAAGCGCAATGTGATGCCAAAGAAAAAACAGCACGTCGATCTATCGGACCAGAATCTCTTGAGTCTTATCCTGCGGCTCGCCATTCCATCGGTTGTTGGATTATCGATCCATGCGCTGCAGCAGGTCGTCAACGCGATCTTTGTTGGCGCCCTAGGCGCGCAGGCGATCGCAGCTGTTAGCATGACCTTGCCGATCGTGGTCCTGCTCGCCGCAGCCGGACAGGGGATCGGTGTTGGAGCAGCGTCGTTCATATCTCGTCATCTGGGCGCTCGTGAGTACCTAGAAGCGAGTCGAGGCGCAAGCACGGCACTCGCGCTCGCCGCTCCGATCGGTATCATAGTCACCCTCACTCTGCTTCCAAATCTGCCAGGGATATTTGCAACGCTCGGAGCAACCCCAACCATCATGCCCGTGGCGCTCGACTACGCGGGAACGGTTTTGTTGGGGTGCACCCCGATGCTACTAAATACCGTCAGCGGGTTCATTGTAAGAGCCGAAGGCTATACACGATTTAGCATGTGGGTGATGATGACCGCGTTTATCCTGAACGCTGTGCTTGATCCCGTCTTCATATTTTCACTTGACCTTGGCGTGCGAGGCGCAGCCCTCGCAACGCTGGTGTCTCAGATCTCTGCTGTCGGACTGTATATCGCGTATTTTACGAAGCTTGGCGGGACGGTTCTCGTCAGGATATCTCACATATCATTGCGAGCAGATCGCATCAGACAGCTCGCGTTGGTAGGCGCGCCGGCGACAATGACGAGTATCTTATCTGCTCTTGCCGTTATGCTCTTGTACGGAGCTGCTGCGCCGTTCGGCGACGATTCCATCGCCGCGGTTGGAATAGCTGTGCGTATCTTGATGGTCGGCGCACTGCCTATCACCGGGTTCTGTATTGGTGCTCAAGCTATCCTGGGTTTCGGTTGGGGCGCACGCGACTATGCTCATATATTGAGGGCTGCGAAGTTCATGCTCTTCGTGACGATCGCATTCTCGGTGCTGTATTCTGCTGCCGTTGTGATTTTTGCGAGGCCTTTAGTGAGCCTATTTAGCGATAACGAGTACGTCACCGAAATTGCCGTCTCGACCTGCATCGTGTTCCATCTCTTCTTTGGACTGTTTGGGGTGCAGAGTTTCGTGACGGCAATGCTTCAGTCATTTGGGAGAGCGCGCCTCAGTGCAATTGTGTCCTTGGCCAGGCAGGGGTATCTCTTCATACCGGCCGTACTGTTATTCCCGCTGGTAGCGGGTTTTAACGGACTGTTAGCCAGTCAAGCGCTCGCAGAGCTTGGCGCCGGAATAATCGCTCTCATCGTCATGTTCAACCAGTTCGGCGAGCTCAGACGAGCGCTCCGGCACGGTCCTCAAGAGCGATCGGGATAGCGGGTTGAGCTGAGAACGGATATGATCGAGGCACAGATCATTGGGCGCTAGCCTCCTGGGAGGCTCGCCGTTAAAGCGTGATGGGACTAGCTTCGATAGCCTGAGTTTTTGAGGTAGTTGGCGCATTCTTCGGGTGTAAATGCATAAAGGAGTTCGCCGATGGCGGCGCAGACCGCATCGACGGTTCGTGCGGCTGCCTTGCGGAGCAGATGCTTGAGTTTGGCAAAGACTCGTTCGATGGGGTTCAGGTCGGGTGAGTATTTTGGCAGGAAGAAGAGCTTTGCTCCGGCGAAGCGGATGAGCTGGCGCACGGCTTTGCTTTTGTGGCTGCCGAGATTGTCCGGGACGACGATGTCGCCGGGCCGAAGGGTCGGCAGGAGAACCTTCTCCACATAGATCCGGAAGCTCACGCCATGATTGGTCCCTCGATGAACCATGGCGCATCGATCCGGTCATCGCGCAGGGCCGCCAGAAAGGTAATGGTTTTCCAACCCATCTGGCCCCGAGCAACGCTGCCGGTCTCATCGACCCGCTTCATCCAGCCGATCGCCGTGCTGATCGCCACTCCAAACTGCTTGGCGGCCCGATTGCGCGCCCTAACGGCCAAATTAAGGGCGTCAGCTCTTACGGCATTGATATCGGCCAAAGGCTGGAAGTCGAAGCGCCCCAAGGCAGTGGCAATGTGGTCGGCCGTGAAGCGGGGGTGATCTCAATCGAGAGCTGACTGTCACACCAGTAACATGCGGTGTTTCCGAATTGGTGAATGGAAATGCGAACCCCCTTTGCGCTTTGCTACTCTATGGCAAGCAGCTAAATGCAATGGCGCCAATACAAAAGGTGATGCTAACTTTTGCTACAAACCAGGTAAACACTGGCACGGTCATCGACAAGGCCTACAGCCAGAGCATCTTGATTGACCTTACCTTATACTCAAACCGAATGTCGCATACGACATAAACAACGTCTGGGAGTGGGGAAACTTCAGCTGGGCCCAGTCGATACGACGGATGAGATTCTGACGCGCGCAGCTGCCTCTCGGCATCGGATGGATTTCGCGTGCCTCAGTGCCGTCTTGAATACGGCAGCGAACGAACGAAAAAATGTTGGGCCAGTGTTCGAACCTGCGGGACTCGATCACGCCTCGTGAATGTATCATCAGGTGAATCAGGCCGTAACCAGCTATCGGAGAACTTGCACATCTTGATCGGGCTACCGGCCGAACAGGATGTGAGGATTGGCGGAGGCCAGGACGGCCCCACGCGAATGGTTAGAATACGTTATCGACGATGTCTTACGTGTTTGCTGACTTTGCCGATCACTGCCCCTGGCACTACGGCCAGGCGCGTCCGTATAAGCACGACTTGAAGAGAGGCCGGAGCACTGACCTATGGACAAGCGGCCTCTCGATCGCGGCGCATCGTCTCATCCGCCGCATCGGATTGGAGACAGGGCTATGGCGAGTTGGCTGTGGCATGACCTTCGTAGGTTGATCCTCTGGCGTTGTGCATCGACTCGCGGCATGCTCGTGAGCCCTTCGCGTACAAGGGCAAGTGCAGAATCGCGGCTCATGCGGCATTCTCGCGATAACGGGTGCTCTCGTGCAGCATCTGCAAAACCGCGCTACGGTTCAGAAGTCCGCGGTTGATCGCGATTTCGATGAAGGGCCGCATTTGCTCAGCGGCTGTAAGCACAAGTGTCGATACCTGTTCATAACCAAGGCGCGGTACGAACACGGTCGCAAGAGCCGAAGATTGCATCAAGTTGCTGAGCGACCGTTCCCGGTCTGCCCGGATCCCCGAGATGCATTGGTCGGCAAATATTCTGGCCGATCGCGTCAAAAGCTCGATCGAATCGAAGAGGCGCGAGGCGATGACTGGCTCGAAGTGATTGATTTCGAGTTGGCCGCTCAACGCTGAGAGAGATACTGCGGCGTCGTTGCCCACGATAGCGAACGCAACTTGCTGGATCATCATCGGCAGGACTGGATTGAGTTTACCTGGCATGATCGAAGAACCGGGCTGGAGAGCGGGCAACCGCAATTCGCCAAGGCCCGTATTTGGCCCAGAGGAAAGGATGATCAGGTCAGAGGCGATTTTCGCCATTACCTCTGCTGCGATGCGGATTTCCGACGACACGCGTGCGAAGGCGTCGGCGTTCTGCATGGCATCGAACATGTCGTCGCCTGGGCGTACCGCGTGGCCCAAGATTGCCGCAAGATGTCCATAAACGGCACGGCGATAGCCCGGCACTGCTCCGAGCCCGGTGCCAATCGCAGTGCCTCCGAGGGGAAGCACCATCAATTCCTGGCGCGCCACGGACAGCTTCAAGGAGAGCCGCTTGATCGCTGATGCGTAACCGCCGAACGCCTGACCGAGCGTCATCGGCTGGGCGGCCTGCATGCATGTGCGGCCGACGCGCAATACGTCGGCGAATACAATGGCCCGCTCCGAAAGAGCGGCCGCCACCTGGTCCAGCGCACCCACCAGATCGCCGGACTTTTCGTGCGCCGCCAACTTGAGCGCCGAGGGCAGCACATCGTTCGTCGACTGGCATAGGTTCACGTGATCATTTGGATGGATCACGTCGTACCGACCGGGCTTTTCACCGACAATTTGCAGGGCCCGGTTCGCCAGAACCTCGTTCATGTTCATGTTGATCGATGTACCGCCGGAGCCTTCGAGCAAATCGATGATAAACTGCCCATCGTGTTTACCAGCAATGACCTCGTCCGCAGCTGCGATTAGTGCTCCTGCTACTTTGGCGTCGAGGGCTCCGAGCTCACGGTTCGCCGCCGCGGCAGCGCGCTTGATGCGCGCTAGTGCCCGAAGAAGTGCCGGCTGATCACCGAGCTTCTGGAGTGAGATGTCGAAGTTCTCGCTCCCACGCAGGGAGGCCAAGCCGTACAGGGCGCGCAGCGGCAGCTCGCGCGTTCCTAGACTGTCTATTTCGGTGCGAGTCGCTGACATCTCTGATCCCGGGTTCGGACGCTACGCAAACAACTCTCTCCGAAGACGGGTGAGAGTTAAAGCTAAGATCGGAGATGTTATGAAGGCTAATAAGTATGATTAATTAGGGTTATACTGTTCGTCGAGAGTCCGGGTGGAGCCACCCGCAACGCACCGGCAGGCGGCGTCCTCGTGAGCGAGCGGATCCAACACGATGCTGCCGACGGAACGAGCCATCCAGGGAATTTGAGCCGCGATCTGGGGCAAGGTCCAGTTCCGCAGGAGCACACAAGTATCATCCGCTATTCGCGCAGCCAACGTGCCTAATCCGCCTTGCTTAGTCACCAACGCGATCGTGCGCGAGAGGCCGGTCGCCGGCAATGGCATGACTTCGAGCGCCGGTCGATGGACGGCAGCCTGCAATATGCACAGGGGTGTTGTAATCGCCACGCCCATGCCATTGGCGACCATCGAGAGCAGCGAGTCCGACGTGTCGAACGACATCGTCTGCGGATGCTCTATCCTTAGACGCCGGAGATGACGTTCAATTTGCGTTCCCATGTGCGAACGCGCGGTGTAGCGGATAAGTCGGTGCTCGAGTAGTAGGTCGTCCAGTGGACGATCGCGAAGAGTATCCGCCCAGGCAATCGGTGCTACCAGGAGGAATGGCTCGCGCAATAGGGGTAAGCGGGTAACTTCGTCAACGCCCTCCATTGGATCCGATGTGACAGCTGCATCGATCTCGTTGCGCATCAATGCCTCGGCGTGCGCGGGTACCAGCCCCGAATACGCGCTCACGCGAAGCGCAATTGAACCCGCCATGAGGCTGCGGACCAACAGTGGTCCCACTGTGGACGCGAACGTGTCGATCATCCCGAGCCGAAGGTCCTCGCGTTCGGGACGCGCTGCGGCGGCCCGCATTTCCTCGACAGCTCGTCCGACGCGCAGGGTTATCTCGCGCATGTGGGTGAGCAGAGCTTGCCCGGCCTCCGTGGGCCCAAGGGGACGACGATCGCGACGGACGAGGGATGCGCCAATATGCGCCTCCGCGCGCTTCATCGCTTGTGAAACGGCCGATTGAGTGATGCCAAGTCTGAGGCCGGCCGCGCTCATGCTGCCCTCTTCGATGACGACGGCCGCGACTTCCAGTACACGCAAATCAGGCAAACTAAACATAGGAAGCCTACGCTAATGGATTTTTATCGGGTGTGCCACTAGTCCGTTTTCTCAGTTGCGGCGAGTCAATCTACTCGACAGGTTGGCGCACCGGAAACTCGCGCTTACTGCGCAAACAGCCGATTCCAAAGCCGCAGCGGTGGAACTGTTCGATGACACTTCATTTATCGACATTTCCAACCGCTCCAATTTCGGCGCAGAGTTCGATCCGGTGTGTCTGGAGAGTCCGCGCCAAATGACAACATTTCCGGGTGGCGGATCGGCGGCCCTGGCCAGGTCGCCACCCAATTGTGCAAGTTCGGTCAAGTAGAATGCGGGGTTCCAAGGCGACCTCGTCGAATGCCGACGTCCTTGATGAGTTCATCGGGCAATACGATCTCGGTGTCCGTGGAGGCGATCTTCGGTGATGCGTCCGGGCCGTACGATTGAGCATGATGAGCCAGAGGACGCGCCAGCTGAGAGGGCAGACGACCGCCATCAAACTAGCGAGCCGCTCTGCGGTCCGCAGTTTTGAGTCCTCCGCCCTGCAGCCCGATTTTAGGAGCTTCTGGAACAGCTCGATTTTCGTGCACGCACCTATTGGATCATGGACGTAGCCGCGCCTCTCTCTTGTCAACGATGAGTGCGCCGCCTTTGTCCACGAGGTCAGAAGTTGACGCGATGGCCGCCGCGCATGAGCTCCCTCTTGAGCCTTTTGGCCGACGCGGGCGTCGATGTGTAGGTGCCTGCGAGTTCGCGGATATGGGTATCCGCAGACACGTCCGACCACCGGCCGATGATCCAATGCGACGGCCATCCCGAAAGGAGTGAAGCCACCTGCCACAATGCGCTCAAGAGCGTAAACTTGATCTAGAGGCCGCGCCGATCTTGCGTCTCGTCTTCGGCACCATCATGCGAGTTCATCGACAGTAAGCCCAGTTCTAGACCATGGCTTTGAGATCCCAGTGGGTCTAAGGACGCAATTGATCGAAGTCGCTGGTTGGAGTGCCATTGTGATGCTGGTGAGCGCTCAATCAGGAAAGCACGCAAGTAGACGTCATCAGCTTGCTCTTCCGCGCAGGAAGGCGATGATGGCTCAGCTGCTTGGCAGCGCCTCGGAAGAGCCAGCAAAGAGCGCCTTCGGTTGAGCGCGATAGGACCGATCATCGAGAAGCGCGTCACACGCCAGCGTGAGGACGCTCACGGGATGAAGAAGGCGAGCTTGCCCGTCTGTCGGGTAGCGTCAATTATGATGCTAGAATGCGGGGTAATCTCAGGACACAGACATTGTTGTGTGGAAAGAATGCAAAAGTGTCCCGCAGTGCGGTAGACCGCTCGACCGAATGCTCCTCGCAATGCCGCAACGGCGCAATCGCCCGAGATGTTCGCGTACATCGCCAGAAACTTCGATGCCGAGTTCCTCAACGAGTTCTCGGGCAAGGCCTGGCGTGGTGTTTCACCCCCCTTCGACCGGTCCGCCGGGCTGCACGAACATTTTGGTCCAATGCTCGCGTACCAGCGGAAGGTTTCGTGCGACATTCGTGGTAGGGCACGCGGCGATCCGCGCCGTGCGCACGGCTGCGGCGTTATCCATCAAGCAACGCCCCCTTTTTTAGATCACCCTCTGGGGCCGCTTGCGGGAGAACTATCAGCAGAGGGATGATGACGACCATACCAGCTGCCAGCATCACTCCTGATGGGCCGGCTACAGTCAACACCTGGGCGCCAAGGACGGCTCCGAAGCCGATGGCCGAATTGATGACCGCCGAGTGCATCGCGGCAGCAGTCATCACTGTCGAACCGGCGGCGCGCAGGATCCAGGTCTGGAGTCCCGCGAACAGCGCCGCGACGGCCACGCCCCAGATGACCAGCAAGACAAGGACCCGGCCTGTCCCCAACTGGGGACCAAACCATCCAAGGCCAACGAGCGCCAGACACAGAGCAAGCAGCCCCGCAGTGATGATGGGTTTCATGAAGCGGTCGATGAGGACGCCCGCCAAGATGTTCCCCAGGAATCCTGCTCCGCCAAAGCCGAACAACAGCGCGCCAATCATGACTTGGGCAACATTTGGAATCTCGTTGAGGAATGGTTCTATAAATGTGTACGCCCCGAAATGCGCCGCCGCCATGAATGTCGTTACGGCATAGATCCCCAACAGGTCATGCCTGCGGCAGACTGATCCAAGCTCTCTCCATCCCGCTGGCGTCCCGGCCTGCATTTTCGGAAGAACTGCCACCATCAGGGCTGAGGTGATCAGTCCGATGGCGCCAATCAATCTGAACGCTGCACGCCATCCGCTCACCTGACCGACGAAGTTCGCGAGCGGCACGCCAACAACGGTCGCCATCGAGATCCCGCCGAATACGATTGCCGTCGCAACACCCATACTGCCGGACGGCGCAATCTTAGACGCAACCACAGCCGCCATGGCCCAATAGAAACCGTGAACGACAGCGCCCACCGTGCGTGCCAGCAACAACCCTTCGAAAGTGTGAGACATCGTCGCCGCAAACGTTGTTGCGGAAAGGATAATAGTTAAGGCGATGACTAGCGGCTTGCGAGGAAACTTCTGAAGCAGAACGGGCGACAACAGAGCGCTGGCAGCACCGATCCAGGCATAGAGGGCCACCGTGAGCCCGACCGCTGCCTGATCTCGTCCGAGGTCGCGAGCAATCTGAGACAACAGCCCGATAGGTGCTATCTCTGCCAAGACGATGTGAAACGAGGCGATGCCTAGCACGATGACGGCGAGCCAGATGCGGAGCGAAGAGTCTGTGCCGTCACTCGTCATTATTAAACATCACTGTATTAAACATCACTGTACGAAGGATCCGCCCGTTTCATTGGTCGATGATCAGCCGCTGCTTGTACGCATTTTTCATCCATGGACGTGGCGCCGCATGGCATGGGCGTCTCTCCGGATGTTGATCGACCTGCATCGGTAGTATCTGATCGTTACGGTTGCATGGGTCGTTCTCTCCATCAACTGCGAGAGTTGATAGTTGACACACGACAAATGGCACTCGGTGTCCTCCGACTGGCGTCCTGAGTGGGACTGTCGTTCCGGCCGGCATCGTGAAGGAGGGCCTGACCTTACTCGAAGAGCTGCGTCGCTCGCCACCAGGCGCTGCGCTTCGCCAACCGCGCCAAACGAACGGTGCAATAGAATCGTGATGCCTTTCGTGCGCACGGACGGCCTGCAGATTGCTGAGCTGCCAACAACGAGGAGGAGGTCTCACTCACAATGTCCCGGCATTCGGACCCGCGAAACGTCGAAAATTGGCGAGAAATGAAACGACCCCAGTGCTTAAAGCGGCTGGGGTCGTTCCGAGGTAAGCGCCAGACATGGGCGGGGGGCTGAGGCCAGACGCCTACGACATGAAATCAGAAACGCAGATTTTCCGCACTGCTTTTAGCACGCCTCGGGTCGACTTTAAGCTCGTAAGAGACTGCCTGCCCTTCCCGCAGGTCAGCGAGGCCAGCGCGCTCCAGGGCGCTTATGTGTACAAAAACATCTTGGCCGCTCCCATCCGGCTGAATGAAGCCGAAACCCTTCGTCGCGTTAAACCATTTCACAACACCCCTCGCCACTCCCGTCTCCCATTTGAGCAATACTGCAGAGTAGTTCTGGTCGGACCATTCGGGCGGCACCGATTCGCGCATTGACGCACAATCTCCGCTGCTTCGGCGTCAGCGTAGTTCGCTTGAGGAGTTCGAGTATGGTGAGCCTGGGCGATCATGCTTTCATGCCAGAGACCAGGCACAGCCGACGGGTTTGACCCAGGTCGCATCGTTCTGATCTTCCATGCTGTTGCGTCACTTGGGTGACGAAGGTCACGTGGGTGGGTTCTCCTAGCAGGGAAGCCGCGAATTTCATCGGCCCAAATGGCTCATCGGCCACTATTTGCGGACAAGCAGCGGCGTCGCAACTACCAAAAGGGGTAGCTGGACGAGCGTACCGCACCAAATTAGCATGCTCCCATGACTGTTCGGAGAACATGGAAGATGAACTGGAAGAAGGAACTGGAGGCGCTGGTTCAACAATCCGCGGCACTCGTAGAACGCGCACGGAGCGTAGCGCCTATTCCAAAGCTGATAGCACCCATCGCGCCAATCGCAAAAGCTTCCCCACCCGATTCTCCCCCGCGGTTAAGCTGGGACACCTCCGAGCGAGAGCACATCAGCAAACGAGTTGCGAATTTCAGAGCGCATCAAGAGCGCGTGCGCCGCGAGCGCGACGAATATTTTTCCCGCACGATGCAACGGACACGGGATCTCGCGAGAGGCCACGGCTCCGACGAACAGATGTAGGCCGTCGGACAGTCGCGCAACTTTGCTAACAATCCGCCACGCGCCAGAAGAGTCGACTGCGGCCGACCACCGGCTGGGAACGGCGAGTAGCCGTGAGAGTCGTACGAGTCTCCAAGAGACGCCCGTCACAGCCCATCTGAGGATTGCCGCGCGCTGAGGATTGCCGCGTGGTGTCCTCACGCCATAGGTTGCCGTCGTACTGGATGCGCTGGGGGGCAACCACGCGATCGTCGTAGTGGCGCCGCCCACGCCCACACGAATCTGGCGCATGGATTTTGCACCGCCGAGGAAGGCGTGGGTGTTGACCCTGCCCCTCGGGCTTAATCCAGTTTGAAGTTCGTTCTGGCCGAAGACGAGGACCAGAGCATGCAGCACGTTCGAGATCGGAAGGCCCGATCTGCTGGCTCGGCGCGTGAGGCAGAGACACGAGATGTGCGCATCGGGGAAGAGTTGAGATCAGACGCGCTTCACTGGAGATCGCGATAGGCATTTTGCTGCATGGGACCGTTGTTGTCGCGCAGTGTGAAAGCACGGAGTCGACATCGTCCGCGATGATCGAGACGCTGGGAGCGAAATGACGAATGATGATCGTCGTGCACGGCGTGACTTGGCTCACGATGTGTCGCATCGAAACGGTGATGTTCGAGGGCTGGAGCGTCTGAAGCTGTGTCGAAAGCGCTCAATGATGCGCATGACGCCACCACAATCCGGACAGGCAGGAACTTCGGCCCAGGTTTGAGCTTCCGAATCCACAGGCGGCGGCTGGCTGTCGTTTGGGGCTGTCTCATGATCGAGAAGTTCGCGGCAAAGGGCGAGCTTGGCAGCGCGATTGGTTGGCCATGAAGCCGAAGTGGCGGATGCGATGGAAACCGTCGGGCAGCGTATGCAGCAGGAAGCGGCGAATGAACTCGTCGGGCTTGAGCTTCATGATCTTTGTCGCGCCGTCCTGGCGGTAATCCTTCCATGTGAAGGCAACATGATCGTTGTCGGGTGCGACGAGCCGGCTGTTGGCGATCGCGACGCGATGGGTATAGCGGCCGAGATAGGCCAGCACCTGTGCGGGTCCGCCGAAGGGCCGCTTGGCATGAGCAACCCAGTTGACGCGCTGCATGGCTTTGATGCGACCAGCGAAAGCGTCGAGTTCGGCAAGAGAAGCAAGATCGCCGAAGAAGCGCAAGGCGCCGGCGTTGAAGGCCCCGATCAGCCGTTTGAGAAAAAGCCAGCGAAAGAGCCGGGACAGCGGTTTGACAGCCAGGACGAAGTTCGGTCGGCTGGCGATCCAGCGTGTTCCATCAGGTGACGGGCCGCCGCCCGGCACGACACAGTGAATGTGGGGATGATGCGTTAGCGCTTTTCCACAGGGTGTGCAGGACCGCGACGCCGCCGATCTCCGCGCCGAGCCGGCGCGGATTGGCAGCAAGCGTCGGTGGTCGCCTCGGCGGCGGCCTTAAACAGGATGGCATAGACGACCGCCTTGTTTTGGAAAGCAATCGCGGCGATCGGTGCAGGAAGCGTAAAGACGACGTGGAAGTAGGGAACCGGCAGCAGGTCGGCTTCTCGCGCGGCAAGGCACGCGGCTCGGGCTGGCCCCTGACACCTCGGACAATGCCGATTCCGGCAGGAATTATAGGCGATCCGCGTCATGCCGCAGTCATTGCGGGCCTCGACGTGGCCGCCGAGCGCGTCGGTTCGGCACCCAACAATGGCGCTCATCACCCGCCGCTCGACGCAACCGTGATGACCGGCATGGTCACGACGATAGGCGTCGCCATGCCGGCGCAAGATATCGGCAATGTCGATGGCGGGTCGGTGCGGGCGGACGTCGGGGGGGTCATAAGCCGGATCCCGGAGCCGTTGTCATGCCGGTGGCGTCACCTCCAGCGATAGGCGGTCGAGCGGGCTCTGGGGCGCCCGGATCGTATGGGTGGCGACCTGCGTGTAGCGCGCCCTCGACGACGGATTATTGTGCCCGAGCAGAACCTGGATGATCCGGATGTCGATTCCGTTCTCCAGAAGATGTGTCGCGAAGCTGTGGCGTAGCGTGTGCAGCGTGACGCGCTTGGTCAGGCCCGCAGCCTTGACCGCCGAGCGGCAGGCGGCATGCAACACGGTCGGATCAATCGGGTGACCTTCGTCACGCCCAGGGAACAGATAAAGCCGTGGCCGGGCGAGCCGCCAGTAGGTGCGCAGGATGCCGAGCAGTTGGGACGACAGCATCACGTTGCGATCCTTCGCGCCTTTGCCGTGGCGCACCTGGATGACACCGCGGGTGCTGTCGATGTCTTCGATCCGCAGTCCCGCGACCTCGGAGGCCCTGGGGCCGGCCGCATAGGCGGTGGTGAGCGCGGCGCGGCTCTTCAGGCTCGACACCGCCTCGAGGAACTGCACCACTTCGTCGGCGCTGAGAACGACCGGCAGCTTGCGGGGCTCTCGCGCATAGGGAATGCGCTCCGGGATGAGCGCCTCGCCGAGCGTGACGCCGTAGAAAAACCGTAGCGCACAGACGATGATCTGGTTCAGCGCCGGCCATGAGATGTCGGTCGAGACCAGATGCACCTGGAAGGCCCGGACGTCTTCCAGCTCCAACCGCTCAGGCGATCGGCCGAAATAGCGGCTGAACTTCGGAACCGCGCTGATGTAGGATCGCTGCGTCGCCGGCGACAGATTGCGGACTGTCATATCCTCGATCATGCGGCGGCGAAGAGGGCTCAAATCGGCCATCTCAATACCCTGTCTGAGGGGGGCTCCAACACCCACATCCTCTCAGCCAGGAGGCGATCTACGCCACCTCGCCACGCACGCCGCGACAGCGGCTTCGTTCAATCCCAAATCGATTCGGTCTAACCCCATCCGGCTTTAGGCCGCACAATCCGCGAAACGTCCTAACCGCGCTTGCATCGATGTCGGCGCGCCGCAGCTTGGCCGTCAGGCCATGACGGCTCCAGAACACGCGCACCAGCACACATCACACGAGCGGCGTAATAGCCTTGAAGAAGCCTCCCTCCTGATGTCCGTGTAGGGATGGGTGGCGTCGAGATCGAGGATGATCTGCAGGCCTCAACAATGCGAGAAATGCGCGCTACGCTCAGGAGAGGCCATTGCGGCACCCGCTGAGCTGTGCGTTATAAACAGAACGCTGCCATTGTAGCTCAGCGCTCGGTTGCAGGCAGCAAACCAATCAGCGCTTTAGCCTCGGACTTCAGCACTTCAACGGCAGATTTCCGAGCATCTGCATCAAAGCGAGTGCGAATGGCGGAGACTGAGAGCGCGCCCCGCAATTTGCCATAGACATCGATTACGGGCACCGCTGCGGCCGCAACCTCAGGATCACGCTCGCCGATCGAGACGTAGAAGCCACGATCTCTGATCTTCTTTCCACCAGCTAATGCAAAATCGCGGTAAGCGGTAAGAACGCGGCCCGCAGCGCCACGATCAATCGGCAATCGTTGTCCTTCTTCGAGGTGATGCCGGACGGAACGCGGAGAATTAACGCGATAAAGGCAAATGCGCTCGTCGCCCTCCGCGATGTAGAAGGATGCGGTCTCTCCGGTTGCTTCGACCAGACGATGGAGCGAGGGTCTGATCAGGTCACCGAGGTCCAGCCCACGCTGATAGAGCGCCCCAAGGCGCCATAGCTCCGGTCCGGGTCGAAATAGGCGGTCGGTCCCCCGCACCAGGAATCCGTCCGCTTCCAGGGATGCGGCAAGGCGAAGGACCGTGCTCTTGTAAAAGTCCGTCGCCTCGGCAATCTCGGTCAGCGTCATAGCTGCGCGCTCAGGACCGAAGGCCTTGAGGATCGCCAGGGCGCGCCCGACCGCATCAACCCCTGTCTTTGCCATTGATACAGCCTCGTGTTCTGTTCTGCAGAACAGATATCCAGAATGGATGGAAAGTCCAGTGTCCCATGCTCACCTGCGTTCTGTGTTGCAGAATGCAATTGACTCCGGATAGAGCAAAAGTTACCTGTTTTGAAGCTTAGAACAGGTTCTGCGGAGCGAAACAATGGAAGGGCAGCCGGCACTTGCCGTCGACCTGCGCGACGTAATGATTCGCTTCGGCGACTTCACCGCCGTGAAAAGCATGAACCTCCAGGTCGGCGAAACCGAATTCGTTGCAGTGGTCGGGCCGACCGGCTGCGGAAAATCGACCATTCTCAATACTGTCACCGGACTGCTGAAGCCGGCCGCCGGCGAGGTTCGCATTTTCGGCAAATCGCTTAGGGGCCTGAACGGTCAGTCCGGCTACATGCTGCAACAGGAAGGGCTGCTGCCCTGGAAAACAGCCCAGGACAATGTCGGCCTCGGGCTGGTGTTTCAGGGAAGCTCGATCGCGAAAGCGCGCGAGCAGGCGCGGCCCTGGCTCGCCAAGGTTGGCTTGAAAGGGTTCGAGGAGCGCTATCCGCACCAATTGTCCGGCGGCCAGCGCAAGCGGGTCGCCATGACGCAGACCCTGATCATGGAGCCGAAGATCGTCCTGATGGATGAGCCTTTCTCCGCGCTGGACGTTCACACGCGCCGCCTCATGCATCGCATCCTGCTCGAGCTATGGCAGGCGGACCGGCGCTCACTCGTTTTCATCACCCATGACCTCGATGAGGCGATCACGCTGGCGGACCGCGTCGTTGTGATGTCTGCCGGTCCCGCCAGCCGCATGGTTGGCGATGTCAGGATCACGCTGCCTCGTCCCCGCGACGTCTCGGCGCTACAGACCACCGACGAGTTCGTCGCGCTTTACCGTGAAATCTGGTCGCTGCTCGGCGCCGAAGTGGAGAAAAGCTATGCCACGCAGGGGTAAGGTCGCTCTCACGCAGTTCGCCATCGTGCTTGGGCTGATCCTGATCTGGGAATTGGGCGTGCGGGCCGGGTTGATCGACCCGTTCTTCTTTCCGGCCCCGTCGACACTCATCGCAAGGATCGGAGAGTGGATGTCAACGGCCGACTTCTGGACCGATGTCAGCATAACACTGCTGGAGACGGTCCTGTCTTTCCTGGCTGGTATCGGGATCGGCACGGCGCTTGGTATCTGGTTGGGCTTAAGCCCGTTTGCGGCCGAGGTCGTTCAGCCCTTCATCAAGATGTTCAATGCGATCCCGCGCATCTTGCTGGGGCCCATTTTTGTCATCTGGTTCGGATTGGGCCTCACCTCCAAGGTCGCGCTGGGCGTGACGCTGGTTCTCTTCGTCGCTTTTTTCAACACCTTTCAGGGCGTTCGCGAGGTCAATCCGGTCGTGCTCGCGAATGCGCGCCTGCTACGTGCATCGAAGTCCTCCCTGCTGCGCCATGTCTACCTGCCGTCCGCCACCACGTGGATCCTGTCGAGTCTGCGGGTATCTGTCGGCATGGCCGTGATGGGAGCGGTGGTCGCCGAATATCTCGGTTCGTCCGCAGGATTGGGGCACCTGATTGCGCAGGCCGAGGGCGTCCTTGATGCCGCCGGTGTCTTCGCAGGAATCATCGTCCTCTCCGCTTTCGTCATCGCGCTCGATGCCATCGTCGACCGGGTGGAAAAGCGGCTGCTGGTCTGGCGGCCGGCACCTGCCCACGAAGTTTGATCGTAGCGCTCCCATTCTCACGGAGGTTCCCATGCACGCTTTTCCGAGACTGATGGTGGTTATCGCGGCAGCTGTATTGCCGCTCATTTCAGCGCATGCCGCCGAGCGGAGAAGACAAAATTGAAGATCGCAGTGGGATCACAGATCCTCAACTATATGCCTCTCGAGCTTGGTGTGAAGCTCGGTTCGTTTAAGGACCAGGGCCTTGAGGTGAGCGTCGAAAACTTCCAGGCCGGTGGTTCGAAGGCTTTGCAGGCGGTGGTCGGCGGTTCGGTGGACGGGACAGTCGGCTTTTACGATCACACCATTCAGATGCAGGCGCAGGGCAAACAGATTTCCTGCGTGTTCCTGCTCAATGACATTCCCGGCGTGTTGCTCGGTGTCCGCAGCGGCCTCGCTGACAAGGTCAAGTCCGGTGCCGACCTGAAGGGCCTCAAGCTCGGGATCACGGCGCCGGGGTCATCGACCGACACCATGGCGCGCTACTACATCAAGAAATCTGGGTTGGGTCCGCGCGACGTGAACATTATCGCGGTCGGCAGCGGGGCACCCGGCATGGTGGCGCTCGAGGCCAGGAATATCGACGCGCTCGTCTATTTCGACCCGATTGCGACCCTTCTCGCGCGCAAAAAGAGTGCGACGCCGCTGTTCGACGCGCGCACACTCGAAGGCTCAAAACAGGCCTTTGGCGGAATCTATCCGACCGCCTGTCTCTACCTGCAGCAGACTTTCATCGACAAAAATCCAGAAACGGTCCAGCGCCTCGTCAACGCCTTGCTCAAAACCCACCGCTGGATCAACACGGCGTCGACGGAACAACTCGTCGACGCGATGCCTCCTGCATACAAGACCGACAATCGCGAGGTGAACATCGAGATCATGAACGCGTCGAAAGCGCTGTTCTCGCCAACCGGTCAGATGGACATCGACGCGGCCAAGGTCCCGCTCGCTGTCCTAGGCGACTTTGATCCGAAGATCGCAGCCGCAAAGATCGACCTCATCAAGACCTTCACGAATCGATTCGCGGAACGTGCTGCGCAGCAACTGAAATAAGTTGCGTACTAAGCGCTCGCTATCGGATCACCTACAAGAAGGCTCTTCAGATGTCTCTGCCGCTAACCGGTATCCGCGTTCTCGACCTGTCAAACGTGTTGGCGGGTCCGTTCTGTGGTTACCATCTTGCGCGCCTTGGCGCGGAGGTCATTAAGGTGGAAAATCCGAACGGCGGCGACCTGGCGCGGCGCCTCGGCGCGGATCCGCAAAGAGCGGAGCGCCTGCAGGGACTCTCGTTTGTCGCCGTGAACGCCGGCAAGCAATCGATTGCACTGGACCTGAAATCGGAAGCGGGCCGCGAGGTGTTCTTGCGACTGGTCAAGGAAGCCGACGTGGTGCTCGAAAACTTCCGGCCGAAGGTGATGGAACGCCTTGGCCTCGGCTTTGATGTGCTTGTCGGGCTGAACCCGCGTCTGGTCTACTGCGCGATCTCCGGCTTTGGGCAGAGCGGACCGTGGTCCGCCCGTCCGGCCTATGATCAGATCGTCCAGGGTCTTTCCGGAGCGATGAGCGTCACCGGCGATATAACCTCGGCTCCCCTGCGCACGGGCTTTCCGATCTCGGACACGATTGCGGGACTGACTGCTGCGTTTGCCATCGCCGCGGCTCTGGTCGACCAGCGGCATAGGCAACGGGGTCGGTTCATCGACGTGTCCCTGCTCGAGGCCACCGTTGCGGCGATGGGATGGGTCGTCTCCAACCACCTGAACGCCGGGGTCGAGCCGCAGCCCATCGGCAACGAGAACTTTACCGCGGCTCCCTCCGGCACGTTTCGCACCGCGACGGGCCCGCTGAACATTTCCGCCAACGAGCAGAAGCAGTACCAAGCCCTATGCGACCTGATCGACCGACCGGACCTGAAGGCGGATCCACGCTTTGCTGGACGCGAGATGCGCAAGGTCAACCGCGCTGCGCTGAGCGCGGAGTTGAACAAGGCATTGAGTTGCAAGCCCGCTGAGGAATGGGAGGCCCAAATGAATCTGGCTGGTGTCCCTGCCGGCCGTGTGCTGACGGTCTCGGAAGTGTTGCAGCAGCCACAGGTCCTTGAGCGCGGATTCGTCGAGACTTTGGCGCCAGAACAAGACGGTGCGCAGCCGTTACGAATCACGCGGCCGGGGTTCCGGCTGGATGAGGAGTTTTCGGTGCCTTCACCACCTGCGACGCTCGGAGCAGACACTGAGCGATGGCTGCAGCGGCTCGGCTATTCGTATGCGGAGGTTGAGCAACTGGTCTCGAGCCGAGCCGTCGGGACGCCAAAGCAAGGAGAGGCTGATTTCCTGCCCGTCCGCGTAGCCACGGACGGACCGATATCATGACATCCGACGGCTTGCGTCGGTTGGCAATCGGCAGGTTGAAAGGACGGAACTGGAAATGAGCGAAGAAGAACTGAGACAGCAAGCGGCCAGTTGGTGGCGAACCTCCATTTGCGATATCGCGCCAGGTCGCATCGCCTATCGGGGTTATCCAATTGAAGATTTGATAGGCCGCGTTTCCTTTCCCGCCATGATCTGGCTGATGTTGCGTGGCAATCTGCCGACGCCAGCACAGGAGCAGCTGCTGCAAGCTGCGCTGGTTGGATCCGTTGACCACGGTCCGCACGCGCCCTCCATTGCAATTGCCCAAATGGCGGTGAGCTGCGGCCTGCCCCTGAATGGCGCAATGGCCTCGGCAATCAACACGCTCGATGACGTGCATGGCGGAGCAGGGGAGCAGGCTATCGAACTCTACGAGGATGTGCTGCGACGGCGCCAAGGGCGAGAGATCGAGCAGGCCGCTGGCGCTGCAATCGACCATTTCACCGCAACCCGCAGCAAATATCTGCCGGGCTTCGGCCACCGGTTTCATCCAGTCGACCCGCGCGCGGCCCCGCTATTGGCGCTGGTGGATGCCGCAGCTGACGAGGGCAGTGTCGGCGGCGATTATGCCAAGGCCGCTCGCGCGATCGAGCGGGTGATGCAACAGCGCAAGAGCATGCTCATTCCGATGAACATCGATGGCGCGACGGCGGTCATTTACGGCGAACTGGGCTTCGCCTCTCCGCTCGCGCGGGGGATCTTCTGCTTGTCGCGCGCGGTCGGAATCCTGGCTCACGCCTGGGAGCAAACTGGGCGCAACGATCGCAACAAGGGCCCAATGCCCAAGCAGTTCGGCTACAAATACGAGGGCCAGCCGCGTCGCAGGCTGGAAGGCGCATCATAAGCATCTCGAAAACCCGCCCAAGCTGATGGAGACCAGCGTGTTCTCGTCGATGCCGGCGGAGTTTCGTCGCCCGGGTGTTTCTTCGGAATGGGCAGACGCGAACCGCGGGGCATATCCAGTAGATTGTTTCATCGAGGGACCGTCGTTCGACCAGTCCGGGAATCTCTATGTCGTCGAGATCCCCTTCGGCCGATTTCCGGATTTCACCGGAGGACGTCTGGTCTTTGATCATCGAATACGACGGCTGGCCGAACGTCTGAAGGTTGCTCCGGACGGCCGGGTGCTCGTGTCCGACTATATCAACGGTCTCCTGGAGCTCGATCGACAGAGAGGGACCATCCGGCCGTTGCTGGGCCACCGCAATTCCGAGTCCTTCAGAGGCTGCAACGACCTGCATATCGCGACCAAACGCGACATCTATTTCACCGATCAGGGCCAGACTGGATTGCACGATCGTACCGGCCGGGCATTTCGACTGTGCCCTGACGGCCGGATCGACTGCTTGATTTCTAATGGCCCGGGCCCGAATGGCCTGGTGCTCAGTCCGGACGAGACCGTAATGTACGTTGCAATGACGCGCGACAATTGCATCTGGCGCGTACCGCTGATGCGTGATGGCATGGGGAAAGTCGGACGATTCAGCTGGTTCTTTGCGACGAGCGGTCCTGACGGACTGACGGTCGATCAAAAAGGGAGGCTCTTTGTCGCGCATGATTCCCTCGGCCACGTCTTCGGTGGGGCCAAACGGCGAAAGCGGTCCGCTTGCATCCAGTCCTGCGCAGGGTGGAAGCTGCACGAATGTCGTATTGGACGCGGCACTCGGCGCATTGCTCATTACGGAATCTTCTACCGGATCAGTGTGATGGCTGATCTCGCTCACCTTCCTCGAAATTCGCCAGCAGGAGTGGCAAGGTGGTGCGGAATCTTTTCACGCGCCGGTCCGCCGCACCAAGCTGCAGGAATGAGTGTGGTAGACGACTGGCTAGCCAGTCGCCGAGAGAATGTAATTGGTGACGAATGGATGGCGTTTGTGTGCGGTGATCTCAAACCAGAGCCGGTAATCGCACTGCATGGGAAGCGCAAAAGAAGGATTCGTAATGCTGGGTCGGGCTCCGCCCGGAACGGGCCGCCGCCGACCTGTCGCCTTTTGGTCGGGCGGGTCGCGGTATCGCTGCCCACAACGCAGAATGATTGATCGCCGATATTTTCGAACGTTCTCGCCAAGAAGGCCGAAGAGGTAACCGCTCGCGGTGGGAGTCAGCTCCGCATCAGCGTCAAGGTTCTCGATCATGCTTGGCCGCGACGCACGCGTGAAGCGTTCGTTTTGAGAAGGAACAAGCCCAGGATTTACTGCTTGAAGGACTTTACCGATAGCACGCTAGCCCAGAGCGCTTCAAGTGTGTGGCGCAGAGGTCGTACTACTGTCAGAGCCTCTTGCGCGCGCGCAATCCTCCAACCCGATATCCCCTCTCCTCGTAGAAGTGGCGTACCCGTTCTAGGGCCGGATAACCATCCGGAGGCAACGCAACCTCAATCATCTGCCAGCCGCGTCGCTTCGCCTCCGAATCTACCGCCTCGAGCAGATGCCGACCGCAGTCAGAGCTCCGGAAGTCACGAGAAATCCATAGCTCCTGAAGCACGCCGTACGCTCCGGCTGCTCTCACGGCCTGTACGGCCGAGATGCTAGCTACCCCTACAATCTGCCCGGTGCCTTGTTCCTCAACGACAAAAATGAAGCCCTGTTCGGGATCCTGAATCAGGCGCAACGCCGCCTGCTTCGCGCCTTGAAGGCTGAACTCCGGTCCGGGGCCACCTAACTCGGAAAGTAGCTCTTCGACCGCTTTTGCGACCGCGTTCTCATCTCCTGGCACGCTCTTGCGCAAAGCCGTGCCCGCGCTGGACGTGCCTTGCCCTTCAGCACCAACACGAACACCCGACCTGGCCCACTGGGGGAAATTCATGCTCAGGAGGATACAGAAAACGCAATTGAGAGCAACTATCAGGCTCGGTAGGAAGCAGCACGTCCACACTCGCTAAGGCAACAGAGCTGAGGTAATTGCAAGCCATTGCCGTTCTCAGAATCGACTGCGGGTTGAGCAGCTGCGAACTCATGATGGACTGCCTTCGATTGGAAAACATATCACGGCACACGCCGGTCATGCCGATCAAACATTCGTAAGAGTGATTGCCGATCGTCGCTCACGAACTACTCGCTTCAACAAATCGTGCGCCACGATGATCGCAGCGCCATAGAGCGTCAGCTCGGTGCGTCCGAAGGAGAGATTCCCACCTCGCGTGCGTCACTCGTACTTGCGCGAAGCGCGACAGGTATCATACGCGTGCGTCCGATAAAATCGTCTGAGCAAGATCGCGAAAGATTTTGCACACCAATGCACTATCTTAAGCTTATCTCGAACAATCGAAAGATATCGGGAAGCACAGCTTGTTTGGACCTTCGCTCCTCGTTTAAGGCACCGTCACGGAACAGGAGTGGTTGCGATGGAACATGGGCAGGCCGAACTGGTCGGAGGGAAACCTGTAATCTTCGGGCAACGTAAGGTGCGGCCGCGGGCGTGCCTGGCCGTCGGCAAGCGGCATCTGCGCGCCTTTCTACGGGATGTGCTGGAGGATATGGGGTTTGTTATCAGCGAATGCAGGACTGCTGACGAGTTGCCGCACGTACTCCGCACGGAGTTCCCTGATCTGATCCTGCTCGGCATTGGCTCGGACCGCATCGAGCCTGGACGATTGCTCGAGATACTGGTACGCGAAGAATTTGCAGGCCGAGTGCTGGCGTTCGGAGCGCGCGAGTCGATCATCATGGCGGCAGTGCAGCAGGTCGGTAGTGAATATGGACTTGCTATGCTGCCGCCGCTCAGGGCGCCGTTTGCAGCCGAGACGTTGCGCGATCGGATCGGCATGCTCTTGCCAAGAGAGCCGGCGCCCCGTCCCGCGGTCCATGTCGGAGAAGCCTTACACGCTGGCTGGCTTGAGCTCTGGTATGAGCCGAAGTTTGACGCGTGTACCCTTAGCCGCCGCGGCGCCGAGGCTCATGTGCGAATGCGGCACCCGACCTGGGGCGTTGTTCCACCGGCCTATTTCATCCCGGAATCTCACGATCCGCATTTTAGGAACTTGTCGCAGTTCGTGATCGACCGCGCGATCAAGGATTGGCAGTATCTTCTGGAGCAGCAAACTTCGATCGATCTCTCCATCAATCTCCCGGCAGCATTCCTGATTGACCCGCAGGCGGTACGCGATCTCTGTCGGCGCATGCCGTCGCACGCCGCTTTCGGCGGGTTGACGATTGAAATCGAGAGCGTGGAAGCGATCCAGAACCTAGATCTCCTGGTCGAGGTTGCGCGTGAGGTTCGCTTTCACAACATTGGCCTTGCAATCGACAATGTCGGTGCCAATTGGCCGCAGCTGATGGGGATGACAAAATTCCCGTTCATGAAATTGAAAGTAGATCGTCAGTTCGTCGGCGGCTGCGCGAATGGGCCCCTCAAGCGAACGGTGTGCCGCCATATCGTCGATCTAGCCAAAGAGTACAATGTGCGCACCGTCGCCGAAGGTGTGGAGAGCCAGGCTGACCTAATCGCTGTGGCCGAACTCGGCTTCGACCTTGCGCAGGGCCATCTGTTCGGAAAAGCCATGCCACTGAAGCAATTTGCACAGTCATCTTTCAACCCTGCTCCAGCTCGTCCAAAATAGTTGCGAGTGGCTGAGTGCGGCCAAGCGACGCTCGCGAGCACCGCCATGCCTACTCGGCACCAGGCATGAGGCTGAGTGCAATTCAGTCGGTCTGCAAGGCCAGTGTCGCTCGTCCCGCCGCCACTTCATTTCCCTCCGAAGCTTGTTATACCACAAGCCCGTTTTGGCAAGCCTCCAGCGAGTCCTCCGCGCAGCTAGCGTTGCAGCCATGAGCGAGGCTTGCACAAACCTCCAGTCGGGGTGTGTGACCGGAGGTTTGCCGAGATCCGACGTAGACCTGCGTCCGTTCGCGGGTTTTGTCGCCGCCGGTGGAGGAAGCGTCAGCCTCGCTTGCCCCCGCGCTGACGTGCCAAACAAACCGACGGACGCTTCCAGCTTCAAGGCGCGACTGACTCTCGCAAGAGGGCCCGATGGCTCATAGCCTGAAATTGAAGCGACCTGTTGCTGTCGCAGACGCAACATGGTCTCAGACCCGGGACAGCCGAATTGGGCAAATTGCCCAACATTGAGCGCGTCTGCGTTTGGCACGGCATTTGAAAGGGATCGCCCATGGCATCGCTCGCCTAAGGAGTCGGAAGGCATGGCTTACAAGATCGTCGCTTCGCAATGCACCGTTTGTGGCGCATGTGAGTTCGAGTGTCCCAACGCGGCGATCAGTCTGAAGCGTGACATTTACGTTATCGATGCCAAAAAATGTACGGAGTGCGAGGGCCATTGCGACACGCCGCAATGCGCGGTGGTCTGTCCGGTCCCTGACACCTGTGTCCCGTCCAAGACAGGATAGGCAGCCCGCGACCAAAAGGCCTCATCGCTCGATTTCGCGAACGAAGTTGTAGATGTGGGACCTTGAGGAGACCACGACCGCATGGGGCGCATCGAGGTCGATTAACATCGTTATGAGCTTAAGACGCTGAGCGACGCCGAGGAACCCCTCAAAGGGCTCTGTCGGAGGACACCGTCGAATTTGTCACGAACAAGGACAAGGCCCTCGATGCTCAGTGGCCGCGTTACGGCCTATCGTCGCTGGTGGCGAGTCGAGGCGAGGCAGACCCGGCGTCGAGCGGCCACGGACGCATCGAAGCCGGCGCAAAAGTCGCTGAGCACGTGAACACCTAGTGCACCGAGAAGGATCATCTTGGCCAACCTCACGGAGGCGGACGACCTCGTGCCTGGTCGCGGGCCCGCCGAACACCAAGGAGCCGACCTGATCATCCGTTCGGTCCTGGAGCAATCCGGCTTTCGAAATGTCTAGGGAGCCTCGTGGGCTGTGACCAAACGGATGCCGGCCGAGGATGATCGCACCTTCCTGACGCGCAGGTTCGAAAAGCTGCTGACGGAAAAGGTCGCCTCCTCGCGATCACACAGATACCGAAAGCCGCCCGGGTTCGTTCCGGTGGTGGAGCTCAACCGTTACGCGAGCGGGGAGCGAATGCATTTCAAAAGCGGAGCCTCCACAGATCCGGGCGTGTTCACTAGGCCGCGAGCAAGACCGTCTTACCTGCCTAGTGCGCTCGTAATCGCTTGGGCAATGTCGCAGCGAGAATCGGTAGGTTGACGCATCGATCCTCGTGCGCATAATCCAAGCCGTCGCGGTCTCCGGATTTCGTTTGATCCGGAGCTAAGAGGGAAGCCGGTGCAATGCCGGCGCTGCCCCCGCAACTGTAAGCGGCGAGCCGCTGTCCAACGAAGTCACTGAAGCCATGCGGCTTCGGGAAGGCCGGACAGCAGCGACGACCCGTGAGCCAGGAGACCTGCCTCGACAAGATATCGTCCACGGGCGGGGCGTCCCGGTGTGCGCCAAGCAGTTGTCGCTCACGCGATGTTCGCTGTCTGCGTCCGCCATGGCCTTTGCCCCAACATGGGGTCTAAGCTATGTCAATCCTTTCGCTTCCCGTTGCCACACTGGGGACGTCACGCATCGGCCCACGACGCGAACTCAAATTCGCGCTCGAGAGCTACTGGGCGGGAAAATCTAGCGAAGCCGAGCTCCTCGAGGCGGGGAGTGGACTTCGTGCCGCTAATTGGGCACGGCAAAAATCCCGCGGTGCGACCGTCATTCCTTCGAATGACTTCTCGCTCTACGACCATGTGCTCGATACCAGCCTAATGGTCGGCGCGATTCCCGACATTTACGGCTGGAACGAAGGTCCTGTGTCGCTCAAAACCTACTTCACCATGGCGCGTGGCGCTCAAGACGGTGGTCACGCTCAGCATGGGCCCGGCGTAGCCGCACAGGAGATGACGAAGTGGTTCGATACGAACTACCACTACATGGTGCCGGAATTTCACCAGGATCAGATCTTTAAGTATGCCTCTCGGAAGCCGATCGAGGAATATGAGGAGGCAAGAAGCCTCGGTTATCAGACGCGGCCCGTCCTAGTGGGCCCAGTCACTTTCCTGAAGCTCGGCAAAAGCGTAAATCCCGCATTCAATCCGCTGTCGCTGCTTGATCGACTCCTCCCCGTCTATGTCGATGTTCTCCGCGAACTAGCCTCGCGCGGCGCTGAATGGGTTCAGCTCGACGAGCCATGCCTAGTGATGGACGTCGACGAAGCATCTCGGGCCGCTGTCCGCCGGGCCTATGCTCATTTCGCTAAGGCCGTGCCGGCGCTTAAAATCATGCTGGCCACATACTTCGGGGCTGTCGGCGACAATCTTGAAACAGTATTGGCCTTGCCCGTTGCCGGGGTTCATGTCGACCTGGTTCGTGCACCTTACCAGTTGGACGCGATTGTCGCCAGAGCAGGTAGAGATCTAGTGGTCTCGCTCGGTGTCGTTGATGGTCGCAACGTGTGGCGCTCTAATCTGCCGGCGCTACTCGACCAACTTGCTCCTATGGTCAAAAAACTGGGCAGGGACCGTGTTCAGATTGCCCCCTCCTGCTCGCTGCTTCATGTTCCGACCGATATTGAACTAGAGATCGATCTCGATCCCAATCTGAAGACGTGGTTGGCGTTCTCAGTGCAGAAGATCAAGGAGCTTTCGATTTTGGGCAAAGCGCTGGCTGGCCATGCTGCCGACGTGGCCGATGAACTCACGCTCTCAGAGGATGCATCCGTCACCCGCGAAACATCGCCGAAGATCCACAGTGCGAACGTCGCCGGACGAATGGCCGCGATCGACGATAGCATGCGTCGCCGTCGCAGTGCGTTCACCCAGCGCGCCGACGTCCAACGCGTCGCCTTCGCATTGCCGATGTTTCCAACCACAACCATCGGATCCTTCCCGCAAACGGCGGACGTCCGCAATGCGCGTGCAGCTCATGCGCGGGGAGCGCTGAATGACACGCAGTACGAGCAGCTTCTGAAAGCGGAGACAGCCCATACCGTGCATTGGCAGGAAGATATCGGCCTGGACGTGCTCGTACACGGTGAGTTCGAGCGCAATGACATGGTTCAATACTTTGGCGAGCAGCTGTTGGGTTTCGCATTCACCAAGCACGGCTGGGTTCAGTCTTATGGCTCGCGGTGCGTTCGTCCTCCTATCCTGTTTGGAGATGTCTCCCGCCCGAAGCCCATGACCGTTAAATGGTGGCGACATGCGCAGTCTCTGACCAAAAAACCCGTCAAGGCTATGCTGACCGGACCGGTGACGATCCTGAACTGGTCGTTTGTCCGTGACGACATCCCGCGGAGCGAGACATGCCGACAGATCGCTCTCGCGATCCGAGACGAGGTCATCGACCTTGAGGCGGCTGGAGCGACCATGATCCAGATCGACGAGGCTGCGTTGCGGGAGGGATTGCCACTGCGCAAATCGCAGTGGAAGGACTATCTCGATTGGGCAGTGGACAGTTTCCGTGTTTGCTCCTCCGCTGTCGCTGACGGAACTCAGATCCATACGCACATGTGCTATTCCGAGTTTAACGAAATCATCGATGCGATCGCAGCAATGGATGCCGACGTCATTTCAATCGAGGCGTCGCGCTCCAAAATGGAATTGCTCGACGCTTTCAAGAGCTACAATTATCCTAATGAAATTGGGCCGGGCGTCTATGACATTCATTCACCGCGCATTCCCGCAGCAGCCGAGATCAAGCAGCTGATTGTGTTGGCGCGGCAGCGGGTTTCCGATCGGCAGCTCTGGATCAATCCCGACTGCGGACTGAAAACTCGAAGGTGGGAAGAGGTGCGTCCCGCGCTCGTCAATATGGTGGCCGCCGCACGCGAGTTGCGGGGTGAGGCATGATCGTACGCAGCGTGTCGCCAACGTATTTGTGAATAAGATCCACGCGCGTTGGGAGGTCGCGATATCTTGCGAACTCCCAAAGCTTCCAGCGCTTGCGACTGCCGGTCTGCTTCGGCGGAGGTGATCCCACACAGCCGGCGACAAGCTCGAATCCGACGGACGACAGCATGCCGGCCTTACCGGTGACATATTCCAAGTCACTTACGCTCGACGCGAACCACGGTCCTATCGCTTCATTTATCCATCGCGTGGATGCGTCCCATCACAACAATCTATTTTACCGCCCTTCCGGAATTTCATACGTAATTGGCGCGTTGGCGCGGGCTTCGGGAAGATTTGCTGGCGTTGGGCGCGTTGCCAAATGCTCCCGCGTGACGGCAAACTGACGCTTGAGTTTCAGGACACGGCGGCCAAACCGCCTGCGTGATGGATCCCAGCTCCATCAAGGCTCCCCTTGCCAACCGGACAGCTGGCAAGTGGTGGCAAGTCTTGAACTTTCCGACAGAAGCGGAAAGCAAGCGGCTCGCTAAGTTGCGCGGAGCGATATCCGCTTCTTGTTTTGACGGCGAGTGCCCTCGCCGTAAATCGGTCGCCGGTAGTCCTCCCTACCGACGAAAGCTGGTGCGATGCGGAAAGCAGCGTTGCTCCTGCGTGACTTCTGCCCGGCCTCCCCTCGAGGCCGGGCATTTTTATGTATGCGTGGTGATGAGTGACAGCACAGCATCATTCATTTAGACGTCATTGCGGGGAGGCCGGTTTCTTGCGTCGCCTCTGTTGCTCTTCATCAGGGAATGACGCCGGTGCTGCTAAGGCTATCTGTCTATTGAAGGCTTTGGTGTCGTGTTGGTACGCGTTGGTAGTACCGGATATTCGATCCTAGGCAGCCGACCGGTCAGCGAATTCAGAAATGCGACGATGTCGTTTTCCTCCCCATCGCTAAGCTTGGCGCCGAGCTGGATGTCACTCATTAGGGCAACAGCTTGCTTCAGGCTCCAAACCTGGCCCGAATGGAAGTAAGGGGCTCGCAACGCGACGTTCCGCAATGGCGCCGCGCGGAAGACATATTCGTCGCCAGCCGCCCTGGTAACCGCGAATCGGCCCTTATCGGCGTCCGGAAGCACGCTTGCGTCCGGCTTTTTCATCACCCCGAACGGGAAGTAGGCCTGTCCACCGAGATTGATTCCATTGTGGCAAGAGGAGCATCCCTTCGCCATAAACAGTGCCAACCCTGACTTCTGCTGATCATCGAGAGCACGTGTATTGCCCTCCAGATACTGATCGAATGGAGCCGCAGGTGTAATGAGAGTCGCTTCAAAAGCCTCGATCGCCTTCGCAAAATTTTCAAAGGTGACCGGTCTCGCTTCGTTCGGAAAAGCGTTCTTGAACAAGACGACGTAGCTGGGCATTGAGTTCAAGATACCGAGCACATGATCTGGAGACGCATTCATTTCGGCACTCGCCTGCACAGGGCCGGTGGCTTGCGCCTTGAGGTCCGCGGCGCGTCCGTCCCAAAATTGCGCCGCATTGAACACTGCGTTGTAGACAGTTGGGGCCCGGCGCAGGCCGACCTTCCAGCCGTGACCAACGGAGGTCGGACCGGCATCGACTCCGCCGGTGCCGAGATTGTGGCACGTATTGCAGCTAATGATTCCGCTCGCCGATAGCCGCGGATCGAAGAACAGCATCTTGCCAAGCTCGACCTTTCCATGCGTCACTGGATTGTCTTTTACTGCAGGAATGGCCGAGGGTATTGGATGGAAGATCTGCTTGGCGTTTCTCATCACATCATCGTCGGCGTTAGCTCCTGACGACATCAGCAGCCCAATAGCTAAAATAGATGCTTCAGCGACAAGGCGAAGCTCCGGGATTGACATGTTCATACGCCTCATTAGTTCTGATTGTTAAACAAGGAAACCGTCGAAAGCGATGCCACGCGTTCCTCGACGGTCCGGCGCAGCATGCAGCGGATCATCTGAAGCGAGGCTGCATCAAAATGTGCGACTTTTGCAGCTGGCCGCCGGCGTTCACGCACGGGCTTGAGGGGCTTACGTGATTCGCGAGTTCGCTTTGAGCTTAGATCGCGGCCTTTCTGTTGGTTGATCAGCCTAGCGCCTCAACGTTCGGCGTGATGGTCGATCTGACAACAACAAGTGTACCGCAAGCAGTAAGCTGTCCGGTGGCCGCATCGGTGCTCCATCGGGCGATTGGGTGGCCAATACGCTCCCGCAAAGTTGATGTATCCGTCTTACTCCGCTGGCCGCGCTCAGCGCTCACGGTGTCATTGGACAATTAGCAACTGCGATGCCAGTTGCGTCCGAGATGCAAGTTGCTGATTTAGTTGTAGAACGGGTCCGGACGAACAAACAAAGTCTGATGTCTTGGTGTGATCACTACATTCAGTGTCACAGATGCCACAAGCGCCAGGCCCGGCGTGATCGTAGATACTTTTGTGGTGAGGTTCGCTTGTTAGCTTGCCGGCCGCACGCGGGAACGGCGGTAACAAGACCTACGCAGCTGGGCGAGACACTGAGAGGCGCCCGGAGGTGCGCATTGTTCACGATTTCGCCGAGCCCAGCCGACTGAAGCCTCTCCGACTTATATCCAGGCCGCTCTGGCGCGCCGTCACCACGAAGCCCGGCTCGTTTGTAAGGACGAGCCTCAGGGCCGAACATGGCTTGTTTCAATTCCACCTGAGGTTCGCTGGCATGGCAATTGCCGTGCTCAAGTCTGAAAGGCGCGGCTGCCCAGAGTTTGACGGTGCGACCGTCCGATTAATCGCTACTCCAATTCGACAGGGACCGGCCTGACCCCTGATCCCGCGGGTATTGGTTGGATTACCTAGTCGGCCCACTCACGGGCTGCTGCTAGCTTTTGAAATCCTGCGGGCTGAGGGCGAAATAAGCTGAACTTCTGCAGGAGCAACCGCTACTTCGTGCTCTTGCGTTGAAAGACGCCGATACAAGAGGACACGTTGGGAGGAGATCGTGACATCATGTCCGCGGATGGCCCAAGTCCTGAGATCTATCGGCGTGTTAGCGAGGAAGGACGTGATTGAGCACTCGTCCATGGCTGGTTTAAGTTGGATACGGTATCCGTGATGGCTTCGATTGACGAGCGCTTGAATGAGATCAGATCTGTACGGAATGACATTTGGCGTTGTCGCAGAAGGCTTCAAAGCGAGCTAGATGATCTCCAGCGTAAGATGCTCGAAGAGCGTCTGCTTGAGCGGCAGTCTGCCTTTGAACGGCTCGTCTCGGCCACATTTCCTTTTACATTGAGATTGTGAAGCAAAATTTCGGGACCTGTGCCGCGGGAGCATTCCGCGTTAAATAGCGTCCGGTCACAGAGCGCCTGCGCCTGGGTCAGGAATGTAGCGCTCCGGCGCCGCGGGCCGTCGCGCCCCTCATGGCCGCCGCCGACCTGAAAAGCTCGGCCCATAGCCTTGGTTCACCGACGTTCTGCCCGCTGCGCACCGATAATGAAATCGTTCCGGCCCCATCCAAGGGCACTGCCGGGGGATACCGCTCGCCTCGCTTCTGCGACACCGCAGTCACCTGAGTAACGTTGATCCGGCAGAGCGATCGAAGGAGCTTGAATCGCCCGTAGCGTCAGATTGTACAGAGCAGGGAACGATATTTCAGATCAGGTGCAGTCGAATGATAAGACCCGCTCTCGCTTTTGTACTATGTTCCGCTCTCGAGTGGATCGGGCTAGGCATGGGGGCGGTTGCGGAAACAAGGCGGTACGCGTGCACGATCACTGCCGCCGATCGAGAGCCGGCCGGAGTTCGGAATGAGCGGATTATTCTCACTGTTCAATATGGCTGCCGGATCGCAGGTGGTCTCTTGACCGACGCGGGGATCACAGCAGTGTCGGTCAGCGAGTGGGCTGCTGACAAAGGGACATACTTGGCCTCCATGGAATTTCACCACGCGCTGGAGGGAGTTGCACTTGGGCAACTCTCCGAGGCGACCGACTTCTCTAGCATGGAAGGCGAGCAAGGCATTGGGGTCGCAACTTCCGGCACGACAGTTTTCACATTCGCATCTGGTTCATTGGCCGACCTTTCAGGGAAGACTCTTAAATTCACGACAAAACCCACCGGCCTACGTAGCTTCGAGTTGGAGTTCACAGACTGGCCAGAATCTCTTCTATGGAAGTGACGCGTGTCTTACGCTGAATTCCGCAGGCTCCATACTCTTAAGCACACGTATATGTGCTCCCCGGCCTATATATGCGGTTCCCCAAGACGAGCACACGCGCAACAGGTTAAGCCAAAACTCCGAAGACACTCGAGCGCGGTAGAGCGTTCAAATTGACCTTCACGCGGTCCGATCAGCAGCTCTTTTGGCCGCCGATCCGCATATGGGACGATCTTGCCTCGCATGGCAGCGCCTGCGCGACACGGAACCTATCAACACGGAGTAAACGCAGCTCGATCATGAGCACGAAGAAGAAGTTGCCGGCCAACCGCCTCCCGAACGCCGACGAGTACCAACTCAAGGCAGCCCTCATTGTACAACTGAAGCGGTTGATGGCGGAGCGGGAGATCACTCAAGATCGAAGCCGCGAAGCTCGTCGGCGTGAAGCAGCCCAACATCTCCAAGCTGCTTCGAGGGCAGTTCAAGTTGGTTTCCGTGGAAAGCTGCTGCGCATGCTGGCGGCGTTCGATCAGGACGTCGAAATAAAGGTAAAGCCACATCGGAAGCGTGGCGAAGGGGGCCGGATCACGTTTATTCGGGCCTAAGAGCTGCCGAAACGGAGGGTTCATGACATCTAACCCGACGGCGGCAAAAGCGCTCATGAACTCACCCTGCAGTGCCCGATCTGCAATCGAGATTCGGCTGACTGAATCCTTCGACCCCGCTGTTCTCGCCGAGACCCGCCAGTCATTTCCAGGACCAACTGGGAAGGACGCGAAGTCGCCCGAGAGACCGAAGCGCTTCAGCAGGAGCGCGAGAAGCTCAAAAGGGAAGATTAACGGGTCGAACGCTAGGTCGTGAACCGGCGCGGCGGCTTAGTGCAGCAGCCAACTCGTCCCTACAGAAGCGAAAGGTGCGCGAGGCAGAGCGATCGATTCGGAGGAGATGATCTCCGCTTGCTCGACGGGCATCTTCCATCCAGAGGGCAGACATCGTTGGAGCGGGATCCCGGCTGGAGTCTTCGCCAGCCCAAGTACCGAATGCCGTGACATGGCGTCCAATGCTGATTTCGAGGACAATCGGCACTGACACGGAGAATCAATTTAGCTGAGCGCGGTCAAGCGAATGACGACGTTCAGGATGGCCCCAGGCGTAGTGATGCCGAACCTAGAAGGCGGTGATGGTTGGGAGAAGGTACCAAGTGGGATCAGTCCAACCAGCCCAGCGGACATGCTGATCAAAGCGGAAAGCGCGACGATGGCAGCGATGAGTCCGATCCCGAACTGCCGGTGCTCGGTGATGTTCAAGGTGAGCGATTGGGCGATACTTTCTTCGTCCCTTCCTCGAGCTTCAATGCGGCAAGTAACCGATCTTTGGCGGCGTCGATTTTCGAAGTGGAGCCGTTCATACTCCTCGCGAAGCGCGGCATCGACGAACAGGGTCCGTCACGGAAGCCGAAGCTGATCAGCTTGAAGAACGCCGCCGCCGACCCCTGGGCTTTCGGGATCGCTCACGCCCGATGGCCGGTTCTAACGTGAACTTCTCCTCCATCTCATTCAGGACGCAAAATGACTGAAACAACCGCGAGAAAGGCGAGAGCAGCAATTGATCCGTTCCGGACACGTCCTCCCTGTGGGTCGTCCGCATAGCTTCCACCCTGGATTTTCGGGTCGATGCTGGTCCCGTAAGCCCAGCACGAAATATAAACCCTCAGAATGGCAACCTGAATAATTTCAGGATTTGCATTCGACAGCGCCGTGATGGGTATGTCCTTGAGCGCAAGTCCCACGAACCCAAGCGCTATTATCCCGTAACAGTGGTGATGCACCAATTTACAAACGTTGCAATGCGTGAAATCCGCACCTGAGCACTTCGCTCCGAGGTCTTGGCCCTTTTTACCATAAATTACCTAGGCAAGAAAAATACCGTTCAAGTGGACCATCGGCATCCTGTTCTGCAAAAATGCTGGCGGAGCGCGTTAGCAAAACTGGTTTCAATGGCGATTGATATACCAAGCAACGGAGGTAAGCGTAAGGAATCGATCCTGTCCTGGAACGAGAAAGGATAAATCGACCAGTGGTCCGCATTTGACCTGCCCTATCTCGACTGCCGATACTTGCGAAGCTGCCGGCCTTTCCGTGAATCCGCTCAAACTGTCTGACGCGTCAGAATCCGATCTTCCCCTTCGTCGAAGTACGCCGAACGCAAAAACCTGCAGATTGTTTGATGCGGAAGCGCCCTGCGTCGTAGCCGGCAAATTCGAATCCGGGCAAGCCCAAGGTGACCGTTTGCGGAGTTTAAGCTACCGCGCTGCTTGGGAATTGATCAGCTTACGTGCTCTCCACGGCGTCAGCTGTTCGCCCCTCCGAGCGCGCCTCTCCGCAGTATCAAATAAAAGAACGCCGGAGCGAGATACCACACGGAAATGGAAGAGGACTGCTGCTGGGCAACTGAGTTCTTGTGGAGACATCTGCAGCAGGTGGTGGAGCGCTCGATGCGATTCTTGCTCGGGGTTGGATCGCGAGCACGATGGGCACATCTAACCCCGCTGAAACCGCTTCGAACGGATGGTGTTTGCGATCGGTGGATCGGCGCGTACGAAGCAGGCTGCGCATCGGAGTGACGTCGGCGCGGCCAGACTCCAGCCACGCCGCTGGTGGAGAGCGTAACCGATTGTTTTGTTTCAGACAGGGCGTTGCGGCTACGCTTGTCGGTGGCAGACAGGGTCAGGTTTATAACAATCCGCATCCGGCAGCTATCTAGCTCTATAAACGTTGCTTTTTCTATTCGACCGGCGCTGGCACAGTCGTTGCAGACCCCTGCGCAGGAGGCGGCTGTTAGTCCTTTGCATCCCGTGCACAGGGACATGCCCCGTGATCGCACGCGAGTGAATAAAGAAGCCGATATGACCAACCGCTGGAGAGCAGGCATGACTTCACCGAGAAGCGTCATGGTCGTCGATAGACAGCGTCACACATGGCGCTCCTAACCGCTCAGCCGAGATGAGCTACCGCTGCGGCATGAACGTCGCGAAGTTGCGATCGGTAGGACCGCCCACGCAGATTGCACGCTTACCTGAACGCCGGATCGGATAATCCGTCGGTCTACCGCAAAGGCGTCGCTTGTTGTTGAGACCACAATCGAAAAGGAAACCTGTATGAGCCGAGCACCTACCCAAAGCGTTGCAGAGATCAAGGCGCGCAACAAGCAGCTAATCGATGAGGTGTTGACGGTCTACCCCGAGAAGACCGCCAAAAGGCGCGCCAAGCATCTCAGTGTTCACGAGGCGGGGAAGTCGGATTGTGGCGTCAAGTCGAATATCAAGTCCATTCCCGGCGTGATGACCATCCGCGGCTGCGCCTATGCGGGCTCCAAGGGCGTGGTCTGGGGACCCATCAAGGACATGATCCACATCAGCCACGGTCCGGTCGGCTGCGGTCAGTACTCGTGGGGCTCGCGGCGCAACTACTACGTCGGGACGACCGGCATCGACACGTTCGTGACACTGCAGTTCACCTCCGATTTTCAGGAGAAGGACATCGTGTTCGGCGGCGATAAAAAGATCACGAAACTCATCGATGAGCTCCAGGAGCTATTTCCTCTCAACAGGGGCATCACCATTCAGTCCGAATGTCCGATTGGCTTGATCGGTGACGATATCGAGGCGGTCTCCCGAGAAAAATCGAAGGAATATGGCGGCAAAACCATCGTGCCTGTGCGGTGCGAGGGCTTCCGTGGCGTGTCGCAGTCGCTCGGCCATCACATCGCGAACGACGCCGTTCGGGATTGGATCTTTGACAAGAGCGCCCCAGAGACCAGCCCTAAATTTGAGCCGACGCCATATGATGTTGCGATCATCGGCGACTACAACATCGGCGGCGACGCATGGTCGTCACGAATCCTGCTGGAAGAAATGGGCCTACGCGTCATCGCCCAGTGGTCCGGGGATGGATCTCTCGCTGAATTGGAGGCGACGCCGAAGGCAAAGCTCAACATACTGCATTGCTATCGCTCGATGAACTACATCTCACGGCACATGGAGGAAAAATTCGGGATTCCCTGGTGCGAGTACAACTTCTTCGGTCCCTCCAAAATAGCGGAGTCGCTGCGAAAAATTGCAAGCTTCTTCGATGACAAGATCAAGCAAGGCGCCGAACGCGTCATCGCGAAATATCAACCGCTTGTCGATGCTGTGACCGCGAAATACCGGCCGAGGCTTGAAGGCAAGACGGTAATGCTGTTCGTCGGCGGCTTACGTCCTCGCCACGTCATCGGCGCCTATGAGGACCTCGGCATGGATGTTGTCGGCACGGGCTATGAGTTCGGGCATAACGATGACTACCAACGCACCGCCCAGCACTACGTCAAAGATGGCACGCTGATCTACGACGATGTCACCGGCTACGAATTCGAGCGCTTCGTCGAAAAGATCCGGCCAGACCTGGTCGGCTCCGGTATCAAGGAAAAATACGTCTTCCAAAAAATGGGTGTGCCGTTCCGCCAAATGCATTCCTGGGACTACTCGGGTCCTTACCACGGCTATGACGGCTTCGCGATCTTCGCCCGCGACATGGACATGGCGATTAACTCCCCGATCTGGGGGAAGACCACGGCACCTTGGAAGGACGCTCCGCAGCCGAGCCTCATGGCCGCGGAATAGGAGGCCGACCCCGGGCCGTTTCCTTCCGCAGAGGAGGGGAAGGGCAGGAGAACGAACGCAAGAACCCAAAGAGTGCTATGATGACACAGAACGCCGAACACATACTCGACCACGCCGAGCTTTTCCGGGGAGACGAATACCAGCAGATGCTGGCCAAGAAGAAGGCGCTATTTGAGAATCCGCATGATCCCGCCGAAGTCGATCGCATCAAAGAATGGTCCAAGACGTCCGAGTACCGCGAGAAGAACTTCGCCCGCGAGGCGCTAACCGTTAATCCGGCGAAGGCTTGCCAGCCGCTGGGTGCGGTGTTCGCCGCCCTCGGGTTCGAGCGCACACTGCCGTTCGTCCACGGCTCACAGGGCTGCGTCGCGTATTATCGCAGCCATCTGTCACGGCACTTCAAGGAGCCGACCTCGTGCGTCTCCTCGTCCATGACGGAAGACGCGGCCGTGTTCGGGGGGCTTAACAATCTTACGGACGGGCTTGCCAACAGCTATAGCATGTACAAGCCGAAGATGATCGCGGTCGCCACGACCTGCATGGCAGAAGTCATCGGCGACGACCTCAATGCCTTCATCAAAACATCAAAGGAAAAAGGTGCAGTCCCAGCGGACTACGACGTACCATTCGCTCACACTCCTGCGTTCGTCGGCAGCCACGTTACTGGCTACGACAATACGCTCAAGGGCATCCTCGAGCATTTCTGGGATGGCAAAGCCGGCACGGGCCCAAAACTCGAGCGTAAAGCGAACAACACGATCAACTTCATCGGTGGCTTCGACGGCTACACTGTCGGAAACATCCGTGAGATAAAGCGCATCTTCGAGCTGATGGGGATCGGCTACACCATCCTCGCGGATAACAGTGACGTGTTCGATACCCCCACGGACGGCGAGTTCCGCATGTATGATGGAGGCACTACACTAAAGGATGCCGCGAACGCTGTCCACGCCAAGGCAACCATTTCCATGCAGCAATATTGCACGGAGAAGACGTTGTCCTTCATCAAAGGGCACGATCAGGAGGTCGTCGCTTTCAATCACCCGCTGGGCATCAGCGCCACGGACGATTTCCTGATGACACTGTCGCGTATCACCAACAAGGCAATTCCAAATGCACTGGAGCAGGAGCGTGGGCGTCTGGTAGACGCAATGGCTGACTCCAGCGCGCATGTTCACGGCAAGAAGTTCGCGATCTACGGCGATCCAGACCTCTGCTATGGCCTGGCCGCATTCTTGCTGGAGCTCGGCGCTGAGCCGATCCACGTGCTGTCGACGAACGCGAGTAAGGCGTGGGAGCTGAAGATGCAGGCGCTGTTCGCGAGCTCGCCCTTCGGTAAGAACTGCCGCGCCTTCCCAGGCAAGGATCTCTGGCACATGCGATCGCTCCTGTTCACAGAGCCGGTCGATTTCCTGATCGGTAACACCTACGGCAAGTATCTCGAGCGTGACACCGGAACGCCGCTAATCCGCATCGGCTTTCCCATCTTCGATCGCCATCATCACCATCGTTATCCAGTGTGGGGCTATCAGGGGAGCATGAATGTGCTGGTCAAGATTCTCGACAAGATCTTTGATGAGATCGATCGAAAGACCAGCTCGGTTGGCAAGACAGACTACAGCTTCGACATCATACGCTAAGGCGAGCTCCCCGCCTCATCGTCAGCAGAAACAGCGGCGCTGCGGCGGGGATCACAGGTTGTCCGCCGGCCATCCTTGTGGTCTGCGGTGTGTTGACATCCCCGAGAGAGATACCATGACTTCGCTTCCCACGACCATACAGGACGTCTTTAACGAACCGGGCTGCGCCAAGAACGCGAGCAAGTCGAAGGTCGAGCGTAAGAATGGTTGCACCAAGCAGCTCAAGCCGGGCGGCGCCGCCGGCGGATGTGCTTTCGATGGCGCCAAAGTCGCGCTGCAGCCCTTCACCGATGTCGCCCATCTTGTGCATGGTCCAATCGCCTGTGAGGGCAATTCCTGGGACAATCGTGGTTCGGTCTCGTCCGGCTCCGATCTGTGGCGCAGAAGCTTCACCACAGACATGAGCGAGACCGATATCGTCTTCGGCGGCGAGAAGCGGCTGTACAGGGCAGTCAAGGAGATCACAGAGAAATACGACCCGCAGGCCATCTTCGTCTACCAGACATGCGTGCCCGCAATGATCGGTGACGACATCGATATGGTCTGCAAGGCGGCCTCCGCCAAATTCGGCAAACCGGTCATTCCCATCAATTCACCGGGATTTGTCGGGTCGAAGAATCTTGGTAACAAGCTTGCTGGCGAAGCACTGCTGGAGCATGTCATCGGTACCGGAGAGCCCGATTACACGACGCCGTATGATGTCAACATCATCGGCGAATACAATCTGTCCGGCGAGCTCTGGCAGGTCAAGCCCCTGCTCGATGAGCTCGGAATTCGGATCCTGTCGTGCATCGCGGGGGACGGCAAGTATCGCGAGGTCGCTTATTCGCACCGAGCCAAAGCCGCGATGATGGTTTGCTCAAGGGCAATGATCAACGTCGCACGCAAGATGAGGCAGCGCTACGGCATCCCGTTTTTTGAAGGCTCCTTCTACGGTATTGAGGATACCAGCGATTCACTCCGCCAGATCGCGCGCATGCTGATCGAGAGTGGTGCGCCGGCTGAGCTGATGGAACGCACGCAAGCCCTGATCGCACGCGAAGAGACCAAGGCCTGGGCTGCGATTGAACGTTTCAAGCCGCGCTTTGCCGGCAAGAGGGTTGTTCTCATCACCGGCGGTGTGAAATCCTGGTCGATGGTGGCCGCCTTGCAGGAGGCCGGGCTCGAGATCGTCGGCACGTCCGTGAAGAAATCGACCAAGAAGGACAAGGAACGTATCAAGGAATTAATGGGCCAGGACGCCCATATGATCGAGGACATGTCGCCTCGCGAGATCTACAAAATGCTCAAGGACGCAAAAGCCGATATCATGCTCTCGGGCGGCAAGTCGCAATTCGTCGCGCTAAAGGCGGCGATGCCGTGGCTCGATATCAACCAGGAGCGCTGCCACGCCTATATGGGCTATGTCGGGATTCTCAAGCTCATGGAGGAGATCGAGAAGGCGCTCTACAATCCGATATGGGATCAGCTCCGCCAAGCCGCGCCATGGGATGAGTTCGACCGGAATCTTCAGGCAAGGACGGCTGCGCAGATGCATGCGCAAGCCGCGGATCCAGTTCGGGACCCGAGCAGGAACAGCGTCAGGACGATAAGTTTTTCCAATCAAGCTGAGGCCAGTGAGGGTGAGAGCGCGATTGCGCCGCATGGCCCGAAGCTCGGCGAGCCCATCAAGCCGTTCACCAGTTCCAGCGGGCGTTGCATTGCTTGTAAGGACATTCCTTCCGATCTCCAGCCGGCGGCACTGCAGGCGGCGGAGTAGGGGACATGGCGATCGTCACTACCTCGAAGAAAGCCTGTTCGGTCAATCCGCTCAAGATGAGCCAGCCGATCGGCGGCTCATTTGCCTTCATGGGGTTGCGCGGCGCGATGCCGCTTTTGCACGGCCCGCAAGGTTGCGCCTCTTTTGGGCTGACGCTGTTCGTGCGCCATTTCAATGAAGCCGTGCCGATGCAGACAACTGCTATGAGCGAGGTTGCGACCGTGCTCGGCGGCCACGAGAATCTCGAACAGGCAATCCTCAACATCTACAATCGCGTCGCGCCCGAGATCGTTGGCATCAATTCGACTGGGGTCACCGAAACCAACGGCGATGACGTCGAAGCCTTCATCCGGCTGATCCGACAGAAGCACCCGCAGCTCGAAAAGCTCCCCCTTGTCTACGTCTCGACTCCGGATTTCAAGGATGCCTTTCAGGATGGCTGGGGCAAGACGGTGGCGCGGATGATCGAGGTGCTTGTGACTCCGTTCGATCCAGCGAGACCGCGCGATGCGTCCCGCGTTAACGTGCTACCTGGTTGCCACCTCACGCCCGGCGACCTCGACGAGCTTCGCACGATCTTTGAGGATTTCGGTCTCAAGCCCTCCTTCCTGCCGGACCTTGCAGGTTCGCTGGACGGCCACATCCCCGACGAATTCACGCCGACTACGATCGGGGGGATTGGAGTGGACGAAATTGCGACCATGGGGCAGGTGGCCTGGACGATCGCGATCGGCGCGCAAATGCGCCGTGCGGCCGAGACCATGCAGGTGCGGACAGGCGCGCCGTTCCGTCTATTCGAGCGGCTCTGTGGCCTTATCCCAAACGACGAATTTATGGCGTTCTTGAGCCAGATCACCGGCCGGTCAGTACCCTCGAAGTATCGCCGGCAGCGTGGACAGCTGGCAGACGCCATGCTGGATGCTCATTTCCACATCGGCGGCCGCAAGCTCGCGATCGGCGCCGAGCCGGACCTGTTATTTGATCTCTCCAGCTCGCTCCACGAGATGGGGGCGCAGGTCACTGCTGCGGTGACGACGACGAACTCACCGGTGCTGCAGCGGGTCAGGACCGCGGACGTCCTGATCGGCGATCTGGAGGATCTTGAAGAGCTTGCCAGGTCGCGTGACTGCGACCTCTTGATGTCCCATTCACATGGTCGCCAGGCCGCTTCGCGACTCAATGTTCCATTCTTCCGGGTAGGCTTTCCCATGTTCGATCGCCTTGGGGCTGCGCACCTCACAATCGTTGGTTATCGCGGCACGCGCGACCTGATCTTTGATATCGCCAATCTCATCATCACCGACCGAGAGATCAACCATCGGCCGACGCCTGACAGCTGGCGATTCACCAACTCTGGCCTGCAGGTCGATTCGCCTGGGTTGCATTGAGCAGGGAGAGAAAACAACACGGATGAAAGTTGCATTTGCCACTCAGGACTTGAAGCATGTCGATGCGCACTTCGGCTGGGCCAAGAACATCGCGATCTACGAGGTCGGCCCGGAGGGGCATCGGTTTATTGAGGCGATCCAGTTCGGTGGTGACCTCACGGAAGACGGCAATGAGGATAAGCTAGCGCCCAAGATCGAGGCGATCAGGAACTGCGCAATCCTCTATGTTGCGGCGATCGGCGGCTCGGGTGCTGCACGAGTCGTCGCGAGCAAGATCCATCCGATGAAGGTGCTGCAACCAGAGCCCATCGACGAACTTTGCGTCAAACTCGAAACCGTGCTGAAGGGCTCGCCGCCGCCCTGGCTGCGGAAGCTGCTCGCCAAAGACCCGGAACGTACAGTGGATTTCGAAACCTGAAGGAACGAGGATGGGAGATACATCCGAAGTCACTCCAGCCGCCGCGGCGGCGGAGCGGCCATTTCTGAAAGAGCTCGTCAAGATCTGGCGCGCCCAGGACTCCCACGGTGCCTGGGAGGGCAAGAAGGATCTCGATTTGCTCGAACCCTACGTCCTCGACAAGCACAAGCGCCGTGCGCTGCCTATTGTCGGCAATCCCGACCCCAAGACGACATGGCGGCTGGAGCTGTTCTTTAACGCGGTTGCGCTCTCGATCGAGAAGGCGACCGGAGTGATGATCTCGCCAATGCTGAAGATGCACAACGAAGGGTTCGGTCGGATCGTGTTGATCGGCGGTCGGCTCGTTGTCGTGAGCAAGCAGCTGCGCGACGTGCATCGCTTTGGTTTCAACCATTTCTCTGATCTCGCTGATCAAGGCGACAAATTCGTCAACAGTGGCGTTGAGATGATCCGTAAGTTCCCGGAAGTGGCGAATTATTGAGGCAAGCATGAACGATGTTGAAGCGCTGAAAGCGGAAATAAAGAAGCTCTCGGCGAAGGCGACCCAAGCCAAGATGGACCTCCACGACCTCTCCGAGGAGCTGCCGGTCAACTGGTGCTCGATCCTGAGTGTGGCGCAGAAGGCCCACGTTGCCTTCAGCGAGCTCGAAAGCAAGCGCCAAAATCTCCAAGCGCTAGACAAAGCATAGCGGATCTCGAGCCATGTCATTTAGGACCCGCGACGGCCGCAGTTGGGAACCGGATTACCTGGTTTCTATCGATCTCAAGAAGTGCATCGGCTGCGGCCGCTGCTATAAGGTTTGCGGCCGCGAGGTCATGACGCTGAAGGGGCTAAGCGAGGCTGGCCAAATCATCGATCTCGATGAGGAGGACGATGAGCTCGAAAAAAAGGTCATGGTGCTGAATGACGAAGGCGCTTGCATCGGCTGCAGCGCCTGCGCGCGGGTGTGTCCGACAAACTGTCAGACGCACGCGCCACGGGCTTGAAGCGACATTCTCCGGTATCAATAGGGCTGCTTTGCCAGAGACGAAGGCAAGTCGGGAGATCCGGTATCGAGCCGACTACATCTACGGTGCGATGTTCAAATATAGAAGCCCAGCCGGAGATTCATTTGCTATTCACCAACGTGCGACATCCAACCTGCTCTGTTGGCGCCAACCCAGCTTTCCTGAGCTGACCGTGCCCGAACATGGACTCTTGGCTGTCCTTCGGGGGGACCGGTCAAATGATCAAATGACACGACCGCGCCGTCTCGTGCTCGCGGACCACAGTAAGCACGGCGCAAGGAGTTGATGGGCTAGGTGACTTTGGTTGCGACATTCTGCATGGTTTCACGTCGTTCTCACTGTATTGATTACGCGCGGCTAGCTCTGCTCCACCATGCCCCCAGCCAGGTTGGAGCAGCCAGTACGCGGCCACCCTATTTGAGATTGTCCGGAACCGCACGTCCAAGGCAACCCGCATAACACGGGAGCGCTGGGTCGAACTGATCAATGCACGTGCCAATCAATGGACAGGTCACCGCCCATCAATGCGGCAGAAATGCTCGTGAGTAGCCTGTCGGCTGGCTAGCATAGCCTTGTTCAGGGCTGCGCGCGCAGTCTCCGCCTTTGCGCCAGATCAAGAGACACTCGGCAGGAGATGTGAGCGGCCTTGGGCGCCCCAGCTAGATCGCGCGGCAGTAAGGGGTGATCCTTAACTCGCTCAGCGCCCCGAGCCCGCCGCCGAGGGTTACGGCGAAGCCTACGTCGCGGCTCGCGGATGCGCATTCGCGTTTTGGCGACCGGAAGGGCGCGATGCGTGCCCGAAATCTGACGCTCACCCAAAGCATGTCAGTCTACAGTGGACCTATTGGGCGTGTGGATGTTTTTCAAAGCTTTTTCATGTGCTTAGTGCGCGCGGAGCGCCTGGCACGGTGGTTGCTAACTTAGTTTTGAGACAAGCTCTCGCAACAACTGACTTGGAGAAGAAATGATGGTGCTGTGCATGGCGACCCCGGCTCCTTCGCTCAAAGTCGAGAACTGGTTGCGTGGCGACCCCATTACGAACTTCCAGCGAGGGAAAGTGTACATCGTCGAATTTTGGGCAAGTTGGTGCGGTCCATGTGAGGAGGCGATGCCCCATCTCATTGAGCTGCAAGCAAAATACAAAGACGAGGGGCTTGAGGTCGTCGGAGTCGCAGCTAGCGAACGAGCACCAACGGCGGATGAGGCTCGCACCAAGTTGGACGTATGGTTGACTGAGAAGTTCTCAAATTTGAACTATCGAATCGGGTTCGACAGTACGGGCGAAATGAACATGCTTTGGATGGATGCCAGCTCATCTGTTGGGATTCCGACATCGTTCGTCGTCGACCGCGACGGCCACATTGCCTTTATCGGTCATCCGATCACACTCGACGACGTCTTGCTGAAAATAATAAACGGCACTTGGCGCAGCAGCTATCAAGCTAAATCCGCTGATGCGAAACGGATCGCGGAAGGCCAGCGCCTAGCGCGCGAACGCTCAATGCACCGGAGAATTGGAGCGGCGATGGAAGCAAAGGACTGGCCGACAGCGCTATTAGCCGTCGAAGAGGGCATTGCCGCGACGCCGGACAATCTCCACTTCCGGGAGATTTATGCGCATCTGTTGCTTCACAAAATGCGCGACACGGCGACTGGTTTCCAGGTCTTACGCCAACTGGTTCGAGATGCGATTGAGAAACAGTCAGAGGCGTTGAGTGGCCTGGTTGGCGCGATGAGGCAACTCTTTAATGCGGAGAACGACAATACGCAGCTTCCGGGTGCGGAACGCTTTGCGATCGGCAGGGATGTTTCGGAACATATCCTCAATCCTGGGCAGGCCTTCGGCGGCCTCAACTGCTCTTCCTATATGGTGGTCGCTCAGTACTACCACGAGAGTGGTGACAAGCAACATGCGATCGAGCTGATCGAGCGGGCGATGACGTGGCTAGACGATCCGAAAGCTATGCCGGAATTGGCGGCGGAGCGTGCGAAGAAGTATTATATGCCGCGGCTGCTCCAAGCCTTGGCCAACTACAGGGACGAGAAGGTTTCTTGCGGCGGGTCTTGTTCGGTTCCGCGAGAGAAGTCTCCTGGAGCTCCCAACGTCCGGCCGCAGGAGGAGACATGAAGAGAAATGTTAATCAGAAGACGCACCATCGGGCCCAATTAGCGCCTTCGAATCGCTCGCCACCAGCAGAATCATTCAGGGCGATTGCGACACGCAGGCCACAAGGAAAACCTAGCATCCGACCTCGATGTTCGTTGCGGCGGATCAACTGCTCAAAGGCCGCGGCGTTGCACGCCGTGCAGATCGCAAGGGCCGTTGCTGGGCCTGAAATCAGGCGCACGCCGAGACGATAGGTCTAAGCCTGCGTGGCCGAAGCCGAGGCTGACGGGAAATCCACCCGCCTGCTCGACCTCGCGGGTGCTGCTGATTACCGCGACGGGTACTCGGGCACTCTTACACAGTTGCCAGCACCTCCACCCCTTTGGCGACCACTCCGTCCTCCACACTCCCTGCGGCGGATTCTGTCAGGCGATTTCGCACGTACGCTACCGCGCATCCGGGTCGGCGCGAGTTCTGCATCCACCCGTGGTCGCTGCAGTCGCGGATGCCGCCGGCTTCCGCAGCACGGACATCGCGCACCCCCGGAATGTCCGGATCACCGGCGGCCCTTCCGTGAACATCAGCATAGTGATCGCTCCTCGCGCGACATCTCAGCGCCGCTCAGGCCGGCAAAGGCCTGGAGCGCAACGCCAAAGCCAATCCACACACCGTCGATCGGCCTTTGAAGTGTGACCGCGACCATGAACCGGTCAGACTTAGAATGTCCTGATCACGATTGACCCGCTCAGTCGGACCGTCGCGGTGAGCCGGCCTCAGCGTGATGACGACAGTGCTCTTGGCCAACACACCACCAGCAGAGTGGGCATGTCATCTGCCCGAAAAGCTGAGCCGGAAGTGCATCGACAAGGTTTGAAAGAGCCCGCCGCAGGCGAAGCGTTTGCAGTGAATCTCTTTGCGGCGGACTGTCGAGCTGGCGAGAAAGGGATCTGAAGCGATGCCTCAGACTGGGCGGTTTTCGCTTCTGTTCTTCACCGGCTCCATTTTGGCTAGGCCGTCCTCGTATGAGATCTCCGTGTATGATCCATTGATTTCCTTGGCTGCATCGAGCAAGTAGTCGAGCCTTGCGGCGGTACCGAGCTTCTTGAGGTCGTTCTTGTCGATGCCGGCGAGGTCCATCATCTCCTTCCATACGGTTGATTCGTTGCAAGGCAGAATGCGGAAGGTGATTTCGCCTATTTTTGTGCGGTACTTCGCGAGCAGATCAATGTTGTTGCAGAAGATGAAATAGCTGCCGTTGGGGCTCAGCCTGCCATCCAGCACCTTCGCGGCCTCGGGTAGATAAGCGAAGGAATGCAGATATCCGGCAAGGACTGGGATGGCTGGTTCGCCTTCTTGTGCAATTGCAAGAACTTGTTCGATGGAATAATCCGGCGGTCGTTTTTCGTCGGCGAGCTGGGCTTGGAACTTCAGCGCGATGTCGCCTCGAAACCCAAATCGCCCGGACTTCGTTGTTTCACTCTTAAGCACCGCATTCAGCAATCGCCCCTCCTTGTCCAGCGGGCCAAGAGCGGTGTTGTCGATTGAGGTCATGGAAGTCTCCTCATCAATTTGTGGTGTGCACGGGTCGCCCAATGCGACGTGCCCCTACCTTCCTGCAAGTTGTTTGCCGTCCGCGATGTCTGCAGCGACGTAGAGCGAAAACGGCGGCTTGGCGCGATTTGGGGGGATACCTGCTGCCACCATCACGAGGCCTCGCACGCATGACTTCCTGCTGCCGGAAAGCCGCCTGTCGCGAACCCGACAGGTCGCAAATCGAATGGTGGGCCTCTGCAATAGAAGCTGGTTTCATCTGCATCTCGACTGGCATGGGATTTGCCATTTGTGCTTTGCGAGAGAACTGAGAACGAGCCTGAGATGATCAACCTAACGAATAGCGCCATCAACGCACTGAAGGCCGCAATCTCCTCGACAGCGCAGCCGGCAACCGGTTTGCGGATCATGATCGAAGGCGGCGGCTGCCAGGGATTCACATATAAAATGGGTCTTGCTCATGAGCCAAGCTCCGATGAGACCGTGTTCGAGCAAGGCGGGATTAAAGTCTTTGTCGACAACGCGAGCCGGGCGCATCTCAACGGCACCACGATCGATTTCGTGGTGTCGCTCGAAGGATCAGGATTCCGCTTCGATAACCCAAATGCCAAATCGAGCTGTTCATGCGGCAAATCGTTCAGCTGAGTCGCCTTGGTACGCTTGGCAATGGAATGAGCATCGAACATGGGCCTGAAGGCTGAACGGACGAAGCAGTCTTGGACTATCGAGCCTTCCGATCGCGAGCGGATTGTCCGCGCCGTGCTCGATGAGAGTCGGCCAAGCCTCAGGCGCGATCGGGGACATTGTGAGCTCGTCGCAATAGACGGAAACAAGATCATGGTCGGGCTAACCGGCGCTTGCAGGGTATGCAAGCTTGCGGGCACGACGCTCGCGGCTATTCAGGCGCGCCTGATCGAGCGGCTCGGAAAGTTTGCCCGCCTGATCCCGTTCCCCGGAGCTGCCAAAGTGAGGGCTTAAATGCAGAGCGAACTCTCCGTGCGGCCGATTTACCTGGACAATAACGCCACGACCCCTGCACATCCTTTGGTGGTCGCCGCGATGCTGCCGTTCTTCTCTGGGCAATTCGGCAATGCGTCGTCCGGGCATGCATTCGGCATTGAGGTTGCACCCGCATTGACGCAGGCGCGCCGAAATGTGCAGGCTCTCATTGGCGCGGCATTCGATCACGAAATCGTTTTCACCTCCGGCGCGACGGAATCTGACAACACTGCGATCCTGTCCGCGCTCGCCGTGCAGGAAGGACGCGACGAGATCGTCACAACCACCGTTGAGCATTCGGCCGTGCTCTCTCTTGCCGAGGAGCTGGGCCGACGAGGAATCAAGATCCATGTCATTCCGGTCGATGCAAGCGGTCGATTGGACATCGAGAGTTATGGCAATGCCTTGTCGGAGCGTACGTCAGTCGCCTCGATCATGTGGGCCAATAATGAGACCGGTACGATCTTTCCGGTGAAGTCCCTCGCCAAGATGGCGCGCTCAGTCGGCGCGCTCTTTCACACCGATGCAGTCCAGGCCGTCGGGCGGATTCCCATTGACCTGAAGACAACGGACATCGATATGCTGTCGCTCTCCGGCCACAAGCTCCATGGTCCGAAGGGCATCGGCGCGCTGTATGTCCGCAAGGACATTAAGTTCCGGCCGCTGATCTTCGGCGGCGTGCAAGAGCGGCGTCGCCGCGCTGGCACCGAAAACGTCCCAGGCATTGTTGGGCTCGGCAAGGCGGCGGAACTCGCGGCGGCACACCTCATACAAGATCAGATCCAGATTTGCGCCCTTCGCGACCGGCTGGAGCGCGGCATTCTCGCGCTCGGCGGTTGCATCGTGCTTGGTGATATCAAAAACCGCCTGCCAAATACCTCTAACATTGCCTTCGAGCGTCTCGAAGCGGAGGCCATCGTCCACCACCTGAATCGTGACGGAATTGCCACCTCACTCGGTTCAGCCTGCGCGTGCGGCTCGATGGAGCCGTCCCATGTCCTGCGCGCGATGAGAGTAGCGCCGGCGTTTTTGCGGGGTGCGGTTCGCTTCTCGCTCTCGCGAGAGACGGCGCTGGATGAGATCGATCGTGTGCTGCAAGTTCTGGCGCACATTACTTCCGAACAGAGAGCCTTGTTGCGTGCGTGTCAGGAGCGTGCGGGCGAGAGTTCGCAACCTGCAGAGCCCCTATGAAGGTCATGATTCGTCGTTCGCCTGAGACAGGCCTTTCGATTTATGTACCCAAGAAAGATCTTGAGGAGCCGATCGTCGGCTGGGAGCACGAGACGCTGTGGGGTGGTTGGATTAAAATCGCAAACGGCTGGGTGCTCGACCTACCGGCGATGGCGAGCGACACCACCCTACCAATCACCATAAACGCCAAGAAGCGCGGCGGCGAAGCAACCGAAAAATGAAACTCCGTGTCTATGGACGTCGTCAAACTGGGATGTCCAGGGAAGTCTTGGCGGGCGCGGTGAGCGCTTACCGGTCAACGCGACAGCCCATGCAGCCTTGTTCGGAACCAAGATCGTGCTGCCGCGCGCTGCCAAAGGCAGTATCTTGGCCGGGGCGCAGCATCGAGGCATCCGGTCAGCGGGATGGCGTTGGTGGGGAGGCCTTCGCGACCTCCCCTTTTCGGCGACCGCCAGGCCGCTCGTTGCATTCCGCGCGTCTTAACAGCGTCAGGCCAATGGCTGGACTCCATAAGGTTCAGCTTTGAATGGTTAAGTCGCGCGCCGGCCCAGATCGCAGGCTCAGAAGTATCAACCTTCGTGATGATCCCTGACCCTGGCGAGCGGGCGTTTCTCTTCACCTGGTTGACAATGCCCTTCCGGAGCATCACGCAGGGGTCCGCGTGATCTTCCATGGCATAGGTCAGTCACAGGACTGCTTTCTCTGCTTCTAGGCTCGCCTTATCAACCTGTCCTTCAAAGCGCCCCGGACGTCTTTTGCGGATTGTGCTTTGCCTAGGCGTCACGTTCTGACGGAAGATCAACTTTCAATCGACGCCACCCGCCTGCCGTTTGCCGAAGCCATAGCTGAAGCAGCCTGCCGGGCCTCAAAACAATGGTGTCAGCGCTGTTGTGATCGCAACCCCTGTCAGCTTTCCAACATGAATTGATAAAGCTAACAATCGACCAGGGCTTAGCTAAGTGCTTGAAAGCGAAATGTTAAATTCATCCTGCAGGAATGGCACGCCAGTTGCTCTTGGCTTTCCGGAAAGACTCTGGGGATGCTTGCCGAAAGGGTTCGGCTTGCGAAGAGAATTGGAACAATGAGTACTTCAGCGCAACACCAGGTATCGTGCGGCGGCGAGATCAGCGAGACCATGCAAGTCATGGCGACGCACAAGGGCTGCGGTACGATCGGTGGCAGCGGTAAGGCAAGCTGCGGATCTCAGGCTGGCATCGCCAATCTGCCAATTGAGATCTGGGAAAAGGTGAAGAACCATCCGTGTTACAGCGAGGAGGCGCACCACCATTATGCCCGCATGCATGTCGCCGTCGCACCCGCCTGCAATATCCAATGCAATTACTGCAATCGTAAGTACGATTGCGCTAACGAATCGCGTCCTGGCATTGTCAGTGAAAAGTTGACGCCGGTGCAGGCCGCCAAGAAGGTGCTGGCGGTCGCTTCCGCGATCCCTCAGCTGAGCGTGGTCGGCGTTGCCGGTCCTGGCGATCCGCTCGCGAACCCGGACAAGACATTCAGGACATTCGAGCTCGTCAATAGGCTCGCGCCAGATCTCAAGCTGTGCCTCTCGACGAACGGCCTTGCGCTACCCGATCATGTCGACACAATCGCGAGACTCAAGGTCGACCACGTGACGATCACGATCAACATGATCGACCCCGAAATTGGTGCAAAGATCCATTCGTGGATCTTTTACGGCCACAAGCGCTGCACCGGCATTGAAGCCGCAAGAATACTCAGCAATCGACAGCTCCAAGGGCTGGAGATGCTTACCGCGCGCGGCGTCCTGTGCAAGGTCAACTCGGTGATGATCCCCGGGATTAACGATCAGCATCTGGTCGAGGTTAACAAGGCCGTGAAGTCGCGCGGCGCCTTCCTGCATAACGTGATGCCGCTGATATCGTCGCCGGAGCATGGGACCGTCTTCGGCCTCAGGGGGCAACGCGGCCCGACTGCACAGGAAGTGACAGCATTGCAGGATAGCTGCGAAAGCGAGATGAACATGATGCGTCACTGTCGCCAGTGCCGGGCCGACGCCGTCGGACTGCTCGGGGAGGACCGCGGCGCGGAGTTCACCATGAAAAAAATAATGGCGATGGACATCAAATACGACGAGCAGGCCCGGAAGGAGTATCAGGCTAAGGTTGAGAAGGCGCGCACCGCGAACCTTGTGGCCAAGCAGGAGGCGCTTGCGCGGCTCGCCAGCGCGTCCAGCGAAATCAAGGTGCTGGTGGCGGTTGCAACCAAGGGCTCGGGATTGATCAACCAGCACTTCGGTCATGCCAAGGAGTTCCAGGTCTACGAGCTCTCGACTTCAGGCGCAAAATACGTTGGGCATCGAGCAATCCATTCCTATTGCCAAGGTGGTCATGGCGAGGACAGCAAGCTCGAAATGGCCATCGGCGCCATCAAGGATTGCCACGCCATATTCGTGTCAAAGATCGGCGGCTGCCCGAAGGCCGAATTGATCAAGGCCGGCATAGAGCCGGTCGATCGGTACGCCTGCGAGTTCATCGATGGCTCGGTCACCGCCTGGTTCAAACTCTATCTCGATAAAGTCAATGAGGGGAAGATCCATCACGTTGAAAGGGTCGATGCAGCGGCCCGCTCCAACGCGCTGACTTCCGCCGCCTGAGGATGGGTTCAAGTAATGCCGTTCAAGATCATCGCGTCGCAATGCACGGGCTGTTCGGCGTGCGAAACGCAATGCCCGAACCTCGCTATTTCCGAGCGAGCCGGCGGTTTCCTGATTGATCCTGAGAAATGCACCGAGTGCGCCGGCTGCTTTGACGAGCCACAATGCGTGGCGGTTTGCCCCGTTGACAATACATGCGTGCTCGACGCGGCGCTGCCGCGTCACCAGGAGCCTGCTTGAGGGCCACGATCGGTGTCATGACGACACTAGCGGTTCAGAAACTCGGGCGGTTGATGCTCCGCATTGACGGGCGGCGGCCGGGCTGTGCGAGACGTTGTATCGAACTGTGGAACGGGGACGACAGCATGAGCAACATCGCCCGCGATAGTGAGATCGTCGAGCTGACGGACGCCCCCTTGTTTGACTATGGCGACAAGGTGCGGGCCAACCGCACCATCCGCAACGACGGCACTTATGTGGGCAAGGAGATTGGTGAGGTTCTGGTCAAGAAAGGTGAGCTTGGCTATGTCGTCTCGATCGGCACGTTCCTACAACAATTTTATATCTATGGGGTCGAATTCCTCGGCTCCGGCTATCGCGTCGGCATGAAAGGCAAGGAGCTCGATCTAGTCAGGCGAAGCCGCGAAGGCGAGGAGCCTTCCTTGCCAGGAGCGGCATCCCGATGATCGAACCAAGACTGCCAAGATACCGGTCAGGCCAACGTGTCAAGGCGGCGATAGATCTGCTCAACGACGGTTCCTTTCCCGACGCGTCGCCGGAAGAGTGTCTGGTCAGCGTCGGGCACGTTGGTGAGATCGTCCAGATCGGTCGCCATACGGAAGCGAACCTATTCATTTATATGGTCGATTTCGGCAAGCAGTTGGTGGTTGGCTGCATCGAGGCAGAAATCTCTGCACTTTAGGAGATTGCGCAATGAACGCGGCAATCATCAGAAGACATCATGCCGGCTTGCCTGCCCATCCCAACGAGCTCGACCGATGGCGAATCGTGCGCGCACTCACGAAGCGCGAGCGTTACCGATATGTCTCGCCAGAGGTGACTGCGGTTCCTGGCGGCTATCTAGTCGAGAGCCCGTGTTGCTCAGGCAATATCAATGCGGAGGGCGGCCTCGTCGAGATCGCGCTGCTGCGCCACGACAGGACGGGGGCGGCATGGCAGCTGTTCCGCAAAGATCACGGTAAGGGCGTCTGGGAGTGGCATTCGACCCATCAGCGGCTTGGCTTGGCGACAACGGTTCTGAATGCCGATCCTGAACGTTTATTCTGGCGATGAGGATTTGTGGATGGTGCGCCAAGGCGAATTGACCATGATCGAGCAGACGCTCGCCGCTATTGACACAGGCTCTGAGCCCTGCCTGACGCTCCGGCAGAAATTTCCACATCTTGCCTGGATTTGTTGCGACGCCTCCGACATGACGCACACTCCGTTCCGCCGGTTTGGCCAGTTCGAGCTGCATTTACTCGACTGCGGAGATCAATGTGCACAGATCACGAATGATCGGCGGCGCGCCAGCGGCATTGTGCTGGCCAAGCGCTCTGCCATGTCATGATCAAGCAATCGCCTGCCGGTGCCAGGCTCACAGGGCGCTAGGCCCGCGGGTTGTTTGCCATGCCTTCGTGCCCGGCCTGGCGAAATATCACGATCAGGTCGCTCGCTCATTCATCGGGTCCATGACACGGGTCAGGCGATGGTTTCGCATCTTGTTCGCTGAGGATGGAGTTTCCTGGCTATCTCTACGTGGCCCCTTCGATCAAGAATACTGCGGCGGTCAAATGAGGAAGAGCAAGCCGTGCTCGATCTGCTGACGAAGAAAACCTCAGCCGTCGCAGGATTCGCATTTGTGACTACTCGACCTAGTTCCGCAGAACCCCAGCAGGTATGAGAGGACGTTCATTCTTCGCGCGGTAACGCCGTACACTCGTGAAAGCCGGTTCATCATGCGCGGGAGCACAACGATCGTCCTGGCCGATCCAGCGCTACTCCACGCCTGAATATTGCTCTGCGAAACGTCTTCTTGAGACGAAGTTGATGTTAGGAAGAAGCGCTTTCGAGTTGTTCTTTGAAGGACCGAATCGATCATCCCTGTCTTGATAGCTTGCTTCCATGTTGAACCGCCTGGCGTGCGTCGGGAATCGGGTTTGTCACGCGGACAAAGATACAGAAGGACAGAGAACAAATTCGCGTGTAGTTCATGTTCTTATCTGGAAGATAAAAGCCCGCTTGAATAGTTGCCGATGGTCATTGATATGGTAATGGGAAGCAGCTGCGGCGTTTTTCAAAAACGAGGCGCTGCAGATAGATGTGCAAAGCGAAATCGGAGAACATGACGTGGCGAAAAGCACCAAGCGCAAAGAATATAGTAAGGACGAGGTCAAGCTGCTCAAGGCGCACTCAAGGGCCCGCACCCCTGTAGCTAGGGTTTCAAAGCTTATGAAGCGATCCGAAGGCTCCCTAAGGCAGAAAGCGTCTACCTTGGGGATTGGCTTGGGCCACCAGCGCTGAGATGGGATTCAGCTTCGGAAATCGACCGGCGCGATGATCGAGATCGTCAGGCGGCGTGCGATTGCCGGCCAGTTGGTCGTCTCAGGCTCGGCGCCGACGGTTAGGTCGTGCGGCGAACGAGCTGACCGGTTTCTCCGTCGATCCGGTTACTTGACCTAAACCCGACCGATTGTCGTGTTCAATCAGCGACTGAAGCGAATCGCTCGTCGCAACGTGCTGCTTAGGCGCTGAATATAGATTTGCCGGGCCCGGAAAATACGGTGTGCGAGCGCGTCGATCGACGGCTGGCACACCTCGTTCGCGCTAAGCCATCTGCCGCTGCGTCCACCCTGCTCAAGGCGCGGCGACTGAAACCTAGAATGCCCCAAGAGGAGAGATTGGTACCCTCTTTCCGACCCGTGGGCGCTGGATCGACCCCTTGAAGTTGCATGCCGGTAAGCCGCAGACAAAAGAGACCGCGGTCCGGCCCACGACGAAGTATAAGGAACTCCGGCGGGGAGATGTGCGTCCGGCAGGCGCAGAAGCGCGTACAAGCGTTTGTATGTTCATGGGCAGCCGCGCCGGCATCCGCTTGTGTTCGGATGATGTGAGGTGAGCAAAGCGGCCGTGAACGATGTTCATCGTCGTGATCGAGACCGTGGATATCGCCGCCGCGACCGCCGCGCGAATATCGCGGTGGCGGCGTCAGAGTTCATGACCGGTAACGAGAACTGAATTGCGGGTCGCACTCGCTAGCAGTGTTTGCGGCAGCATCGTCTCACCTGAAATCATCGAAGAACGATTGCGTCTGACGTCCCGCGGCCGGAACGCTCGTCCAACTGCACGATCGATATGTTGCCTCAGGCAATTTTAAGCGTGTCGCCGCCGATTTCGCGGTTGCAAGGGCAGAGCTCATCAGTCTGTATCGCATCCAGAACACGTAACGTATCGGTGGGGCTGCGGCCGACATTGGGGCTAGTCGCGTAGACATGCTGGATCGTGTTCTCAGGATCGACGATGAAGGTATAGCGATGTGCGATGCCATCACGCGAGCGCACTCCAAGGCCATCGACCAGTGCGCCCTTGGTGTCGGCAAACTGCCAGATGGATAGACGGTGCAGGTCCTTATGGTCACGCCGCCAGGCGAGCTTGCAAAACTCGTTATCGGTCGACCCACCAAGCACGATTGCGTCGCGATCGGCGAAATCCTTCGTCAGGCGGGCAAACTCGGCGATTTCGGTCGGGCAGACGAATGTGAAATCCTTCGGGTAAAAGAAGATGACTTTCCATTTGCCGGGGAAACTTCTCTCAGTCAGCGTCTCGAAAGCGCTTTGCCCGTCCTCCTCCTGCAGGTGAAAGCCGGGCTTCACGCCTATGATGTCGAACGGCGGCAACTTACTTCCAATTCCAAGCATATTGTCCTCACAACATCGGGTCTCACGGAACAGCCTTCAGCGACTGAGCAAGCAATATGCCACCCGATCTGGCGGCAAGTGCCCGCCATGCCCTCGTGGAACATTCGCCTTTGATGTTGGCGATGTCCTCGAGCTCGATCTGCAACATGTCGTCTCCTCAATTGTCTCGGGCGTAAGGCGCGGGAGTTCCCGTTTGTGCTCATTGGCCGGCGCTCGCAGTGGAATCCGAGCGCCGAGGCTTTGTCGGGTTTCTGTCAGAGCCCTTGCAGCTGTCCGGTCCGCCACAGCACGCTGGCGTCCGAGGCCACGCTGTTAGTCGAAGGTGATCAGAGGCTTAATGCAGGTGCGAAGGAAATGGCACGCCAGTTGCTAACTGGATGGAGCAACAACGAGCGAGGGCTGAGGGCACGCCGACGCTGATGGCGAGCGATGGCCTCCTTCCCGAAACTCGTGTGCCCAACGTTTCTACGAGAGAAACAGGCTCGCGCATTCGGCGCGAAAAATTAGCAATCGGTTGATGGAGAGCAACATGTCTTCGCTGAGACAAATCGCGTTTTATGGCAAGGGTGGCATCGGCAAATCGACGACGTCGCAGAATACGCTGGCGGCCCTGGCTGAGCTGGGCCAAAGGATTCTGATCGTCGGCTGCGATCCCAAAGCGGACTCGACTCGCCTCATCCTGCACGCCAAAGCGCAAGACACCATTCTGAGCCTGGCGGCGAATGCCGGCAGTGTCGAGGACCTCGAAATCGAGGACGTCATCAAGCTCGGCTACAGGGACATTCGATGCGTCGAGTCCGGTGGTCCGGAGCCGGGGGTCGGCTGCGCCGGACGGGGCGTGATCACGTCCATCAACTTTCTGGAAGAGAATGGCGCTTATGAGGACATCGACTACGTCTCTTACGACGTGCTCGGCGACGTCGTCTGCGGCGGCTTCGCGATGCCTATCCGTGAGAATAAGGCACAGGAAATCTACATCGTGATGTCCGGCGAGATGATGGCGATGTATGCCGCCAACAACATCTCCAAGGGTATTCTGAAGTATGCGAATTCCGGCGGCGTGCGTCTCGGCGGCCTGATCTGCAACGAGCGGCAGACCGACAAGGAGCTGGAGCTTGCCGATGCTCTTGCCAAGAAGCTCGGCAGCCGGCTGATCTACTTCGTGCCGCGCGACAATGTCGTGCAGCACGCGGAGCTGCGCCGAATGACGGTGCTGGAATACGCGCCGGACTCCAAGCAGGCGGATCACTATCGCAATCTCGCGACCAAGATCCACAATAATGCCGGACAAGGCGCTATCCCGACGCCAATCAGCATGGACGAGCTCGAAGATATGCTCATGGAGCACGGCATCATCAAGCCCGTCGACGAGAGCCAGGTCGGCAAGACCGCTGCCGAGCTTGCCGCTATTTCGGCATAGTTCATGTTGTCGGCCTTCTCGATCCGGGAAGGCCGACATCGTCCACTCAGAAGCTGTGCGAAAGTTATGATCGGCACACAAGGAAAAACGGCCGACACGATCTCATCTCGCGTATCGGTAGCTCACTCCGCCGAGCAGCGCGACGCGAGTGAGCTCTACCAGCTTCTGACCGGGCGCCATCCGGCAGAAGTCGACATCAGCAACAATGATGACTTCGATCACCATGTGCTCGCTTGCATTCTGGCCACATCAGCCATGGATGGCGGCCAACTTCCCGAGCGGGCTGGCTTGACCAACCAGGAGCTCAATGCGCTGTTGGTGCAATACTTCCCATCCACCCCGGTCAGGAGGTATACCTGGCGCGATCAGTCCGCCTTACCGGCGCCTGACGAGACAGTTATGGTACGCGACCTCCTGCTTGCGCAACGTTCCACTCTTGGCGAGGTTGGCGGCTGGCTCGCGACGATGATCGCGCGGCGCGCCATGGAGCCTAATCACTTGTGGGAAGATCTCGGCCTGCGGAAGCGGGATGAATTGTCCCGTGTCCTCATGCGCCATTTCGGGCCGCTGGCGGCTCGCAATACGAAGAACATGCGCTGGAAGCGCTTCTTCTATCGCATGCTATGCGAAGATGACGGCCTGGTGATGTGTACCACGCCGGTCTGCACGGAATGCAATGATTTTGATCTTTGCTTCGGCGAAGAGAGCGGGGAGAGCCGGATGGCCGGACGTCGGCGGGATCATCTGCGCCGCCTTGATGACGCCGTCCAAACCATCCCAAGCTTGAAAGGCTGAGTTCATTATTGATACCCCTCGTTGGCGCAATTGCGGGTATATCCTACGAGCTTTCGGCCACCTGTCGCATGGGGGGTGAAAACAGGCCGGGGCAAGCGATTGTGCGCACCCGACCTAAGGCCGAGGCGGCGTCTGATGATCGCGGGTTGATATCTGGCGGAGCCGACAATGCGCCGCTGAAGGAAGTTGCCGTCGCACCCAGACAGCTCTGTTGCGGTGACACCGGCGTACTGCTATCCGAACTGGAAAAAGCTGCGGTCGTCGTTGCAGCCGCTGCGCCCCGTACCATCCCGCTCAACGAGGCGATTGCCGAGGAGCATGTCTTTACCAATGCACCCGGCATCCACGACCACGGGCTGTTAAAGGACCCGGCGCAGCTACGAAGGGCTAGACCCGGGGCTGCTCGCCGCTCCTCCCGGGTTGTGATCGGAAAGCATTCAGGGTTTGCCGCGATCACCTTGCTGCTGTCGTGCAGCTTTCTTTCGGCGCCGAGCAAAGCGAAACCATCCCCACGCCCGTCCGCAAGCATGCCATCGAGCATCAAGGTTTGGTTGCGCAGGAAACGGTGTTGGCGATCTGGCGCGACATTCACGAGAGCTCGCTCGTCAACAGCGAATCAGCCACGCGCGTCGCGCGATCGGGTTGAAACATTCCAGCCTGGTCGTTTCTGGGCGCGGATCGAGATGGAGGGTGAGAATGACGACAGATGGGATCCTTGCGCGATTGAACAAGGCCTCGGCGGCAGAGGATTTTTTTGCACTGCTCGGCGTCGAGTACGATGCGAAAGTCGTCGATGTGGCGCGGCTTCATATCCTGCGTCGCATGGGCCAATATCTCGCAGGCGAGGAGTTGACCGGTGCATCTGATCCTGAGATCGCCGCGCGTTGCAGGGCCACGCTTGAGCGCGCCTATGCCGACTTCGTCACGTCCTCGCCGATCGAACAGCGCGTATTCAAGGTGCTAAAGGATGCGACCGCACCACAAGCGAACAAGCATCCCGCATTGGTCCAGCTCGATTTGTTAGAGTGAATTGAGCTTACATGTCGTGCTCTGGACCGTGAACGTCCCGAGAGCCTCACAGCAAGCCATGGCTTCGAATTCAAGCGGAAAGCTGCAGTTGCGGCCTCGCGGATCCGCGGCTCATCACCACGGCTCCTTAGGGGCCAATCACGACTCACCGCCGATATTTCCATCCTTTCGAGCTGGTACGCAGGTGTGCCTATCTCCTGCAATCATGCGCCGGCAGCGGGACCGCACATGTTGCGCGGAAAACTCAGCAAGGTTCAGATGAGTGTCTTCTGTCGCATTCCGGACACGGGTCAGTACGCTCTCGAATGTTTCGACCTCGTGAGAGGCCGCCAATCCGACTTACTTCTTCAGTAAGATTTTGAAATAGCGGCCAATTTTCATCGCCTGCGCAATTGGTACGACAATTGCTGACATATGCTCAGCTAGTTTGGAGCAGCGCATGCACGTCTTGGTTCGCATCGATTTTATTTTTGACGCCGCGCAGGTTCGCGCGCGCTGCCTGCCGGCACCATAATGCGTCGCGGCGCCAAAGCGATGGTCGCATGCCTGGCTGAGCTGAAAGGTGCGTTTGATTCGTGCGCCCCCGTTGGCCGATCCCTGGCCGAGGTTTCGCGGGGAGAGCCGTTGCTCAACAGCGCCGGCCGTGCGGCGCTGTTGACCGGGCGCCTTGAGCGCCGCCCCTCATGTCCTCGCCCGGAGTTGCGGGCCTGTCGCTATGATCGGCAAGAAACAAGCGCACTCGGAGCAATGAGATCGCGCTTCCACCGGCAACGACGCGGCCGACAATCGTACCAGCCGAGCCCCTCGCAGGTCCTTGATCTGTTGCACCTCGGTTGCATCTCTAAGATGAGGAGGACCAATCGATCGGCACGCCTGACCGGCCCGATCGGTGCCTTAGCAGTGCCGGGAACCAAACCGTCGTCCCAGAATGCCGCATCCGGAACGAACCGGAAGCGCGTGCTTCCGGGCTCGTCGTCAAGGTCCAGCAACGGCTGTATCGGCCCCACGCTGCTGCCAGGCCGTGCTGACGCGATGCCGGCCGGCATCCGGCCCGACGCTTAACTGAAGAAATCTTCAAGCGCAAATTCCAACCTGGAGGCGGAGCATGCGCCGCTGGCGAGCCGCTACTGAATGCGAATGGGAGTACAGATGATGAGCACCGCACCGAAAAGTGCAGCTCCGGCCGCGGGTGGTGGTCGCGCGGCGACCAAGAGGGAACTGCCCGAGCGATTTAAGCCGTATAAGCACGTCTGGGTTTTCATCGAGCAGGAACGCGGGGTTGTGCACCCCGTCTCATGGGAGCTGATGGGGGCCGGCCGCCGGCTCGCCGACAAGCTCAATGTTGACCTCGCCGCGGTTGTCATCGGCCCGGTCGGGGAGACAACGCAGCAGGCGGTCGCCGAATCCTTCTGCTACGGCGCCGACCTCGCCTATATCGTCGCGGACAATCTCTTGGCCGATTATCGCAACCAGTCCTATACCAAGGCCCTGTCAGAGCTGGTCAACACTTATAAGCCGGAAATCCTACTCCTAGGGGCAACAACACTCGGCCGCGATCTCGCCGGCTCAGTGGCCACCACATTGCTCACCGGCCTAACTGCGGACTGCACCGAGCTCGATGTCGATGCCGACGGCTCGCTTGCGGCGACCCGCCCGACGTTTGGCGGCTCACTGTTGTGCACGATCTACACACTCAACTATCGTCCACAGATGGCAACCGTCCGTCCGCGCGTGATGCCGATGCCCGAGCGCGTGACAGGCGCCGTCTCGCGCGTCATCTCGCATCCGCTCGGGCTTGTAGAAGAAGATATCGTCACAAAGGTCCTGTCCTTCCTGCCAGACCGCGATTCTGCAAAGTCCAACCTTGCCTATGCCGACGTGGTCGTCGCTGGAGGGCTCGGTCTGGGATCGCCTGAAAATTTCCAACTGGTACACCAGCTCGCGGACGTGCTTGGCGCCGAATATGGCTGCTCGCGGCCGCTGGTCCAGAAGGGCTGGGCCAGCTCGGACCGACAAATCGGCCAGACCGGGAAAACCATCCGGCCAAAGCTCTATATCGCGGCCGGCATTTCCGGCGCTATCCAGCATCGCGTCGGCGTGGAGGGCGGCGACCTCATCGTTGCCATCAACACTGACAAGAACGCTCCGATCTTCGACTTTGCCCATATCGGCATCGTCACCGACGCCATTCGACTGTTGCCGGCATTGACCTCTGCATTCCGCGCGCAGCTATCGCCGCACTCGCACGACCGCATCGCTGGCTAGGGGAGCTTGTTATGATTCAGGAAAGATTCGACGCCATCGTCGTCGGTGCTGGCATGGGCGGGAACGCGGCGGCGCTTACAATGGCCGAGCGGGGTCTAAAAGTGCTGCAGCTGGAACGCGGCGAGTATTCCGGGTCGAAGAACGTGCAAGGGGCCATCCTTTATGCGGATATGCTGGAGAAGCTGATCCCGAATTTCCGAGAAGATGCGCCGCTTGAGCGGCATCTAGTCGAGCAACGCTTCTGGATCGTGGACGAGCGTTCGCACACCGGGATTCACTATCGATCCGATGATTTCAACGAGGAGAAGCCGAACCGCTACACCATCATCCGTGCCCAGTTCGATAAATGGTTCTCCCAGAAGGTCCGCGAGGCCGGCGCTACGGTGCTGTGCGAGACCACGGTGACCGAGCTCCTCCAGGATTCCCATGGCAGGGTCGTCGGAGTGCGCACAGACCGCGATGGGGGTGCAATCCATGCAGATGTTGTCGTGTTGGCCGAGGGGGTGAACGGAGTGCTCGGGACGGGTGCGGGCTTAAGAGGGCGGCCGAAACCGGACAAGGTCGCACTCGCGGTTAAGGAGATGCATTTTTTGTCGCGCGAGACAATCGACGCTCGCTTCAATCTCAAAGGCGACGAGGGGCTCGTCATCGAAGCGGCCGGAACCATCTCCCGCGGCATGACGGGTATGGGCTTCATCTATTCCAATAAGGAATGCATCTCGCTCGGTATTGGCTGTCTTGTTGCCGACTTCCAGCGTACCGGTGAGACGCCTTACGGCCTGCTCGAGGGTTTCAAGCGTCACCCATCCGTCGCGCCGCTCATCGAGGGTTCGGAGGTCAAGGAATATTCTGCGCACTTGATACCCGAAGGAGGATACAGGGCGATCCCGCAGCTTTGCGGGGAGGGCTGGGTGGTCGTCGGAGATGCCGCCCAGCTTAACAACGCCATCCATCGCGAGGGGTCTAATTTGGCGATGACGTCGGGCCGTATTGCGGCGGAAGCGATCTGCCTTATCAGATCGCGAAAAGATCCGATGACGGCCAAAAATCTTTCGCTTTACAAGAAAATGCTAACTGATTCTTTCGTGATCAAGGACCTGAAGAAGTACAAGGATATGCCGGCACTCATGCATACCCACTCGCAGAACTTCTTTCTCACATATCCGCAGCTCTTCTCCAAGGCGATGCAGGATTACGTGCGCGTCGACGGCACACCAAAGCTCGAGAAAGAGAAGCTGATGCTGAGCTCGTTCATCAAGGCGCGGTCTTGGAGTGGGCTGTTTAGCGATGCCCTGCGCATTGCCCGGGCCTGGCGGTGATCCAAACCTAAGACAACGACGAACGACGGAGCCAGAAACAATGCCGAGCGAGCCATCCCAACGTGTCGAGGATAAACTATTCTACAACCGTTATCTTGTCGATTCCGGCCGTGCCCATATCAAGGTGCGTCCGCACACCACGCCATCCTCGCGGCTCTTGTCGATGTTGAAGGCCTGCCCTGCACGGTGCTACGAGCTCAGCGATAAAGGTCATGTTGAGGTGACAGTCGACGGGTGTATCGAGTGCGGCACCTGCAGGGTGATCTGCGAAGAAAGTGGTGATATCGAGTGGAGTTACCCACGCGGCGGTTACGGTGTCCTATTCAAGTTCGGTTAACACTTCGGGTGAGGACCCTGCCACGGCGGCTGCGTCGTTCTCGCGATCCAGCGAGATCACGCGTGGAATCGGGGTTAACCCGGGCACGTTCAACCGGTGTCCCAATCATTCCATCTACCCGGCGGTTCTGGCCAGTTTCGTCCTCCCTGGAAGGTGGCGGTGATCCGCCCGCCGCCGCCACCACTCGCTGCCTATCACCTACTGACGGAATGTTGGAAGCAGGCCTTCGCTCGGCCGTAGCCACCGACCCGACAACATGCCATTCCGCGCCTTGTAGACTAGAAAAGCACGAGCGCATCACGAAAATAGCGCGTTCTGAGTCTTCGCGCGACCGCCGGTTCCGCGTTCGTCAGGCGGACTGGGCGCATGCACCACACAACTTTGCACTTCCAGCCGCACTTCACTTAGCTGCTGCAATAGTCTGACCGCATCCGATCGCAACTTCCATCGCGATCAGCACGACTATAACCCTCCAAACGCAGCGAGCGCCGTGTCTCGATGATGCCCGTCGGCGCGTTGGCCGTTCCGGAGATGGCCCGCAGTTTGCGCTGGAGCATCTCAAGCCGCTCCTTCAATTCGTCTTCGTCTTTCAGGCGCGAATAGAGCCGCTCCAGCGCCGGCTTGCCCCAGAGTGCGTCGGGCTTCTCCGCAATGGCTGCGCGGCCCGCCACACGCTGCTGGACCAGGAGCGCATCGCCGATCAGCTGGAGAATGCCCTTGGGTCCCCGCGCGGTCGGCCGCGCTCGGCTAGTTCGCGTGCAAAGGGTGTCTTCGCGCCGGCGGCCGCAGGATTTCCGATTCAAGAGGGGAGGTAGAATGATTGTTCGAAACGGCACAGGTTGAGCAAAGGCGAGGCACCCATGTGTGTTCAATTTCATCCAGAGTATGTCAGCTAGCTCACACGGCGAGCCTTGCGGGGGCGGAACGTTTCGACGCGCAATCAGAGGCTTAAGGGCGGTGGCGGGGATGGCATAGCTGTTGCTATCGAAATCTCGCAGACCGAGCGGAGGCTGAGTGCACACCCGGTCCGACATGGCGGAAGCAGGACGTTAGCGGTCGACCCAGGTGCGGAAACTGAAATGCGGTTTCGAGCGGTCTACCACACAAGGCCTGAGTAAAAAGGCAAGAGGGACCTGGACCATGCATATCGAACCGGGAATAGTAACAGGCGCCAAGCTTGTGTTGAGCTACGCGATAGGCCTTGCGACGTGCTGCGTCGCCGCCAAGCTTCTGGTCGAGACTATGCGCGAGCGGGGCGCTCTGTCATTTGCCCTGCAAGCCATCGCCGCGACGCTTGTGTTCATGTTCTTCGAGATCCTGCCGCACTTTGCGGTTGGCGTCTCCGAGGTGCGCTTCGTCCCCGGCTCGATGCTGTTTCTGTTGTTCGGCGCGGCGGCGGCTGCGTTTGGTCTTGCGCTCGGCCTGTTGCTGGAAAACATACTCTTTGTTCCGGCCCACCTGCCGCAATTTGGTATGAACGCCACGACGCTTCTGGTGCCGTTGTTTGCAATGCAGGCGCTCGCCAGTCGGCTCATCCCGTCCAACACCGCGCATCGCGATCTGCAGTACAGCAAGGCGCTTGCCCTCTCGACGGCGTATCAGTGTGGTATCGTTGTCTGCGTCACGTTTTGGGCCCTCTACGGCGCGGGCTTCGGCACCGCCAATCTCTATAACATCGCATGGTTCGGGGTTTCCTACGCACTTGTGGCCCCGGTCCAGCTAGAGGTTGAGATGGCTGTGCTGGCGCTCGCGAAACAAGTTGGGCGGCGTGACTGCGGGCGGAGTTGTCGCCAACCGCCTGTAGAAGGCATGTTGCCGTTGATAACAACGATGGCCGTCGGAGCGCCCGTTTTGCTCAAGCGATGCATACGCTTTCCCTTACAGTTGCCGTGAGCAGCGACCGCGGACGGCGCGTGCTTGCTGCTATCGGTGCCAGAAAGGCGGCCGAGCTTATGCTCATTTCGGACAAGGCCACCGGGAAATCTTATCACGCCGACTTGCGGCCGGCCGTCTGCGCCTGCTTCGTCGCTAATCAGCGGACGCGCACGACGGAGTTCGTCCTGCCGGTGCGCGATGCAGCCGAGGCGGACTGCCGCAATGACGTGGAGCACGGGGCCGATTCGCTCAGCGCAGCAGCCGGGTCGCACAGCATCGCGGGCGAGGTTGGAGGTGAGGGGAGGGGTGCGCTGCTGATTCAGGAGGAATCATCTGTCGAGCGAGCTTACCTACGGAACATTAGCACTGCTGCGATCGAGCGCCTTTGGCCACTTGGCAGCGCTCTGCTGCGCTCGTCGGGAATGGTTGCGGTCGGACAAAGAAAATCGCCATGCCGGGCTTGATCGTGGTGTTGACCATGCTCGCACTGTTCAGCATCGTCCTGGCCGGCGGGCTGACGGGGCCGGCAAAGGTCATCAGCACCGACACCCTTGAAATCAACAGAACACGCGTTCGACTCTGGGGTATTGACGCGCCGGATGAGACCCAAATGTGCCGAGATATCAAGGGCAATCCATATCAATGTGGCCTCAGGGCCGCGCGCGATCTTGAAAGCTTCGTTGAAGATCGCGAAGTCAGTTGCGTGCCAGTCCTGGAGGATGAGTGTGGACGGACGATAGCGACCTGTTCAGCTGGTGGCACCGATGTTGGAGAATGGTTGGTGCGCAACGGTCTCGTGCTCGATTGGAAGCAATACTCCAGGGGACGATACTATGCTGCGCAACGCGCGGCCGATCGTGCCGGGCTGGGCTTATGGGCGGGCAGCTTTGCCGTACCTTGGTTATATCGAGCGTGCATTCGGTTGGGTGGTCGACCAGCCAGCTGTTCTGACGACGCGAACGCACATCCTTGATGGCTACCCCTACACCAGAATACGCGGTTGCTCCGCGTGAGGTGACAGTCGCGGGCGAGCTGGCTCGATCGGGAGTGAGTCAAGCTCACCACTGCCGCCCAACCATGCTCAACGAGTAGGATGGTCTCGTACTCTTGGGCGGGATGGTTGGAAGCAGTTCGGAGCAAATGAAGACGCTCTGCCGATCATAACGTTCTGTGATGCATCTTCTCCCCTGCAGCTCCGTAGGGCAGACATCGTATGACTCGGGCAAGCGATCTTTCGTGGCCGGCGCCCGGAGCATCAGCGGCATAGCTGGGATCCATTACTGTTCTATTCGTATTCGCGAGTTCGGAGGCGAATTGTTCGTGCCGCTCCGGGTGTTACATCGTGCCAGACGCCATGGCCGTGGGCACGCCGATTGTCGACGGGCGTATCGTGCTCACCATGGGCGTTCGCGTTGCGACACTGAGGCTCGCGGTCAACAGGTCTCGGCCCAGAGGGCCTGCATCGGCATCCGGTTCACGGCGACTTTCTTCGGCCATCATCACTGCTCCCTTCTCGGCGCCGCGCCCCTCGGCGGTGCGCTGGAACGCGCCCAGGTCGACAAACACGGCGGCCAGTCTCTGCGATCGTTGCGGCGCTGACCTGCTGTTGGTCAATGCTTCGATGTTTTCGTCAGGACACGAGCTTCAGCCCGACAATGCCGGCCACGATCAGTCCGATGCTGGCAAAGCGAAACGCGGCGGCCGGCTCCCCGAACAGGATGATGCCGAGCGCCGCGGTGCCGACCGCACCGATGCCGGTCCAGACCGCATAGGCAGTTCCAATGGGCAGCGTCTTCAGAGCAAGGCCGAGCAAGATCACGCTGCCAGCCATGGCCGCGAGCGTGAGCACGGACGGAACAAGCTTGGTAAAGCCCTGAGTGTATTTGAGTCCGATTGCCCAGGCGACTTCCAGGAGGCCCGCGACCAACAAAATGCTCCAGGCCATGGCAACCCTCCGTTCATGGCGGGGTCGTCCCCGCGGCTGATGTGATGATGAGCGGCAAGGCCGTCCTCGCCTGGGCTCCCGATTCGTTTCGATCAGTCAGGGTCAACTGCTCTCAAGGATGAGCATTCCGACCTCAGTGGCTCGGCGAATTCACACGATCGACAAAGTAGAAAACCGTCCGCGCCGTTCATGCGACTGGTAATCTTGCAAAAAGCCGCCCCTTCGAAGAGATCCTTGTGTCTGTCGCGGAGAAGGTTGCCCAGAACGTGGCGTCGCTCAAAATCCATGCAGCAGAAGGTAACGTCGCCGTTTGGCAGAAGAACATTCCGATATTGCCGTTCGTCTGGACATCTCAACGCTCCAAGGATTGGCTGTCGTGCTTCAACCATCCTAAGCTCGCCGCTCCCAGGCCTGCTGCGCGGGGGACGCGAGCGAACGAGCGCTTCGTCAGGTATTATGTCGAGTAGCTCAGGATGCACCTCGCCCATGACTATGAAGAGCAGTGACGAAATGCCGGCATCAACAAGTTGGCGCATCAAATCGACATAGTTGCGTCTGACGAGACCACTGTCCATATGCGTGCCGTCGTCAAAAACGTGCACCAGGAAACCGCGGAACTGCAACGCACGCAAGCGTCTTAGATCCCGCCCATTCATTCCTACGAGAGTTGTGAAAATCCGGATTCCATGGCCACACGCGTAGGCATGCTCAACCATTTCGGTGCAAGCCGGATTGAGCCAAGGCTCCGAATACCCGGAAAAGCTGATGTCCACAGTTGCTGGTACGCGCGCCAGGCATCGCTTGAAATCTTGCAAAGAAAGATGCTTCACGTCGGATATAGCTCTTTGCCGTTCGGCGAACTTGTCCTGCGGGCAATAAGAACATCCGACGACACAGCCCGTTGTCGTGGTTACCTCCAAGACCCTGCCGCCACTAATTGCAGAGCGCAGCTCCTGTGCAGTCATCGATTGTATATTATCCACATCCGCGCTCCGCCATTGGGAACAAAGAGATCTTGAGGGGGCACCCTCGCGTTGCATCCCTCATGTCGGTTCGCTCATGCATCATCCTCGTTCGTCGCTCATCATCGTGACACTTCACGGTCGCCAGCCGCGGCCGCGATAGATGAAGACAGCGCCGACGGCTCACTCACCCTAGCGCCCCCAGTCCAGCAGGATCCGGTGGCTGCCGAGTGCACATGCATCGACGGCGTCGATCTAACCTTTCGCTTGTTCCAACAAGCATCACTCATGCCATTGGCGGTATTGTCCATAAGCCGACACATCCGCGATAACTGTCTTCGCAATGGCACAACGGAGGCGCAACTGCGATCGAAAGCGTACAATATGACGCTATGTACGATTCAAGCTCTCTCGAAATGAGTTGAATGGCAGCCTTCCTATGAAATGTGAGGCCGTTGCCGCCGCCCCAACGGCCATGTCATCATCATCGACGTGCATCGGGATCGGCCGCGCGAAGTGCCGACTGGGAATGCACTTTGCCGCAGTCACGAGTGCGAATTCTTTACCACCGCTTCAAGCACCAAGTCGTGAATTTCAACAGTTGGAAACGCTATACGAGGGAGCGGCGTCGTCATGCTCTTCGTATGCTCGGGAGGGCGGCTGGATAAATATCCGGGCGCCGGGGCTACGGTCGGACTTGCGAGGCGTCTTCTCGATGATGGGTCCAGAACAGGAGTGGGGCCGCGCTGGCCTTGCGCACGAATGTTCCGCCCTAATGGCTTCCGACTTTCTAAACCGCTGGAGCAAGTCGGCGGCGCTAGTAGGGCACGGGCGACTTCACCTATATCTAGGGTATCGCCATGAGCAGTTTTCTCGGGCGCGGTTCGCTCATCGTCTTTCACGAGGGATCAGTTCACCGACAACCCCATTGCGGTGTTCATCGGACAAAACTCGAGTGGCACGCGCAATTTCGCTTCGACTCCGAGCGTCCTGCCGACCTTGATGCGCTTCTCGCTCGGTGTCGCATACAACGACGTCCTCAACCGACTTCGATAGCCGCACGCTTGCCGCTTGGTCATGTCCTCGATGCGCCGGCAGCTTAGTGTTTCGTTTACCAATCTCAGGTAAGAAAGTGTGCGTTATGTAGGGTATGTGGGCTATGTGCCCCAATTGTGGAGGTCGCTATGACTGCGGACGAGCCATCTTGGAAGATATTGATCGCCTTCTTGACGGTAATCACGCTGTCCACGGTTTTGCTTCACGCTGGGCACAAGCCGGAGATCGCGATCATGCCGTGCTTTCTGTTGTCGATGCTGATGCAGGGGCGGCTGACCGAGTGATGGCTTCGACCAAAAAGCCTACCGATCTCGCAGACAAGAGTCCTTCCGGTCCGGCCGATGTGATGCGCGCCCCCCGCATCCTAATCGTCGATGACGATAAGGCTGATGCAGATCGCATTGGAACGGCGTTAAAAAATCCCCTGACGAAAATTGGGCAGCTTGATTGCAAGATAGAGTGGGTCAACGACGTAGCAAGCGCTCGCCAATATCTCGAGAAAGATGATATCGACTTGTATTTCCTTGACCTTGATATCTCGGAATACTGGGGAAAGCCGACCGACAAGGAAACGGGCAAAGCTTTCGTGAAAGCTGTAATCAACAATACGAATGCTGGCATCATCGTATGTTCTAATCTGCCGATTGACGAGGAGGCGCCACCTCTCATCGAGTATGGAGCAGATGATTACGTCGAAAAATCCTACGGCTTCATGGCAATCGCACCCCGGGCAATGTCGGTCTGGCGAAGAACGCATACCGAGAGGCGTTCCAAGCAATCGCATTCCGGCCGGAGGTTTCGGATCGGGAATTGGATGTTCACGATTGGTGATCGTCAGATTACCGATCGTTTGGGGATCTCCAAGCGGCTTTCGATAACCGAACACATTTTCCTGCGCCATCTCTGTGCGGTGCAGGGTCATGCTATCGATAGCGAAGTCTTCAACATCGAGGTGCTGCGTAGAGAGAAAGGTGATAAGCACGTTCGACTGGACGTCTTCGTGCCAAGGCTTCGCGCCAAGTTGAACAACACGATCGACTTGGTTCCCCAAGGGCGAACGGGGATTTACAGGCTCTTGGACGTTGAAGAAGTGTTCTCCTTATAGTTTGCTATGGCGCCTTGAGTGTAGTTTTCAAGTTTTGAGGATCCCAATACGGATCGATGAACGGGCACTTGTAGTTGGGTCCGATATATTCCCTCTCGGCGTCATCAAAAGAAGATCCGAGCCGCACCATGAGACTCCTCAGGTATGATCAGGAAAGCGGCGTCCTCTTGTATAAAGTTTAGGTCGCCGACGTGCCACCACTCTCGTTGCCATTCGAAGAAGTAGGTGGTTTTGCCTGGTGCCTGGCTGGCAGCCGACCACCTCGAGCCCTCGCTTTCGCGAGCGTCAGCCGATTCTTTCCAAATCGGCCAGACACTTTTCGAGGTTATCCTTGGCTTCGCTTAAAAGCCTCTTCGTCTCGCTCAGTCGCTTGAGGTCAGGTTTCACCGGGCCGGCACCCACCGCGCTTAAGTGATGGCAAACAGTCGTGAGATCGCTCGACATATCCTCGAGAACGAAAGCTATATCTTCGAGCGGCACTAGGCCCCGAAAAAAAGGTGTTGGATACAGTGTCGTCCTGGCCGGTCGGCCCCTCGAACTTCACCTCAACGAGCGGGACTAGGACATCGCGATTGTCACGCGCAGCTCTGCCCATACTCATGACCAGCGAGCTGAATGTCGCCGAGATATATGTAAGCCGGTCGACCAGGGCGCTTCCATACAACATGACAGCGTCGGGATCGCTTTGCACCTCATCCGGCTTCGAAGCACTAAGATCTTCATTCGACATGTTCGGTGTCCTCTCCCTGCAGATGCAGGATCCCCACGGGGAATGAGACGGCTTTGGCACTAGTCATCGGTTCTATCGTGTAGGAGCCGTGCGCTTCGGCCTTTTTTGCCTGTACGACAGCGACGGTAAGAGCTTGATAGGAGCTTTTCGTCCTCGCCTTCATATATCCGGGCGCGGCGGGTGCCGGCCCATGGAAATGGAGCAGATAGTCCTCCATCGCTCGCCGGACGCCGACAGCGCTCGCGTTCAGCGTCCCAGCTGTGGCGTGCGATGAGCCCTGCATTGCCAAATCAATAAAGGTGCGAACAACCGTGTCTGCATCTGCTGCTAGGTGGAGCGGGTGGGCGGCTACCGGAAATTTGTCTCGAACGAGATGGGTTGACCCGCCACGCTCCTTCGCTTCGCGCTTTTCTAACGCAAGCAAGCCGTCACGCGTCAGCGCGAAATGAGCGAATTTGCCCTGTGTTGTTCGCTCCACGAAACGCGCATTCGTCATGAGGTGGAGGATGCGGCTGAGATTTGCATCTCTCAGAGACAACCTCTTTGCGATCGCTGCCTTTTCCATCTGGCCCGACGGTGTGTCGCGGAGTAATGCAAGTATTGCGACGACGTGCTGACGATGCATGACCTCGTCCGGACGCGCGAGCTTCGAGGCATTGATCGACATCTGCAGAAGGTCGTAGAGCGCTCTGAAGCGCTCCGCATAGGCAGCATTCCTTGGTCCGAGCGTTGCGCTCATCCGACGCAAGATATCGAACCATTCCCGCAGCTCAGGGTCGCGCCGACGGCTTTCAAGGGCGTTCCAAACCCACGCCCCGAGTGTTGCATAGAGGCGCTCCAAGCTTCTTTCGGAGCCCTCTTTGAGGAGGTCCGAAATGACACGCCGTGCCTCGCTCGCCGTCGCTTCGCCCGTCTTTGGGTCGGATGCTGCACCACGAAGCTACGGGTGCCGAACCGCACCTCAACCTGAGCCGCAGTGATCTGGTGGCCGTGCATCGTGCGGTCGTTTCCCATCGAGGGGACAAGCATCACGTCCACATTGAGTTCGCTGAAGGGTGTCTGGCAGACGTCACAGAAATCCAGGCAAATGGCGACCCCAATCAAAGCGCCTTCGGTTGCCAGGACACATACGCGGTCACCCGCAGCGATGTTTTCCGTTCCCCAACCATCGTCCGCGTACGGGGCGATCTTGTCGTAGATCAGGCGCTCCTCTCCATAGCCGTTGTAGATGCGGGCTCGGTTGACGATCCCACGGTCGGTTGTCTCGTGCCAGGTCCCTGGAATCAGAATTTCGGGAGCTTCCAGCTCGTCCGTAATGTCGCGATCTCGAACGAGCTTGAGGATCTTCTCGCGCAATTCCGGCGAGACGGTTAACCCGGGCCACACAACCGCGATGCAGTTCTCCTTCAGAGCCTGACTGATCTGCTGAGAAATCGTGTCCTCAGCTAACGGCGCCTCAATGCCCGAGATGATGAAGCGCTTATCGCCCTCTGTTGAACAGAACTCTGGCTCGAGCTCTAGTGGCTTGAACAGGCAAGCGCCCATCTTCCATTCGCTCACATCCGGTGCGGTACTATGCAATGTGCGAGTATCCACGACCTGGACAGGATAGCCCTGTATCACTGAGGGCAAGATCCGATGAAAGAGCAGGCCTCGTTTCGAGTAGGCCTGCAGCCTTCGAGCCGGACGCAGTGCGCTCACGCCCTGCCGCGGAATGAACCAACATCTAAGCTGCTCGACGTGCCACTCACTCGGCGCGATTGGCCAATGAGACCGCCGATCAGCAAGCGCACGATCGAGTTCTCGTATGAGGCCGCCCATTCTTACGGCCGCGAGTTCAGGCGTCTCATCGGACAGCGACCACGAGAGATGGCCATCTCCTATTGCGCCGGTGAAGCTCTCTCGTGCGTCCTCGATTCGCTTTTCTGTAAGATTTCGGTAGGCCTTGTGCACGCTTCCCGGAGCATTCCGAAACAGCGTATCGAGCTCGATCAGAGCTTTTCTGAGATCATCCCTACTGGCCTTCGTGACTAGCTCCTGCCGCGCGGCAAGCTCCCGCGCCTCCTTCTTCCAGGCATCAAAAACTGACGTTTCGGCTCGGCTGTCCACGCGCCCAGGCAAAATTTTCGTCCCAATCACCACCAGCAATATATTCCATCGATAGGCGTGCTCCGACCATTTTGCAATCGGCCCGACCAGTTGCTCACACTTGTCGGCCGGTGCCGAGCCGCCACAAGTGACTCGCTTTCGCAGAAGCGTACGGCCGCAGTGAAAATCTGCGCAAAACCGAGTAGGGACAACGAAAAGCTGCATTGTTGTCACCATGCTATTGACGAACCCATGCGGACTGTTTTTCAATGTGCACGGGAGATCCGCGGGTGCTCAGGCACGCGGACGGGGGCGTTCATATGGGGATATTCAGCCGAGCCGCGGCTGGCATTGGCGTCTGCCTTGCCGTGGGCGGGTGCACCAGTCTGTATCATATTCATGACCCGCAGACAGGTGTGATCACGGCGGGTGAGCTGCCGTACTTTCTCAAGTCGATCAGGTGTGAGGTCGTGACTTTCTACCAGCTCGAACGCGAGAGGCGACAGGAATACCTGAAGATCTACAAGAGGCGGCCTGAAGAGGCGTTCGATAGGTACGCTCATTTCGACATCGACCCCTTCCTGTACGGCACATTCTTTCTGGAGTTGAAGGTGACCGATACCGGCGGGCTCGGATCCGGTACAGCATTCGACTACAAAAGGATTCTGAGCGTGAGCAGTAATGAGGTGACCCATATGGGCCCCACTGCTTCAGCCCAGGATACCTATGACCTGATCTGGTCATTTCTGATGAAGCAGAACGCCCAGCTAGCGTCCGATACGGCGCCGGCGCCGGCGGATCCAGCAAGGTATGAGCGTGGCTGCTATCGAGGAGCGCCTGCGGACCTGATCGACCTCGAGGCCCTCGCCGAGCATAAGTATCCGGACCGCGCCGCCTACAAGCGCATCTTTGTCGATGCATCCAAGCCGCTCGCAGCTTGGTTACGGGACAACGCGATCCTCATAGCCGCCAACAATCTCACGCCGGCCATGCCTTCGGAGAGCGCGGAGCCGGCGCAAATGACTTACACGTTTTCAGTCCAGGTTACTGGCGGCGTCGAGGCAAAATACTCTCTCACTTCGTCGCGCTGGACGCCTGCTGCAGTCCAGGCGTCGGCCTCCGCTCAGCAGTTCAGTAATCTCGGAATCTACATCAACGGTCCGAATGCCGTCCTTGCTAACGGAGCCAAATCCGGGTCCGCCGGCTATGCGGACAAAACGCCGCCGCTTGGATCAAAGGACAATCCAATTTACACGGCACCCTCGCCGGGAGGAGAAAAGTCGCAGGAATTTCCGGGAGGAGCCGGGTCCACCGGGCGCCGTACGGGCGCTGGGCCTCGGACAAATGGTTTCATTGTGGCGCCAGTGCCTGTGTTCCCGCCGACCCCAACACCGACGCAGTAGGAAAATGTTTCGCCTGTGGCTGCCCAGACTCGTTCTGTTGCTCGTCCTCTTGTTCTGCTGGGGGGCGAACGCTCAACCTGCGCTTCCTTCGGGAGTCTCCGAAATGGAACTGTACGGCACGGTCATCCGCGGCTCGAAATGGGACATCAAAGAGATACCGGTCTGCTGGGAAAACCTGCAGGCGAAGGATCAAAAGTATGCCGATATTGTTCGAAAAGCGGTTGCGGAAACGTGGGAGACTGCGGCGCAAGGTGGCGTGTGGTTTGCGAAGACTTGGCCGTCCTGTACGGGCGGCGCGCCAGGTGTGCACGTGCGGGTCGCTGATGAAGGCGCCCATACCGACGTCATCGGCAAGTATCTCGACGGCAAGCCATCGGGCATGACTCTCAATTTCAGTTTCGATCATTGGAGCAAAGGTTGTCGACATAGACGCGAGTTCTGCATTCGTGCGGTTGCAGTCCACGAGTTCGGACATGCTCTTGGTTTCACGCATGAACAGAACCGCGACGATGCGCCGGAGCAGTGCCGCAACGAGAAAGCTTCTGGCTCGGTCGGCGATTATAAAGTCACCAAGTACGACCCCAATTCCATAATGAACTATTGTAATCCAGCATGGAACGGAAACGGACAGCTCAGCACTCTCGATATCGCCGCTGTCAGGACATTCTATCCGTCCTGACACTCGGTCTTTTGGTATCCATGAGTGCTCCCGCGCAGGCGGATCGCGCGGCAGTGCAAATTGCTGCGCGTTACAACGTCAGGACGGTTCACGTCCAGTTCGTTGGCGTGATGTACAACGACAAGCAGGAAGTCGGCGGCGGCTCCGGGCTGCTCATCGGCGACAACCTCGTGCTGACCAACAGCCATGTGATCGGACGCGAGGAGAACTATAAGAGCTTCGAAGTCAATGCCCGTCTCGGGTCGCGCAATGCGAACCCCATCAAGGTCACTGCGGTTCATCGCGACGATGCCAGAGACTTGGCTCTTCTCGAGCTGTCGCAGCCCGCCGGAAACAGCGGAGGCGCCTCTCGGTGTCCAATGCCCGTGATCGATGACAACCAGCAAGCCCCGATGGGGACTCAACTTTATCTGCTCGGTTATCCGCTCGATCTGGATCTGAGCATATCGAGCGGTCTGATAAGCAACCAGACTAACCCGAACGGTCGCTGGCAAACGAACACGGTCATGAACGTCGGCAACAGCGGCGGCCCCGCATTCAACGAGTTCGGCGCCCTGCTGGGGATCGCAGTTGGCGGCATCGTCAAGTGGAACGAGGCGGATGTTTTTGGCGTCAACTTCATCATTCCCGCCACTGTGATTACTGCAAGCCCCCTGTACAGCATGATCGCCGCTATTCCGCAGCCGTCTGTTTGCTGGACCAAGTGGGTCGAGACAACGATCTCATTTGAGAACTGGACCAAACTAAATTCCGCGCATGTGCAGACCCAGGCCAATGCCGGCGTGAAGATCCCCGAAATCCTCTCCGGAGCGATCCATACGCTTCTGCCCGAAGACCGCCGCCTCATCGTGAACGTCCCGGTGTCGCAGCTCGTCGACCCGAAGCTGATCGAGCGGGCGTATACGGTGGACAAAACCAAGGACGATCACCCGGTCGTATTTGCGGAGCATTCGGCGGACTATGCCGAGACTTTCCCTGCTGAGCCCGGCTACCGCATCACAGGGTGCACGTGGCACGTTGAGACCGCCAATGGTGCCAGCAATATCGGTTGCGCGATCAACGGCGGCGGGGCGGAGGTTCGCTTCACCTACAAGCTTACCAGCGGACCTGCTGTCGACAGGTATCGCGGATGGCTGGGCGCTACGGTCAACGTTTCCCAAACCCTTGCAAAGTAGGTAGCTGATCGATGGTCATGCTCGTCTTGCCAATTCGAGGTTCGAACCGGTTGCATCGGCTCGGCCAGGCCTTCCAGCAGCTTCGAACAGTGCTCATTGTCTTGTTTTGCGCGCTCGCGACCGGTTGCGCCCACCAGGGTCCGGCCTCGCAGCAGGCCAACCGGCATATACAGAAGGCGCCCAAGAAACATGAGAGCGCGTTCAAGAAATACAGCTATCGCTATGGCCCCGGGTACTACCACCATGTCCGGCACTATCATGCCTATCGGCCGTGGCGACGGACAACCGGTGAGGCGAGCGAGGAGGCGCCTCCCGACAAACGCAGCACCGGAGCCGCGGTGGTGGTCAATAGATCTGTGATTAAGGGGTTGGTACCCGTCTACTTCGCCACCAATCGCGGGGTGACCGGTGGGTCCGCTCTGGAATTGACCCAGATCTCCTATAGTCGTGCGGCCACCAACACATTTGGCTGCGTGACGGTTAGCATTCCCATCGTTCACAAGATGGGAGAAGTCGAAACGCCGAAGACAAGCTGGTTCGGGATACGCAAGGAGGCAGAGGACGACGGAAAGCATTTCCGAATCCAGAAGCTCGATCGTCTTTCCCGTGAGGAGTTTGCTTCCGCTATCGCAAATCCGGCCGACAGCCTGATGCTCTTTGTGCACGGCTACAACGTTGCCTTTTCCGACGCAGCCTTCAAGGCGGCTCAAATTGCTTTCGACGCGAACTACAAAGGCCGTGTCATGATGTACTCCTGGCCGTCCAAGGGCGGAGTGAAGGATTATGACTACGATCGGGAGAGTGCTTTGTACGCTCCGGATGGCTTGTTCGATCTCCTCCAGCTCATTAAATCGGCGGGCAAAGTCTCACGGATTATCGTGATTGCGCATAGTCTGGGCAGCGAGGTGGTTTTGGGCGCCTTGCAGCAAGCCGCGCTGAGCCAGACGGCGCTCGGGATTACTGAATTGATTTTTGCGGCCCCGGACGTGGATCGCGACATTTATCTTCAGCGCGCGAGCCAAATCAAGGCAGCGGCGGGCGCGGTGACGCTATACGCGTCCTCGACGGATCTCGCGTTGCTCGCCTCCATGGAGAAAGCGCAATCCACGTCGCGAATGGGGTTCGTAACCAAGAGCGGGCCAACTCTCGTGCCCGGTATCGAAACGGTCGATGTTTCTGCTGTGGGAAGCGAAATGTTTGCTCTAAATCACAGTACGTACTCAACCAGCCGCGCGGTTCTCGATGACATAGGCCGGATCATCTCGTCTTCGACGCATCTTAAACCCCCGCAGCGGACCCCGACCCTGCGCTCGATGCCCGACGATTCGAAGACGACTTATTGGATGTATCCATATTAAGAATCGCTCTTCGGCTGTTTGCGGAGTTGTGGGCCACAACCTGGCAGATGTGTGCGCGTTCAACGCCAAAATTAAAACGCACGGAGGCGAAAACTGATTGATTGTAGGGCGGATGTGGTTTCTCAATCAGCGGGTCCCAGGTTCGAGTCTGGTGCGCCCATCAAAATAACGGGCGGCAGTTATTGGCGGGCCATTGGCTCGAGTCACGTCTGAGTTCGGCGTCGAATAATTTGCCTTGCGGAAAGCGGCAACCAAATTCGTAGGTCTCTTTTCCGATATGTGCCAAAACTGGATCGGCTGCTCCAGCTAGAGATATTCGCCAAGACCGCCGAGCTCGGCAGCCTGTCCAAGGGCTGCGGACATTCGGCGGATGTCGAACGCGGCCGCGAGCCGACACCTGAGCGGACTGGAGGAGCGGCTCGCGGTGCGGCTGATTGAGCGCAACATGCGCCGGCAATGGCTGACCGAGGCAGGGCAGGATCTGTTGCAGCGTTGCAGTCCGCTCCTGAAGGATGGCGTCAGGGACCGCACGCTGTCGCCCAAGCGCATGCTGCGCGTTACGAGTTCGCTGTCGTTTGCGATGATCTACATGGCGCCGATGCTGCCGGCATTTCGCAAGCTCTACCCTAAGCTCGACGTCCAGATCATCGCGGCCAACCGCTATCCCGATTTCATCGAGGCCGAGTCTCCCTCCGGCGAGGGCCGCCTTGTTGGATTAGTCCAATTGGCGCGTAGCAGTCCTTATGGACAGCCATAAGCCAGTACTCAGCTTGGAAGCTCGATGTTCTCAAGGACATTCAAAGTGTTAGCTGCAAAACCAGCGCCAATTCGCCCCAATCCCATCAATACCTTACGCAGTGCTCGCAAAACCGAGCGCTGATCGTCCAGCGCGACGACGGAATGTTCCAGATCGGGGTGAGCGATGGGCCCTCGGTCCGTTCGACACGCGTAGCTTCGCTGAAGCTGGAATGGAGGCGCCGCATGCCGCCTCCTGAAATGCGAAGGCCGCCTCGGCAAAGGCAGCCCCCAATCGCAAATTCAACTTCAGCATCGACACAAATAGCAGCCCCGCGCAGGCCCTACAAGCGTTGCAGGCGCGTCGCCTGAGGGCGGACTTCCATTTGCCGCCAGCGACTGCGGCAGCCGTTGCGGAACTCGCCTTTCGCCGGGCGGTGCCGCAGTGACTGTTGCGGAGGAGATCGCGCCCGGCGCGACGCTGCAGACCGCGGCGGCGGTGAAGCCGTATGCCGACATTGCTCGCTGCGAATCGCCGGACCATCTCGACGCGATCTGCAAGCTGGTATGGGCTGTCCATTTCGCCAACGAACTTCCGGAACACGAGGCTACGTTCCTCGCGGCCTGCATCCCGCTTTGCCGAGCCCTTGTTGAGCCTGCCTATCCCGCATCTCTGCCTCGCGCCGGCGGCGGAGGACTTCATTTCGCTCGTCTGCCCCCTGGCGCCCACCATGCGTAAATTTGTTCCAGAGCCGCATGTGCAAGGCGCGTTTCTCTTCGTCATCCGCTATTTGAAGACCATCTTATAAAGCATGGTGTGGCCGGGCGATTCTTCGAAGGGGACGGCGTCCTCTTGAATGAGTGCTGCCGCAAAGATGTCCTCCCCGGATAGCCAAGCTCTCTCTGCGTCTAGCGTTTAACGCGAAGTGCAGTGCGCTGTTGAGCTCGCAGCAGATGTGCGAAAGGCCTGCTCCCTTTGACGCGACAGAAAGTGCAGTTGAGTAAGCATCGCGCCCGACGATGTACATCATCGGGGTGGGAATGTTCTCGTCGGTGACGTTGGTGTACGAGCGCCGACAAATCTCTGCGTCGGCAGACGAAGGCAGCCTGCAAAACAGGGGTCGGCCCTGGTAGACGGAGCACTCATCAGCTTCGAGGAGAGGACACGGGTGAGGATTGTAGGGTCGTTGCTCGTGCGAGAACGACTTGGTGATTTCATGCGCCTCCCGCACGCGAGCGCCGGCCTGCGACGATAGACGCTTTGCAAGAAAAAGGACTTGAGGTGCTGTGGCGCTCACCCAAATGTTGCAGCAGTGGGAGCATCCGCGACCGCAAGCGATAGGAATGTCGGCCATACCCTTCACCGTCAAATCGGTCTTCGAGAACAAATACTCCAGCGTTTCATCGACGCTGAAGCTCTGCTTGGCGCGACCGAGATGGCCATGAATCTGTCGCGCCAACTCCGCGACAATAAACTCGTTGAGCGCGGATGGGTCGATCCCGCGCGACGGCTTTTGGCGCTTGCTTCTTCGCTAGGCGACGTTGATTTCGATCCATACCCTCATCCCAACTCATTCGCTATCCGCTTCAACTTGCGAATGGCGTCATCGAGCGCGCTTGCGCTTCCTCAGTCTCCCTATCTCGATGTGGTTTTGAACGTCTGCGAGCTCTCGACGAATCACCCGCATGATTGCTTCTGCCGCGTCGGCCGCTACTGACATGAAATCCTCCGGCGCAAAATGCCATATCTAGAAAGCGGGCATCAGATCGCAACCAAAGCGCGAGCGCAAGCCCTACGCGCTAAATACGCCGAATGTTCCGCGCCGGGGTAACAGCGATGACTTCACGGCACGCTGCAGTCGCGTTGTCGTCAATCCGGTGCGGAGGAAGCATTTGCCCCGACCATCTGAAGCAACGCCCCGGTTTGACCAACAAATATTTTGAATCTACAATAAACTGCGCGGTTTGTAAGCGCACGTGATAATTTAGAGAGCGCTGGGCCCGAAGCTCTCGACCGAAAGCTGATACGCCGCAGTGCGCGGCTTATTTGGGGCGCTGCTCAGCTGCCGGGCCGCCTGAGTGGAGTTGCTCATGAGTACTGAGCGAATCCCGACCCTGTGATCCTGTTGTTCGCAATTGCCGTGATAGTCGCGGCGTTCGCGGCATTCGTCACGACCTTTGAGCGGGTTGGGAGCACCACAGCTGGTGGCGAGGCTCCCTCCGGGACCATGGGGCTGGGCAAGCCTCGCACGCCTCTTGAGCGAGCACCAGACCCATCAGTAGGGAAGTAACCGCCACACCGGTGCCGGCGCGTGTGCCCGTTCTTGTATTGCAGCATCGCCGCCGCAGCCTTGTCAATCGACTGAACCTTCGAACGGAGCTGACCCGAAACACAAAGCGAAAGCAACGCGCAGCGACAACCGGTGTCTGGGGCCTTCCAAGTTCACGCTACCGTCTTTTGGGGCTTGTGTGGTCCTACCTCCGATTGCATACTCTTCCCGTTGCGGCGTGCATATTGTTGGTCATTGTTCGAGGCAGTAATGAGTAATCGAGGTCAGGTTTACAAGTATTCGGCTATTCTGCGTGAACGGGTCGAGGAGCTCATCGCACTATTCGGGCAACTGCAGACGCTTAGGCGTCGCCTGCAAGCCGCTAACGCGAGAAGGTTTGGTCGGCGTATCCCGAAGGCCGCGCGGAGAAGGAGAGTTCTTCGGCGGTGATAGCTACCTTTCAATGCAACGATCGCGCGTCCCCGCGTCGACATTGATGCGAAGCCGCGTCCAGGCCGCTTCAAAACACCTGCATCTGCAGCCATTATCTGCAACACCGAAGCATTGGCGCAACAGTTTCCCGGCGCTTTGACCAGTGCGCGATTCTTAATTTGCGTCGTGTGCGCGACTCAGACCTGCTCTCCGTGGGAAGCAGACAGGGGGCGGGGGAATGATTGTACGCGCGGGGGCTATTGTTGCGTTGCTGCTGATGCCCCTGGGCTCCGAAGCCTTCGCTTCGCGTCACTACAGACCCGCATCGCGGTATCATGCAGCGAGGTCAGATACTACGTCGCGCAAATATTCGGCACCGTGGCCGAGATGTACGCTCGTAATCACGGCGCTACCGACGCACAAATCGAATGGGCCCGACGTTGCTTGGCTTCGAACGAGGCCACCGAAACAGGGCAGCGCCGGTACGAATGAGCATGACCGGTGATCGCCTGGGAATGCTGCATATTCTTAGACGTTAAATCCGTGGCGTAACTCAAGTAAGACCAAAAAGAGAGCCGCATTCGCGCGGCTCCTCCTCTTACTGCGCGCCGGCTTCGTCGCCCTCAGCTTCGTCCCGCTCGGCTTCTCCGTCGTCCTCTTCTTCTTCGACATTGTAGCCGAAATCGACTTCTCTGAAATCGATTTCGAGAGGCGGCGCATCGTCCTCCAACTCGGTTCCGCATCTTTCGCAGCGCTGAACGAAGGGCCAGGAGTGTTCTTCGCTAATGCGAGAGTGACGGCATTCGGGACACCAGAGAAGGTCGCTTATGGCAGTTCTCTTTTGTCCGATCCTTCAAGGGTGACCTTACTCATTGGCTCACCAGTTGGAGCTCGCTCCCTTTCTTCTTGCGCGTCGCGCGGGGTTCTTGAGTGCCGCAGTCTCGTGAGTGATCTACTCCTTCAGCGTTTTAACCTCGTTATCTATCGATGTTTTTTCAGCGACGAGTTCAGTCATGCGCTTTAGCCTGTCCACTATAGTTCTCCTATGTGCAGGCTTTTTCCACCGCATTGGTACCGAGGCTGTTCGAAGGCCCCCCCTTTATCGACGGGCTGCAGTGTGTTGCCGTGATCGTTGGAAGCGTGTCGAATGCAAAGTGGTTGAGAAATCGCGGCGCGATCGACGCCAGCAGCTCCATCATGCTTTCGCAGAGAGAAGCAAGCTGGAGTATGCAGATTGGCGCCGAGCGCCGCAAAAAACGCGAGCTCAAGTCGGAATGAAGCTGAGGTGGACGCGCAGCTGAGCCCAAGCGAAGCTCCGCGGACCAGAAAGATAGCGGTTCAAGTTTCAGACAGCATTTTGCTGACCGCCCGAGGATGCGCGAGAGCGTCGTCGCCCAGGCGGCTCTTGAGCGTTTCCTGGATCGGGCCGCCTATGGATGCTTTTGTTTACGCGGCCATCGATCGGAATGTGCAGGTGCTCAAGTTCTGCATTTTGGGTGGGCTTTCCTCGTCCAGTACGGGACGGGGTGAATTCTCGAGCAATAGCCGGCAAAGGAAGGACACTATTCCTCAATCCCCCTTGGCTCAAAAAGTTACATTGGAAATTTCAGATCGCACTCAAGCGCAAGTCGACGGGCCAAAGCAGGTCAGTTCACGTCGTATCCCGAGCGCCGAAATGGTCATCCTGGAAGCCGATCAGGACGTGGAGTGGTGAACTCGACCTTGCGCTGCCTGACTTCCCGCCTCGTCGGTCAACAGGCGCGTCAAGAACCTCCGACCGACTGATTGCCTGAGAAGCTCCAAGCAGCTGGTCGGATATGCGACATGCGTCGCAAGCTCGACAGGAGTGATAGAAAAATGCGTAATTTCAATGAGCGCTGGCTGGCATGCAACTTGCTATTTTCTCCGCAGAGCCAGGTAAAGCGAATTTGAGCAATGACCAGTCTGACTGAGAGCGCAAGTCAAGTCGGTGCGGCGAACCTGCTGAGCGTCGGTTCGCGGGCCCCCTCGATCAAGGTGGAGAACTGGCTACGCGGCCAGCCCGTTAGAAAGTTCGAGCGTGGGAAAGTATATATCCTCGAATTTTGGGCGACGTGGTGCGGACCATGTATCGCCTCGATGCCAAATCTGGTGGTCCTGCAAGACAAATACAGGAACAACGGAGTTGAGGTGGTGGGCATCGCGGCTCACGAACAAGCTTCGACGGAAAATGAAGCGCGAGCCAGCTTGGACGCCTGGTTGACAAAAAGCTTGTCAAATCTGAACTACGCGATCGCATTCGACTACGCCGGCGAAATGAACAAGCTTTGGCTGGATCCAAGCTTTTCTGTCGGGATTCCCACGTCATTCGTCGTTGACCGTGACGGCCACATCGCCTTTATTGGTCATCCGACGCAGCTCGATCATGCCTTGCCCAAAGTTCTGAACGGATCCTGGGCAATGAGCGACGAAGCCAAAGCGCTGGATGCGGAAAGGACAAGCACGGGCCGACGCAGAAAGCGTGAACTATCGCAGAAGAGAGCTCTGGTGGAGCCGATCTTTGCCAGACTTGAGCCCGCCATGAAGAGAAAGGATTGGCCGACAGCCCTTTCAGCTATCGAGGAGGCCCTCGCGGCGATGCCGGACGAGGTCACCTTCCGTGGGCTTCACGTGGAATTGTTGCTTCACAAGATACGCGACCTGGGGGCTGGCCTGCCGGTGTTGCGCCAATTAGTTCGCGACGCGATCGAGAAGAAGTCCGTGGTTTGGATGAGCGTCGCGATCCGCCAACTGTTCGACCCCGCGAAAGACTACTCCGATTTTCCGCATGCGGAGCGCTTTGCCATGGGCAAGGAGCTCTCCGAACACATCCTGGCGGCGAATCCGCCCCGAGGCAGCGACGGCGCGAAGTTCCTGTCGTACGGGGCGGTCGCTCAGTACTATTACGAGACCGGTAAGAGGGACCGCGCGATCGAATTGGTCGAGGTGGCGCTGAGGTGGCTGGATGCAGCGCCTGTCCCGGATCTAGCGAAACGGGACGTCGTGCAGTGCTCTCTCCAGGCTTTGGCGAGCTACAGGAGTGAAAAGCTCTCTTACGAGGAGTGCTGTTCAGCCCCGCAAGACACGGCTCTCGAAAAACCGGAACCGAGATCGCCAAGGGAGGCAGCGTGAGCAATGCTGCTTGGCATGTCTTTTCGGCCTCGTGGTTTTGCGGTCGAAATCGAAGCCTCTTGGGAATGTCCGGGCATTCACATGAAGTGAGGACAGGAGCCGCGAGCCGGTGAACGCAGGCGAGGCCGCACCACCATAAGTTCTTTATGGCGAATGTTTCCTCAAGGTTGGTCGCGCTCCGACGCGATAGCGGCGAGAGTGCCTGCTGAAGTGAAGATAGTCGGCGGCTGCTAAGATTGACGTCCTAGAAGATGCCGGATGGCATCTTCGAACAACTAAAAAGAGAAATGGGTGGTGATGCTGATGCTTTCCAGCTCTCAAGGAAGCTTTCTCAACTTTCTATCGCTGCTGTCGGAAGCGGTTCAGAACTTCGTTCCGCTTGGACGGCAAGCCGATTCGGGAGAGGCGCCAGTCCGTGGCTCTGGACTGTGCTGTTCGGAGCCGTCACATTCCCCTGCGCCCGCCGGTGAAGGAACACTGAGCGAAGCTGTATCTTCAATGAGCCTCTTTGCGAGCACGGCGCCGGGTCGAGCATGATGTACAATCAGCGTCAGCGTCGCTCTGCCAAAGCCGCCGCCCTGTTCCGGAAATCTGGGCCCTGGTACAAAGTGCTTTACGTCCAGGTACTCATAGCGATCCTGATTGGCATTCTCGTTGGCTGGCTATGGCCCGCTGTGGGGACGAGTAGCTGGGTCAAAGCGCTTGGTGATGGGTTCATCAAGCTGATCAAGATGGTGATCGCGCCGATCATCTTCTGCACTGTTGTCTCCGGAATTTCGCATGTTCAGGATGCACGGAAGGTCGGTCGAGTCGGCGTCAAGGCGCTGCTTTACTTCGAGATCGTATCAACCTTCGCGCTCGTCCTGGGTCTCGTGATGGGCAATCTCGTTCACGCCGGTCATGGGCTCGCTCCCAGGGCTGATGCCGCGGCGGTAGCCAACTACGTCAAGACGGCGGAAGGGCAGAAGGCGGTCGATTTCTTTCTCAATATCATTCCTGATAGCGTGGTTGGCGCCCTTGCGCGAGGCGACGTGCTACAGGTGCTGCTGTTTGCCATCCTATTCGGGTTCTCGCTGATGGCGCTTGGTGAGCCGGGTGAGCGGATGCGCGGTCTGGTCGACGATGCCGCACACGCGGTGTTTGGTGTCATCAGGATCGTGATGAAGGCCGCGCCGATCGGGGCGTTCGGCGCGATGGCCTACACTATCGGCGAATTCGGACCCTCCGCGCTGGGTAAACTCATCGGATTGGTTGCGCTGTTCTATGTGACAGCCGGGCTCTTCGTGAGCATTGTGCTTGGCCTGATCGCGCGCTTGGTCGGCTTTTCTATCTTAAAGTTCATCGTTTATATCAAGGATGAGTTGCTGATCGTGCTCGGAACGTCGTCGTCCGAAAGCGCGCTGCCGCAGCTGATGGAAAAGCTCGAACGGCTGGGCTGTTCCAAGCCGGTCGTGGGGCTAGTGGTGTCGACCGGATACTCTTTCAATTTGGATGGGACCAACATTTACATGACGTTGGCGACCTTGTTCATCGCACAGGCGCTCGGGGTCGATCTCAACTTCGGCCAGCAGCTCACGATACTGGTTGTGGCGATGCTCACCTCGAAGGGCGCAAGCGGTGTTACCGGTGCCGGCTTCGTCACCTTGGCGGCAACGTTGACGGTGGTCAGTCCTGAGCTTGTTCCGGGCATTGCGATCGTATTCTCGATCGACAAGTTCATGAGCGAGGTGCGCGCGCTTACCAACATCATCGGGAACGGTGTTGCCGCGGTATTTGTGTCCTGGTGGGAAGGCGAACTCGACCATGTCTCGCTACATGCGCAGCTCAAGTAGACGTGCGAGCTCAGCTCGGCCCTCCGACGGCCAATAAACACGAAGGGCTGCATGAGCATCGTCGTTATGCGAGACGATGTCGCTCCGTCGGGGTCGATGGCCGGATCACGCATGGAAGGCAATCATCGGAACTGAGAGGCCCGACCGGGTCCGTTGGATTGGTCTACAACG
>NZ_JBVVPL010000010.1:61456-197660 GCF_055807615.1 Bradyrhizobium sp. MV1.5 | reverse complement strand
CTCCACCACCCCCGCCTCCGCCGGCAGCCGGTGTGCCCTCTGCACCCCGCGGCTGTGCATGCGCGGCAGCCGGCGCGTTCTGGTTCGCCGGGACCAGCGACAGCCGTGGCCCCTCGGTTCTGGCGAACCCGAGCTTATCCAAATCGACTGCCGGCTCGAACGCCTCGTTCATGGACACCGCCTGCAGCCCGAAGGCGCGGACTAATTCGGACGATCCTAAGCTTCGCTCCACCGCGGTTGACGCCGCGGGCGACGTATCCGCTTCCGGCTGCCTCGGCGCTTCCGGAGAGTCCGGCTGCTTCGGCTGATGTCCCTCCTCCTTGCCCTCGCCGAACACCTGTTTCAGCAGAAGTCCCCAAGATGCGATCAGGACGGCCGGCACGATGGAACTGACCCGCGACCGTTCTTCTATAAGGGCAAAGCGGCGTGCCGGCGCGTCGAGCGCGCTGCGGTCCGGAATTCCCAACGACAGCCGATCGTCCATGGCCACCTCCCGCATCAGGCCGTCGCCGCGGCGGGGAACGGTATCGGCGCCGCCGGAGCGCCAACTACTTTGTCCTTCGGTCCGAATGCGACCAGCTTGCCGCCCTGGACCACACCGACGTAGTCCACCGCCGCCAGCGCCTTCGGACGGTGCGCGATCACGATGACGACCCCGCCGCGCGCCTTGACGCCTTCGATGGCGTCCCCGAGCGCCGCCTCGCCCGGTGCGTCGAGGTTCGAGTTCGGCTCGTCGAGCACGACGAGGAAGGGGTCGCCGTAGAGTGCCCGCGCCAACCCGATACGCTGCCGCTGGCCGGCCGACAGCGCCGTGCCCGACGGCCCGAGTTCGGTCTGGTAGCCGTCCGGCAAACGCGTGACCATCTCGTGGATTCCTGCGGCTTTCGACGCGGCAATGATCTTGCGGGCATCGGGCTCGGTCTCGAACCGCGAGATGTTCTCCGCGATGCTGCCGTCCAGCAGCGAGACGTCCTGCGGCAGGTAGCCGATGTGCTCGCCGAGCGCGTCGGCGCGCCACTGGTCGAGGTCCGCCTCGTCCAGCCGGACCTTGCCCCTGAGCAGCGGCCAAACGCCGACGAGACCCTTTGCAAGAGAGGTCTTGCCGCCACCGCTGGGGCCGATCAGGCCGAGCGCCTCGCCCGCCTTAAGCTCGAAGCCGACGTCGCCGACGAGCACGGTGCCGCTGCCCGGTGCGACCACGGTGATGCCTTCGACTTTCAGGGTCGCGCAGGGCTTGGGAAGCGGCAGGACGTGGCTGCCGTCCTCTGCCGCAGCGAGCGTCTGCTTAAGGCGGCTGAAACTGCGCCGCGCTGCGGCGATCACCTTCCAGTTGCCGATGGCCGAATCGATCGGCGCCAGTGCCCGCGCCGAAGCCACCGAGCAGGCGATGATCGCGCCCGCCGAAAGCTCACCCTTGATGGTGAGGAACGCGCCTAGCCCCAGCAGCGCCGACTGCAGCATCATGCGCATCACCTTCGCCATGCCGCCGAAGCTGCCGCTGATGTCGCTGGTTCGGGTCTGCAGGGCCAGATGACGGGCATTGGCCGATTCGAACCTTGTCACGGCGCGCCCGCCGAACCCCATCGCGCGCAGGATGTCGGCGTTGCGCGCGTGCGAGTCCGCCAGCGTGGAGCGCTGCACCGCGGCTTGGTGGGTCTCCTTGCCGGCCCGCCGCGTCAGCAATTCGGTCGCCACCGTGAGCGACATCAGAACCACCGCGCCGGCAAGGGTGACAAGCCCGAGCACCGGATGGAGCAGGTAGACGAAGCCGAGAAATAGCGGCATCCACGGCAGGTCGAAGAAGGCTATCGGAGCCTGGCTGCCGAGGAAGCCGCGCACGACGTCGACGTCGCGCCCCCGCTCCAGCGCCTCGGACGTCGAGTAGCCGTATCGAGCCATCTCGATCACGACGTAGTGCGCCAAGGGCGCCAGTTTGGCGTCCAGACGGGCCCCGAGCCTCACCAGTATCTGCGAGCGCAGGATGTCGAACATGCCTTGGAACAGATAGAGCCCGATGGCGAGAGCGGAGAGCGCCGCCAAGGTCGGGATGCTGTGGCTCGTCAGCGCCCGGTCGTAGATCTGCAGCATGTAGAACGAGCCGGTCAGCGCCAGCAGGTTGATGATTCCGGACACCCCCAGCAGGACAAAACCGATGCCGCGGTAGCTGCCGATCGGATTCTCCGTCGAATTCTTTCGCTTCGGGTTCTTGCTCATCGTTGCTGCCCTGCCCTTGGCCTCAGTGACGTCGTCCACCCGGGCGGCGGTTCGCCCGGGTGGTTATGATCGGTTGCGCTAGTGCACGCCGTTGAAGTCCGAGGTGGTCAGCGCATGATTGCCGGCGCCGAGATCGATCTTGAAGTCGGCCGCGGTGTCGCCGTTGGTGTTGCCGGAGACGAAGGTGTGCTCCGCGCCGTCCTTCACCTCCTGCGTGACAATGACCTGTCCGGCCGAGGTGAAGACGTTGCCGGCGAACAGCACGAAGGACTGGTTGCCGGCCGTCCCCGTATTGGCGTCGATGGCCGACAGGTCGATCTTGTCACCCGGCTGGAAACCCTCGATGGTATCGCCGTTGGCGTCTGCCGCGGAGCCGAATACGTAGGTGTCGTTGCCTGCACCGCCGTCCATGACGTTCGCCACCGAACTCGCCACGATGGTGTCGTTGCCGGAGCCGCCGATGAAGTCCTCGAACCCGAAGATCTGGTCGGTCCCGCTCTGCGCGCTCGCGACGCTGCCGTGCTGACCGATGCCGTTGCCGAGATCGGCCGTGATGTTGGCCGAGATCGCCGAGTAGTCCAGCGTGTCTTCCTCGGTGTCGCCGAAGTAGGTGTCGTTGCCGTCGCCGACGGTCGCTATGATCCGGTCGTTGCCGGCCCCTCCGTAGACGGTATCGTTGCCGGCGTCGCCTTCCAGGGCATCGTCGCCCGCGTCGCCGAACAGGCGGTCGTCACCGCCGTCGCCGGTGATCAGGTCGCGTCCGGCGCCGCCGAAGAGGTCGTCGTTGCCGTCGTTGCCGAACACCACGTCGTCGCCTGCGCCGGCCTTCACCAGGTCGTCTCCGGCGCCGGCCTTCAGCGTGTCGGCACCGTCGTTGCCGAGGATCACGTCGTCGCCGTCGAGGCCACTGAGGACGTCGTCGCCGGTCGTCCCGACCATCACGTCGGCGGCTGCGGTTCCGATCTGGCCCTCAGCCATGCCCGGGTTGACCGCCGGAGGTTGCGGCGTGTCCGGGTCGCCCTGCCCGTCGTGCTGATGGTCGCCCGACGAACAATGCTGATCGTCGCCGCCGGAGTTGCCGTCCTGGCCGTCGTCGCCGGAGCCACCTTGGCCGCCGCCTTGGTCGCCCGGAGGCTGAGCGGTCTGGGTGTCGACCACGTCCTGCGGCCGCAGCGTCCCGACCACCTGATCGTCACCTCCCCCGCCGTGGAACACGATGCGGTGGTCCGACGTCAGTCCGGAGATGTCGACCGTGTCGGCGGCCGCGCCGCCGTTCACCGTGATCGTGCTGTAGTTCAAACTGGTGCCGGTGAAATTGCCGACAACCTGGACGGTGTCGCCACCGATGGTGCCGGTGCCGCCCGGGGGGACGCCGCCTGGCGACGTGACGGTCGCCGCATTGATGACAATCTCCTCGATGTTGTCGAGTTCGGCGATCACCACGCCGTTGCGGGCGACGACGATCTCCGTGTTCGCATTCAGGCCGGTGAAGCCGAAATGCGCTGCGCTGCTGGCCGTCCCTGACCCGGCACCGTCCCAGTCGTCGGTGTTGGAATAGATACTGAAGGTCTCGGCACCGGCTACTCCGTTCAGCACGTAGGTATCCGGCGTGGTGTCGCGGCCGTTGATGTCGAGCGCCGTCGTGCCGCCATCGACGAAATCATGCCCGCCGGTCGATCCGGTCTGGGTCACGGTGTCTGCGCCGGAGCCGCCGTTGATATAGTCGTCGCCAGCACCGCCGTTCATGGTGTCGTTGCCGTCGAGGCCGAAGATGGCCTGCGATCCGGGCGTGCCCGCCGCTCCGTTGAGGTTGGCGTTGTTGGCGTTGGTACCCGTGACGACGCCGTAGTTCACGCCGTTGAACCGGAGTTGCTCGGTGCCGCTGACGGTATCGGTGCCCTCCGCCCCGGTGTTGTCCGTCACGGTGATGGCCGCGGTCGTGGCCGCAAGGGTGAAGTTGGCGACCGGACCGGCGTAGACGGCCGTATCGGTCTGGGCACCGCCGTTGATGGTGTCATTGCCTGCCCCGCCGTTGATGGTGTCATTGCCGCCATTGCCGTTGAGGATGTCGTCGCCGGCGTTGCCGTTCAGCGTGTCGGCGCCGCCGAAGCCGAAGATGGTGTTGGAACCGTTGGCAATGTCGTTGCCGGCGGTGCCGTTGAAGGTCGCCTGGATCGGCGAGGACCAGTTCGCGCCGACGGGGCCGGTCGGATTCGAGATCACGGTTTCCGGGTGTCCTCCCGCATCCGTGAAGGTCGCGACGACGCGGAGTTGCAGGCCGGCCTGCGCGTCGAGCCCGTTGAAACCGAGGATCGAAACGTCCTGCGGGGTAAAGGCTGCGTTGGTGGCGCCCGCAATGTCGTTCCATGCCGTGCCGTTCGGCGAAGACTGCCATTGATAGTGCAGAGCCGCCGGATTGAAGCCGTTCCCGTCCTGGATGCTGCTGATGTCGAGCGTCAGCTGCTGTCCTTCGGTCGGGGTCGAGTCAGAGATGACCGGCGCACCGGTGGCGGGAATGTTGACCAGTTGGTCGACGTCGACAGTGCCGTCGGCGAACTGCAGCTTGTGAATTCCGATCAACAGATCGGTGCCGTCGCTCGGCGCCCGGGCTGAGCCGTCCGGATTGAGCCCACCATGGTCGGTGATCTTGTAGGCGACCACGGCGCCTTCGTGGGCGCTGGCGTAGTTGATAGCGGCGATGGAGTAGTCGAGCCGGTTACCGCTGAGGATGACGGTGTCCGAGGTACCGTCCGCCCCGCTATCTTTGCCCAGAACGAGGTCCTTGTTGCGCTCGCTCATCAACAGGTCGGTGTAGTGCTTGGCGAACAGTTCCGTGTGGATGCCGGCGCCGCTGTTGGCTAAGAGCCCGCCAGTGAGGGTCCCCGTCACGCTGTGAGTGGCATTGCCGTTGGCATCAAAGCCGTCCGTATAGCCGCCGTAGGTGCCGATCAACGTGTCGAGGCGGATGTGCCCGCCGATAATGACGTCGTTGCCGCCGCTACCGACGAGGCCGTCGGTGTTCGCTAACGTTGTGCCGAAGGTATCGTTGCCGCCGCCGCCGATCAGCCAGTTGTCGCCGTCGTCGCCGATGATCCTGTCGGCGAATTTCGATCCCACCACGCCCTCGAGGTCAGCCCAGAGCTGGCTGAACGGATTGTAGGGCGCGGCCCCCCCGGCCGCTACCAGGTTCTGGTTGCGCAGGTCCGCGGCCGCATCGAGCACGATGTTGGTGTCGGAGAACACCGACATGTCGAAGCCGACGTCGCCGAGCAGCTCGTCGCTGTCGCCGTTGAGTGCATTCTGGCCGATGCCGCCGAACAGGAGGTCGTCGCCACCCTCGCCCTTGAGTACGTCCGCACCCGAGCCACCGCTCAGCATGTCGTCGCCGAGGCCGCCGCGCAGTTCGTCCGGCCCGTCGCCGCCGAACATGATGTCGTTGCCGCTATCGCCGAATGCTAGGTCGGTGTCGCCGCCGGCGTCGATGTAGTCATCGCCCGACCCGCCGTAGATCTCGTCGATGCCGGCTTCGCCGTAGAGCTTGTCGTTGCCGCCGCCGCCGATCACGACGTCGAGCGCGCCGGCGCTGGTGCCTGCATAGATGATGTCGTCGCCCTCGCCGCCGTCGAGGAAGTCCTCGATGTCGCCGCCGTAAAGCACGTCCTGACCGTCGCCGCCATAGAGATGGTCGGCGCCGGCTTTGCCGTCCAGAACGTCGTCGCCCTTGTCGCCGTAGACCGTGTCGTCGCCGTTGCCGGCGTCGATCCAGTCGTTGTAGTCGGTGCCCGCGAGCGTCTCATGGGAGTTGTAGCCGGAGGCCGGCGTGCCGTCGGGATTCTCGCCCAAGTCGGGCCGGAAGTCGGCAATGTAGGCCTGGTTGACGAAGCCGAGATCCGTGTTGCTCTTGTGCAGGACCGTGCCGTTGCCGGCGGTTCCGCCGCCAACCCCGGAGTAGATGCCCATGTGGATGCCGTTGGCATCGTTCGCCGCCAGGACATCGCCATAGGCGTGGGCGGTCTTGTAGTCCTGCATGATGAGGTTGTGGCCGAGGTCGTACTGCAGATCGCCCTGGTTGGCCATCACATGGTTGCCCGTGATGTCCAAGATGTCCTGCCCGCGCACGGCGGTCAGCGCCGTCCCGGGCATCACCTTCCGCGCCAGTTCGAGCGTGCTGTCCGAATAGCCCATGACGTCGCCGTTGAGGTGCATGACGCCGGTGGTGCGCTCGATGATGTCCTTGAACTGCTCGGTCACGATCGCGTGGCCGAGGTCGGTGTCGATGTTGAGGGAGTCCTGCAGGCGGTAGATGTAGTAGAACCTGTCGCCGTCCATCAGCCGTTCCATCTGGTCTTCGAAGATGGCGTTGAAGGTGGTGCCGAGTTGACCGGTGAAGACGTGGAGTTCAGCCAGGCCGCCGATCCAGAAGTCGATGTTGTTGAACGCGCCCTCGCCGGTCGCCAGTTCTGCGTTCGGACCGGTGTAGTTGTTGTTGAGGAATCCGATCGCATCGTCGATGGTGTATCCGTGCGCTCCCGACCCGGAAACGATCACGCCGCTCTCGATGTCGATGAGTTCTTGCGCCTTGGTCAAGTCGCCGTCGAAGGCGTAGGCAGCGATGAAATCGACCAGCGATTCCGGGTGCTGCATCTGGGAGCCGTATTCGGCCCAGCTAGTGTACGGGTTGAGAGCGTCGACGATCAGGTTGGAGTGGTGAGGCGTGTTCGGATCGGCGGCGCGCTCCGCGACCAGCGCGTCGTGCAGCTGCTTGCGCACCTCGTTGAGCGTCGGCATGCCGACGTCGCGGCCGCGCGCGATGTTGATGGCGCCGAGGTCCAGCGCCTGGCCCAGCAGGGTCTGCTGCATCGCTGGCGTGACGAACTCGTCGACCTCGTTGGAGACCTGCTGGGACATGCCGCGCAGGATGTTGGAGGCGCCAACGGCGGCGAACTGCTCCGGATTGAGGAACGCGCCTTCCAGCGCGAACTTGGTGACCATTCCGCTGGGATCGATGGAGTCGATGGTCTCGCGCAGCTGGGAGTGGCCGAACCTGAAGGCGGCCTGCGAATATTCCAGCGAAATGTCCGCGTTGATGTCGCTATCATAGGTGACGAACTCGGGAAGGTCAGGGGTCACCAGACGCGCGTACTGGTCGATCGCGGTGTGCTGGTATTCCATTTCATTGATCAGCTTCACGGTCTCGAACATCTTGTCCGGGTCCCAGGAGACCTTGTCGATCGAGGCGACCGCGACTCCACTCTGGTCGGTCAGGGTATAGTTACCCGCCTGATCGTGGAAGAATCCGCCATGGCCGTCGTCGACGCCCAGCTGATAATCGTGGCGCGCCGTGGCGTCCGGCGAGGTCAGGATCATGTTCTCCAGGTTGACGAGCTGCACGTTGTGGTTTTCGTGGAACACGTGGTGCAGCGCAGTCAGGCCGAAGTTCTCGTTGGCACGTCCGTCGCCGGCGATGTAGTGGTCGCCAACAGAGGCCATCATGATCTCGCCGACCGCGCCGTAGAAGCCCTGATCCGTAACGGTGATGCTGAAATTAGAGAAGTTGACCCAGGGCGCCAGCGCGAAGGCGCCGTGGAGCACGGTGCCTGCCGGTAGCGTGCTTCCCGGCCCCATGTTGAGGGAGGAGCCCAGGGTAAGCTGCAGCGCGTTGAGTCCAGTCTGCGGGTCGATGGCGAAACCCAGCACGTCGCCGGAGCGGCCGACGTCCGCCATATGAGAGTTCATGTAGGCGATCGCCGTAGTGACCTTTGCGGCTTCGTTGGTATCCCAGACCGTGGCGGCGTTTCCGTCGTTCGGCTGGAGGCGCGCTGTATCGAATCGCGGGTTCATGTCCAGCAGCAGCGCCTCGCCGGTGTAGACGAAGCCGCCTACCGCAGCGCCGTTGGTGTCGACCACTTGGCCATGGTCGTCGCGGGCCCGCAGATTGTTTATGTCATCCCACGTCAGGTCGGCGCGGCCGGTCTCCCGGATGTGCTCGCGCATCTCGTTGAGGGTGGGCACTGTGCGGGTGGTGGTGCCGACGCCTAGTCCGGTGGGACTCGCGTCGTCAAAGACTTGGCTGTTATAGGCTTGGGTGCGGTGGCCATCGAGCAGTTCGGCCCCCGGACGGTACACGCCCGTATTGGGATCCTGTACCCATTCGCGCAGCAGGTTGGTCGTCTGGGTGTTCGAGCCGTAGCTCTGCGACTGGTCGATGTAGGGCGAGGTATGGTTGGTGTAGCTTGTGGTCGTCGGCTTGACCATGGCACCATGCACGTCATCGGCGGTGCCGTAGACGCCGTCGCCGCCTGGTGCCTTGACGTCGTCGGACGTGCCCCAGAGGCCGTCGGGGCCGGCGATTGAGACGGGTCGACCGTGCTGGTCTGTCACCGTGTAGCCGTCCGGAGTGGCCCGCGAGATAGTGATCGTGGTGTTGCCCGGGTCCTGCCCGCTGGGCGCGCGATAGAGCGGGTCGTCCGGCGCCAGCGGAATCACGATCTTGGAGCCCTGGCCGCCCTTGTCGATGAAGTCCAGGCCGTGATCGAAGAACTGGCCGAACAGGGTGAAGATGCCACTCGTGGACGGATCGCCGGGCAGCGTGTTGACGTTGCGAACGATCGTCTCGGTCTGAGTGGAAGTGGATCCGTCCCTTGCCGTGACGACCTCCGTGATCGTGTCGGTTGCCACATCCATGCGAGTCAGCGCGCTCTCCGCCACGCCAGTGGCGTGGTCCCCGTAGGACGAACTGATCGTCTGGGTGATCATGCGGGGCGTGTAGTCCACGACCGTCTTGTTCAGATCGGCGTAGTTGGTGCTGTTGTCGGCGACAGGCACAAACGAGGGATGCGCGGCCCCGTACGTCGCGAGTGCGGGATTAGTTAGCGACTGCTCGACGTAATGGTTGTAGTCGGCGGCCGTAAGGCGGGGGAACGGGTCGTTGGTTGCCCCCCAGGTCCATGACGTGACGCTCACCAAGTTGTTGAAGAAGCCCGTGGGAAGGCGGAACCCACTGGCCTCACGCGCGCCGTCGTAAATCGAAAGCCCAGTTACCGCATCCGTTACGGCGAGCGGATCGAAGGTGCCGAACAAACCGAGATCGTGAGAGACGCCGGCTGAGTCCACGTAACCATAGATCGGCTGACCGTTCGCGTCGAAGCGCACGATTTTTATCGCATCGCGCATCTGGTCGAGCAGATAGTTAACGTCGCCCATGGTGATGACGAAAGGCTTCGAAGAGGGCATGTTCCGTCTCCCTTACGTTGCACGATGCTCCGACGCGGGCCTGTCGACTGTTGCTGCCCGGTCGGCGGATTCTCTCGAGGCCATCATGACCGCCCGGGGCGGCCCGGGTAGGTGCGGAAGTCGAGCGAATTTTGGGGGCCGAACGGGGTAGTCGGCAGGCAGGAAAGTCCGATATGGCCATCCGACCAAAGTCCGACGCGGTGAGGCCTTTGGTCCGCCAGATCCGGGTTTATGAGAGTCGCTATTCCGGCATTTGCGCGGCGTTTTCCCTAGTGATGACATTCAATCGCCGGGGTGGGCGTGTGGGTGTGTGCTGCTGCAACAGCTGCGCACTGTCTTGCAGGAGGCGCTCAAGGAGCTAGAGCGGTGTCGGCCGGCTTTCCCCGATGTTGGGAACGTCGCCGAGGCGGGCGGAGGCGCTGCCGCTAGAGGATTGTGCGTTGCGGCCCGCGCCGCATGACCTAGGAGGCATTAACCGATGCCTAAAAAATCCCTCGGCGATGGTTGAACGTGCCGCAGCGGGACCAATGCCCCCGCCTTCGGACTTAAGTCCGAGTTCAGCTGGGCCTTTCGGCAGACCGGCCCATCGGCGGTGGAAAGCAATCGACGAGTGACTTCCAATGACTGGCGATGGATTCGCGTGCGATCTCCACCATGTTCATACGGAACGTTGAAAGCCGATCCGATTGGAGCATATAATGCTGCTATTTGAGCATCAGTTCATCGATGGCATTGCTAGAGAATGATCGCCAAGAATCCACCAAGTGAGGAAGCCTCTGGCGCCGGTGTAGATGATCGGCGCATTCGTCGCATCGAAGTTGCTTCCTTGAGAATCAACGAACGCGAGCCGGCCGCTGAAGACGCCCCATCGAGGGCAACCGGAAGAACCACCGGCATTCGCCGACCTCGATTGCGTCGCTGGTGGAGTCGAAGGTCGCTCTTCGAGCAGTTCGCACTGCTGTCGTCGCTGGTGCTGTCGCTTTCTGTGGCGACAGTCGGAGGATGGGTCGGCAATCGTATCGCCGATGGCGTTCTGCGCGGAACGAGTGGCGCCGCCGCGCTGTACATGACGAATTTCGTGGAGCCCTACGTTCAGTCGATGGACGGCGGAGGCACACTTAGTGCGGAAGACCTCCGCCGCCTCGATGGCGTCGCCGAGTTGCTCAAATCCAGACGGCATGTCGCCTCCGTCAAGATATGGGCGCGCGACGGTACCATCGTGTACAGCACGCAAAAGGCGCTAATCGGAAGAAGATTTACGGCGACGGACCTCACGCCTTCGCTGCAAGGAGAAATTCGTGCGGGCATGGCCGACCTTCAGGATGATGACAGCGAATTCGAACGCTCTCTGTCGAAGCCGCTCTACGAGATGTTCCTGCCTCTCTACAAGAACGAGACGGAAAGGATCGTCGCGGTCGCCGAAATCTACGAAGACGCCGGCGCGCTTCTCCGCGACCAGGCCAGCGCCATCCGCGGCGCCTGGCTGGTGGTCGGGTCCGTGGGTCTCGTCACCCTTTTGGCCCTCTTCGTCGTCGTCCACCGGGGAAGCACGACGATCAAAAGGCAGCGCTCGGCCATCAAGCAGCGATTCCGGGAGAAAGTATTGCTGCATCGGAAGAACGACATTCTGAAATCCGAAACGGAAGATGCTCTTCGCACGGCCGCCCGCATCGACGATCTTGTCCATACCCGCCTTGGAACCGAGCTCCACGACGGCCCCGCGCAGCTGATATCCTTCGCGCTGCTGCGGATCGAAGGTCTCGAGCAGGAGCTGGGCGGCCGGACACCCAAAGCGCGAGCGCTCCTGACGGAATTCCGGAGCGCCCTCCAGGACGCGCTCAAGGAGCTGCGCGCGATCGCCGCCGATCTGTTTCTTCCCGATCTTGGTGACAGCGGCGACCTCGCTCAGATGCTCCGGAAAATCATACGTGCACATGAAGGCCGCGCCGCCTCCATCGTCGATTTCGAGATGACCGGGGTGCCTGAGAGACTGCCTCGCGACGCCGTACGCTGCGTCGTTCGGGTGACGCAGGAGGCGTTAAACAATGCCTTCAAGCATTCGGGGAGCGATCGCCAGACCGTAATGGTTAATTACTGCGCCGGGACGCTGCGGCTCTCGGTGCGCGATCGCGGATGCGGCTTTTCCGGCACGACCGCCAAGCCCCTATCAGGTCTTGGGATTATGGGTATGGCCTCCAGAGTGAGAGCACTGGGCGGGACGTTCTCCGTGATCTCCAATCTGGGCCAAGGCACGGAGATTTCTTGCGAGCTGCATCTCCGAAGTTCCATCGCCGGAACTGACGACGAACACCTGAGAGATGCCCGACCCATCAAAAGTGATTGAAACTTTATCCTTACGAGGCCTATGCTCGCAACATTCTAGACTGCCATTTTTCTGCAGCGTTTTTATTTGTGAGAGTACGCATATGGAAAACTCCAGTGAGCAGGCTACTATTGCAATCGTCGACGATCATCCGATCTATCGCCAAGGACTGGCCGCCGTTTTTCGGGCGGAGGCTCGCTTCAAGGTCGTAGCCGAAGGCGCCTCAACGGCAGACGCGCTGGAAATCGCAAAAACGCATCGCCCGAGCATCCTCGTTCTCGATCTCGGAATACCAGGTGACAGCCTGGAAACTCTCAAGCAGCTGTGCGTCGAATTTCCCGGAACGCACTGCGTCATACTCACTGCCTGCGACGATCCGCAGACTGGCATCGCCGCCCTGAACGCGGGCGCGCATGGCTACATCCTGAAGGGTGTCAGCGCGAGCGAATTGAAAGCGGCGATCTGGGCGGTGTTCAAGAACGAGACATCGTTCGTCTCGCCGGAGTTCGCGGCGCGGCTACTTTCGGCGGTTCAACAGAAGGAGGCGGCATCGATCGAGGTCGGCCTCAGCCATCGCGAACTCCAGATCATCGCAGAGGTCGAGAGCGGCGCCACCAACAGGATGGTCGCCGACAAGCTCAAGATCAGCGAAAAGACCGTCAAGCACTACATGAGCAGCATCATGCAGAAGTGCGGCGCGACAAACCGCGTGTCCGCGGTCATGGCGTATCAGAGGATGCGCCAGTCCGGCCAACACGCCTGAACGACGGCAGGCCATCACCCTGCGAATCCGCGCAGCGCCGCTGGGCTACTTCGCCGCAGCTGGCGTTCGCGCTCATCTGTCGTTTCGGACCGAGCCGTGAAGCGCCGCGCTAGCAAAGAATCACCCGGGCAGTGCCATCGCGGTAAAGGCCCGCGCGCGAGTAGGCACTTGGCTGGCACCGACAACCTACCAGAGCCGATTCAATCGGGTTTGAACACGACGCCGATGCGAGTATCACTGGACCAAACAAGACGGCAATCTCTGATGATACGGTCTCTTTCCAACATCATCTTGAATGTGGCAGGCATGTGCAGCTTCGTCGATAACTCGATCCCAGCACCGTCCTCCGAGATATTGAACACGCGGCAACGTCGGCTGCCGCCATCTCCAAAAATGTAGGCGGCTAAGTCGACCTCCAAACGATCGATCTTCCGGCGATCCGACATGGTTATCCTTGAGTTGACGCGGCTGTCTCGGGTCCTTCATTGGCCGAAGCCATTTCAAGCAATCTAAACTGCCTCGCGATCCGTGTTGCCAAGCCCGACCGGTCTTTGGCTAGCTCTCTCTTAAGGTCGGATATGTCGTGTCCGTCTCGCTCAAGGACCTCGATCAGGATTGTTTGGCTCTGAACATTGGTCACTATGTCAGCGATCTCTCGCGTCAAAACAGCCAGCTCGTCATCATTATCTGATGTCACGGCGATCTCCTTGGTCGGACTGATCACGCGCAGAAATGCGCTATTTCGCATGCTCAATACTTACAGATCGTTACACGGGCACACCCTGGACCCCTTATCTTGGGTCGACGTTACACGTGCCCTAGGTTTGCAAGCGTAAGTCAGGCGACGTTCTCGGCTCCTGCTGATTATCGTTTACGATCTTGACGTACGATGACGCTCCGCAGCGCTTTTGCTGGCATGAATCGATGTCCAACAATCGACAAGAGGTCCGTCCGTGGTCGCCCGAAGAAGAAGCGCTACTGCTTGCGCTACACGATGAGGGCATGACTGCGACCGAGCTCGGCGAGCGCTTGGGTCGCAGTCGCCACGCCGTCTACGGTCGGTTACAACGTTTCCGCAAGCAGCGAGGCCGGGTAAGCCGCACCAACGGACGCGCCTTCGCGCAATGGAGTGGATAGTCCGAGAGTCCTCCCCGCCCTCCCCATCCTCGCGGCCACGGTCACGTCGCACATTGCTTCTAGGCGTAGCGGCTTGCCTCCGGCTGCTTCCCGCGGAATCAATCCGCCATGAGCACCAAGTCGCGAGAGGTCATCTGGGGCGGTCGCATATTGGGCGCAAAGATCCTTGCCCAGGGAGCCCGCGAGCGCGCCCCAGCAGGCTATCCGCGGAGCCGATCGGGCTGAGGCCGAAGCCTGGTCCGTCCGCATGGAGTGGTACGGCGGCCCTGCCCAGCCCTCGCCCACCATCGGCCAATGCATCAGCGGCGGGCTTGGCTGGCTGGAGGTCGAGTGCTCCTGCTGTAGGACATGCCAGCCTCCCCCTTGACGTCATCCGACCGCCTAAAGAGACGCCGCTCTCGAAACTGGAAGCTCCGCTCAGATGCCGGTCCTGCCGCACCCCGCAACCGTCGCCTGCGCGCATGATCAAGCTAACCGAGCCAAGGCAGGTCACACCCTATAAGTGGGTTCACCCCAGTGAGGAGCGTTGAAGCTACCATGACTAAGTTCGCCGCTGAACGTCCCTTTGCAGATCCAGAAGCTGCGGCCCGCAAGCTACTTAATCTCGCCGCCCGCATCGAGCCGGTCCAGGATGGCCGCATCCACATCGGCAAGATCAAGTATCCCTTCCTCTCCACGCTTAAGGGAAGCGGCACGGAGTTCGACGCCGCCGCCATCAGGTGCGCAGTCTAGAAAGGTTGGCTGGAGCTGCACGAAAGCGGTACCTACGTGCGGCTGCTGACAACTGGCGATGATCGGCTCGGTCAATAAATCAACGTGAAGGAGAACCACGCCGCGAGTGACGCGCAGAGACAAATTCCAAGATAAGGCAAGGCAAGGCGCATCGGGCTTTTCCCTCCGAAACGCAAATATGGATCATCATATCATGCTGAGACCACAACCGCCAGGAATCAGGGGTTGCAATCGCGCGCCTTCGGCAGGCTGCGCTTGGAGTGATATGGTCTCGCTGGTTCGAGGAGCCCATCCCTGTGCCGATGGCCGCAAGCTGGTGGCGCTGCTCGACGCCGGCGAGTACATTCGCCGCTTTGCCGAAGAAGGAGTATAACCCGCCGGAGTACAGGCGGTGCAACCCCAAGGGCAAAGAGCCGCATTGGGGCCGGCGCAAGCTGAAGAGGGACCAATGATCAAGGCCGCCACTAAGGCGGGGCATCACCTATCGCACGCTGCACATCACGAACCACAGCTATGGTGCTTTGTGTATAGCGTCCATCGTTCCAGCGATGATCCGCTGCAAATGCCGTAGCGGCAGCAAAGATGATTGCAAATCCAATCTTGCCCATATCCAACTGCGCTCGCCACGCTTCTGAATGAACTGCGGGACCAAATTGCTACCCACGAGGCGCCTGTTCGCGCGTCTCGCGTCCCCCCCGGCCATAGGCGGCGCAAAAATGTCGTCTAGCGCAAAACGTGGACGTGCGCGGAGGTTGATTGCCCACGGAAAAGCCGCAGCGTGGCTCCAGCCCCTACTGCGGCATTCCCGGTCAACTTGAAATTAAGTGGTACTTAAATCGCGCCGGTGTTCTCACAGTAGAACACCCCGTTCCGAAAATGGACTCCGGATAACTACCGGATTCCGGTTTTGTACGCATTGTTGGTATAGGGCGAAAGTGGCATCGCTTGGCTTCCAGCCCCAATGCTCCCGGCAGCCGATCCAATTGCGGATTAGAGCGCCGGGAGTGCTAGGGCCCCGCTGGCGTGACCGGCAGCCATTAATCCCGCAGTTGAAGGCCGAAGTTTTCCGCCACACGCTTCACTGATGAAATGTATCTATCCAACGCACTCGCAATTTGTACCGCGCCGGCGCCTTACCGCGCAAATGATCTCCGAGGCGGACGACGGCACGCGCCCCGAGCTGTGCTTTGCCGTGTTTCACCTGTCCGAAATGCTGGACAAGCTGAAGGACAACTACCGAGCCGCGTGGCATGGGGAGCCCACATGCGACTGATCCGGCTTCTGCTAGGCCGGCTGTGCCTCAAGCTCAGTTTGCGCCTGGCGATGGCGGGCACGGCGATCAGCGGGATCGGAGTTTTACCGGCGCCATCGTTCCCACTCCACCATTGCTAACGATCTGAGGCCCGCCGGTTCACGCTGGCGGGCCGCCTTTCAGTTGTGGAGTAACCGCCCCATCAGCAGCCGCTTTTTTCTTCCCCCTCTGCTGCTTGGACGCGGTAAATCTGGACACTCTGGTGACAAGCCACATAGTGCTGCGGCAGCTAGCGCACTCATAGAGCTTCAACTCATAGCCCTCTGCCACCGGAAAAAGGCCCTTGAGCAGTCGAGCTTGACTACAAACCGTGCATCCGGCTTCGCCGTTCACGACGCCCCCCGCGAGCAATTTAGCCGCAATGATCGGAATGAGAACTGAGTCTCGCTTCACGAGCAATAGCGGTCACGCTGGCGGGCCTTCTCGTTATGAGAGGCAAGCGACGATCGCGAGAACCACGTCAGCGCCCAGCTCACCCGAATAGGCTGCGAAGATAAATCCGGCGCCAACAACAAGCGCAATTGCTTTGAGTGTGATCATTTTGAAATCCCCTCGCTAATGAGTGGAGGTTAGACCCGGACCATTTCGGGGGTGCTTCGCGCAAGGCGGAAAACGGTTTCGTTTACCTAGGCGTTATCGAGAGCCGCAGGCGGCACGACGAAGGCCGCAGCAGGGATACTGCTGCGGCCTAGCGCGGTCGAAAATTCCGGGTGAAAAAGGTCTAAGTAAAATATGAAGCCAGCCCCGGTATCGTCAGCAAAACACCGGATTGTTTCAGCCGTGTTTCGTCGCGCCAAGAAAATGCAGTTCCTTGCGAGGAACTTAGCCTCTGTGGCAGAGGTACAGCACCCGTGGAATGAGAAGGCCCGCCGTGCTGCTGCTGCCGGCGGGCGTTCGAGCACAAGGCCGCGTAATCCCCAAGGCGCGTCGAGCAACACTGACAGAATCCGAGCAAATGATTGGCTAAGATCGTGGCGAGGTTGGCGCGCGATATGCTTAGGTCCAGCCGCCGTGCCGATCGTGCGGAACGTCGCGGCGTCGGTCGCAGGAACAGCTTCTTAGCCGTTCCTGCGACCTTCACGTTTGAGGCTCCGGCGCTCAAATCCGCAATTGGATTGGCAGCCGAGAGCATTGGGGCTGGAAAGCGAGCCATGCCATGTTCCCGAGGACGGAACAATGCGTACAAAACCGGACTCCGGTAGTTGTACCGACTCCATTTTCGGAACGGGGTGTTCTACTGTGAGAACACCGGCGCGATTTTAGTACCAACCACCAATTTCAAGTTTCCCGGGAATGCCGCAGTGGGGCTGGAACCACGCTGCGGCTTTTCCCATTTCTCGCAGACGGTCATTGATCCCGCTTAGGCTTGCGTCGGCCCCAATGCGGCTCTTTCCCCTTCGGATTTAATTCTGGGACGTAGTGCCGGTTCAAAGCCCGCAGGAGACCGATGCGGGCGAACATTGTCGGGCCGCCGCTTTCTGCGACCAGGATCAACGCCTCCGTCGCGGCTTGCCATTCGAGCGCCTGATGCTCCTTCTTCGGCAGAGCGCTGATGTACTCGCCGGCATCGAGCAGCGTCACCAACTTTGTGCCGGCCACCTCAATCGGATATTCGAACCGCCGCCCCCAGCCTTTCTTCATTTCGTCTTTCGATAGCGGGCCATCTCCGCTCTTGCGAGTGCCTTGGCCTTCTCAAGCGCTTCTGACCCGGTCAGCCGATCGGACCCAAGGCGCCGTCCGGCTAGATCGTCCCAATAGATGTAAACGCTCGGCCGACCATCGGCGAAGCAGATCTCGTAGCTGCCGGTCTGAGGCACAGCTTCGTGCTTACGGATGCGAACGGGACGAGACATGCCGCCATCAAAGCGGCATCGTGCATGCTGTGCAAATTGTCGATTCCTAGTACCTCCCGAACGTCGCGAGCTACTGCTTATCGTGGGTGGGGACATTGGGAAATTTACGGGTGGCGCGTGTAGTTGCCGGCGATCTCCAGCAGCGCGGCGCGCTCTACCGGGTCTTCGGTCTGGGCTGCCAACGTGCGGCAGATTGACTCAATGTCGGGCTCGCGATAGCGCGCGCTGATTGTACGTTCGATTGTGCGCTGGAGCCAACCAAAAAGACTAACTAACTGATTTTGTTGATCTTTTGGCGGAAGGGGTGGGATTCGAACCCACGGTACCCTTGCGGGCACGCCGGTTTTCAAGACCGGTGCCTTAAACCACTCGGCCACCCTTCCAAGTCCGGAATGGCTGTCGCTTAACGTAGTCGACGGCGCATGGCAACGCGAAGTTGGCGCCCGCCCCCTTCCCCGGCATCCGATCGGTCAGGCGAGCGTCAGCCTGTTCCCTTACCCTGTGCCCTATCGGCAATCCCGGACACTGGCGACGTCGTCCAGGGCGTCGCTGGTTGCGAGGCCTGGTTTGGAGTCGCTTCCGTTTCCGGGGCCTCGTTTGCCAGCCGCAAAAGAAAAACGGCGCCCCGTGAGGAGCGCCGCATCTAATTGTTCGTAGCTTCGTCGTCTCAGTAGCCGCCGCAGGACGCACACCCCATCTGCGCCGGCGCGTAATACGAATACCCCGGCTGGACCATCTCGACGCGCTGGCGCGTGGCGTATTGGGGCGGGATGCGCTCGTACTGGACGCTCGGCGGCGCCACCATCACGGTCTGCGGCACCATCACGGTGCGGTACTGCGCCGGCGCGCGGTGCGCCACGACGGCTCCAGGCGACACCATCACGGTCTCATCGACGGTGCGGTATTGCGGCTGCACGTATTGCTGCTGGTAGCAGGTCGTGCACGGCGGCGGCGTGTAGCAATTGTAGCAGCCGGCGGAGGCAGCAGTCGTCATGGAAATCGCAGCGACGGCTGTGGAGAAAACGACAGCGAGAGTGCGAGACATTCTTGTGGTGCCCCAATTGCCCGAAATGGATTTGCGAAGGTCGCTGCCAGTATACGCCGCAAAACCTTGCTTTGCCGAAGTTCGTCGGGGCATCCTTAATGCAAACGGCCGGCTTGCGCCGGCCGTTCAGAACTTGTTGACCATGCGCGGTGCATGCGATCACGCCCGCACGTGACGCTGTTACTTCGAGCGCCGCTTCACCTCGCGCACCGCGCCGCGCGCGGCGCTGGTGGTGAGCGCAGCGTAGGCTTGAAGCGCGGTCGAGACGTTGCGCTTGCGGCCGAGCGCCTGCCAGGCGGAATCGCCCTTCGCCTCTTCCGCGGCGCGGCGCTTGGCGAGCTCCTCGTCGGAGACCTCCAGCGTGATGCTGCGGTTCGGGATGTCGATGGCGATGCGATCGCCGGTCCTGACCAGACCGATGTTGCCGCCTTCGGCGGCTTCCGGCGACAGATGGCCGATCGACAGGCCCGACGAGCCGCCCGAGAAGCGCCCGTCGGTGACGAGCGCGCAGGCTTTGCCGAGTCCCATCGATTTCAGATAGCTGGTCGGATACAGCATCTCCTGCATGCCGGGGCCGCCGCGCGGGCCTTCATAGATGATGACCACGACCTCGCCGGCAACGACCTTGCCGCCCAGAATGCCTTCCACGGCCGCGTCCTGGCTCTCGAACACGCGGGCGGGGCCGGAGAATTTCAGGATCGAGGCATCGACGCCGGCGGTCTTCACGATGCAACCGTCCTGCGCGAGGTTGCCGTAGAGCACGGCAAGACCGCCGTCCTTGCTGAAGGCGTGATCGAGGTTGCGCACTACGCCCTTCTCGCGGTCGGCATCGAGCTCGTCGTAGCGGCGCTCCTGGCTGAACGCGACCTGGGTCGGGATGCCGCCGGGCGAGGCACGGAAGAAGGTGCGGACAGACTCGCTCTTCGAGCGCTTGATGTCCCAGCGCTCCAGCGCGTCGTTCATGGTCGGCGCGTGCACGGTCGAGACCGACGTGTCGATCAGGCCGGCGCGGTCGAGCTCCCCCAGGATGCCCATGATGCCGCCGGCGCGATGCACGTCCTCGACATGGACGTCGGCGACCGAGGGCGCGACCTTGCAGAGCACGGGAACGCGGCGCGACAGGCGGTCGATGTCCTGCATGGTGAACTCGACCTGCCCTTCATGGGCGGCGGCGAGCAGATGCAGCACCGTGTTGGTCGAGCCGCCCATCGCGATGTCGAGCGTCATCGCGTTCTCGAAGGCCTTGAAGTTCGCGACATTGCGCGGCAGCACGCTAGTGTCGTCCTGCTCGTAATGGCGACGCACGATATCGACGATGGTGTGGCCGGCCTCGACGAACAGTCGCTTGCGATCGGCGTGGGTTGCGACCACCGTGCCGTTGCCGGGGAGCGCAAGGCCAAGCGCTTCCGTGAGGCAGTTCATCGAATTGGCCGTGAACATGCCCGAGCACGAGCCGCAGGTCGGGCACGCCGAGCGCTCGATCACCTTGACGTCCTCGTCGCTGACCTTGGAGTCGGCGGCGGCGACCATGGCATCGATCAGGTCGACCGCCTTGGTCTTGCCCTGCAGCGTCACCTTGCCGGCCTCCATCGGTCCGCCCGAGACGAACACGGCGGGGATGTTGAGCCGCAGCGCCGCCATCAGCATGCCGGGGGTGATCTTGTCGCAATTGGAGATGCAGACCATGCCGTCGGCGCAATGGGCGTTGACCATGTACTCGACGCTGTCGGCGATCAATTCGCGCGACGGCAGGCTGTAGAGCATGCCGTCATGGCCCATGGCGATGCCGTCGTCGACCGCGATGGTGTTGAACTCTTTCGCCACGCCGCCGGCCTGCTCGATCTCGCGGGCGACGAGCTGGCCGAGGTCCTTCAGATGGACGTGGCCGGGCACGAACTGGGTGAAGGAATTGACCACCGCGATGATCGGCTTGCCGAAATCGCCATCCTTCATGCCGGTCGCGCGCCAGAGGCCGCGGGCGCCCGCCATGTTGCGGCCGTGGGTGGTGGTGCGGGAGCGATAGGCTGGCATGGCGGTTTCCGTCCTCGGGTTTGGCTGGCCGGGCGCGGCAAATTTTCGAAGCCGCCTCAGGCGTTTCCGGCCGGATAGCGCACGGGGGGAACGCGCGCAACGGGAACTTGGGCCGGACAGGGCTCCCCTGCTCCCGGCGCGGGGACTCTCACCTGCCCCGGACGCGGCGCAGCGTCTCTTCGACGGTGCGCTGCAGCGCCGGGGCCCATCTGGCAGCGAGTGCTATGGCCTCCTAGGTCCCGGCTCGCGCTTCGCGCGTCCGGGACACGAGAGCTGAAGTCCTATTGCAGCTCGGGATCGAGCCGGTCGCGCAGCCAGTCGCCGATGACGGAGACCGCCAGCGTGGTCACCACGATGGTGGTGGCCGGCGCCAGCATGATCCAGGGCGCCCGGGTCAGGTACTCGCGGCCGTAGCCGACCATGTTGCCGAGGCTGGTCATCGGCGGCTGCACGCCGAGGCCGAGAAACGACAGGCCCGACTCCATCAGGATCACCTCGGGAAAGACCAGCGTGGTCGAGACGATCAGGGTCGAGGCGATGTTGGGCAGGATATGCCGGAGGTAAATCCGCGCCGGCGTCGCGCCGAGCTGCCGGACCGCCGCCGCATAGCCTTGGGCACTGGCGGAAATGGCAAGGCCCCGCGCGATGCGGGCGTAGCGCTCCCAGCCGAAAAATCCCATCAAGCCGATCAGGAGCGGCAGCGAATTGCCGAAGAAGGCGAGCACCGCGAGCGCCATGATCAGGAACGGCATGCTGGCCTGGAAGTCGGACAGCATCAGCACGAGCTGCTCGACGGGCCCGCGGAAATGCGCGGCGAGGAAGCCGAGCGTTGTGCCGACGATGGCTGAAATGGCCGTCGCGCCGAAAGCGATCAGGAGTGAGATGCGGATCGAGACGAGCAGCCGCGACAGCACGTCGCGGCCGAGCTCGTCGGTGCCGAGCCAGTGCGCGACATTGCCGGGCGCAGCGAGACGATTGCGCAGGTCGAGTTGGGTATAGCCGTAGGGGGCGATCTTCTCGGCGAAGGCCGCGATCACCAGCATCGCGACGATCCAGCCGATCGCGATGGCGACCGAGACCGGGATCGCCGGGAGGCTCATGCGGCGGCGGACGCCTGCGTCCTTCAGCGTGGTGTCCGTCATGCATGCGCTCCTTTGGCGCGCAGCCGCGGGTCGAGGAAGCCGTAGAGGAAGTCGACGATCAGGTTGGAGGTGACCATGGTCAACGCCACCAGCAACAGGATGCACTGCACGACGGCGAGGTCGCGGTTGGCGACGGCGACGACGAGCAGGCGCCCTACCCCCGGCCACGAAAACACGCTCTCGACCACGACCGCGCCCGCGATCAGCGTGCCCACCATGAAGCCCAGAATGGTGACGGTCGGAATCGCCGCGTTCGGCAGTGCATGCGACGTCACGACTTTTCGCCACGGCACGCCCTTCGCCGAGGCGGTGCGGATATAGGGCTGGCCCAGCACCTCCAGCATGGCGCTGCGGGTGAAGCGCGCCAGCACCGCGGCGCCGCCAAGGCTGAGTGTCACGATCGGCAGGATGGCGTGACGCCAGCTGTCCTGCCCGCCCGAGGGCAACCATCCGAGTTGCACGGCAAAGACCAGCACGAGCAGCAGCGCCAGCACGAAACTCGGCACGGTGAAGCCGGCGACCGCCGTCATCATCACCGCGCGGTCGATTCCGGAGCCCCGGTGCAGCGCCGCGTAGATGCCGGCGGGAATGCCGAGCGCGACCTTGAAGAAGAAGGCCGGCAGCGTCAGCGCCAGCGTTGCCGGAATCCGCTCCATCACAAGCTCGATCGCAGGCCGCCCGTCACGCATGGAACGGCCGAGCTCGCCCTTGGCGATCGCGCCAAAATAGTCGAGATACTGAAACCAGATGGGATCATCGAGACCCCACGCCTTGCGGAAGGCGGCGAGGACCTCCGGCGGTGCTTCCGGTCCCAAAATCATCAACGCGGGATCGCCCGAGAGACGCAGCACCACGAAGGCGAAGGTGACGACGAGCACGATCGTCAACGCCGCGCGTCCGATGCGAAGGGCGAAATAGCGTCCCATCACGCCGCGTCCCGCGTCTCGACTTGCGGCCCCGTCACGAGGTGGCAGGCAACCTGCCTGTTGCCACCGACGTTCGACAGCGCTGGCACGTCGCTGGCACAACGCGCGATCGCGCGCGGGCAGCGCGGATGGAAGGCGCAGCCCTGGGGACGCGCCGCCGGGTTCGGCGGGTCGCCCGCCAACACGATGCGGCCTGCGCTGCGGCGACCCGGCGCGGGCGATGCAGACACCAGTGCCTGGGTATACGGGTGCTCCGGCCGCGCGAACAGATCATCGGCGCTGCCGATCTCGACGATGCGGCCGAGATACATCACGGCCACCACATTGCTGATCTGCCGGACGACCCGCAAATCGTGGCTGATGAAGAGCAAGGTCAGCGCAAGCTGCGCCTGGAGATCGGCGAGCAGATTCACCACCTGCGCCTGGATCGAGACGTCGAGCGCGCTGACCGGCTCGTCACAGACCAGGAAATCCGGCTTAGTCGCCAGCGCCCGCGCCAGCACGATGCGCTGGCGCTGTCCGCCGGAGAGCGCGCCCGGATAGCGCGCACCATGTGCGGGTGTCAGTTCGACGGCGCGCAGCAATTCGCGGACACGCTCCTCGCGCTCGGTGGGCGTACCGAGGCCGTGAATGTCCAGAGGCTCGCGGATTTGGGCTGCGACCGGCAACCGCCGGTCCAGCGCCCCCAGCGGATCCTGAAAGATCATCTGCATGTGCGCGCGTTGCGCACGCCATGCAGTCGTTCCGGGCTTTGCCATCGGCTCGCCGTCGAACCGCACCTCGCCATGATCCGGCGGCTCGAGGCCGAGCACGATGCGGCCGGTGGTCGACTTTCCCGAGCCGGACTCGCCGACGAGGCCCAGCGTCTCGCCCTTGCGGATCGTCAGCGACACGCCATCGACCGCATGAACGGCGGTACTTCGGCCGAACATCCCGGAGCGCATGCTATAACTACGCGAAATTGACGACACGTCGACGAGCGGACGGCTCATTCGGCAGCGATCCCGAGCAGCGCGCGGCGCGAAGCCTCGGCGCGGACGCAGGCGACGGCGCGATCCTCCGCGATCGGCGCAAGGGTCGGGGCGACACCGCCGCACGGCGCCTCTGCGAGCGCACAACGCGGCGCGAAGGCGCATCCATCAGGCATCCTCGCGGGATCGGGGACCGTTCCGGGAATGGCGGTCAGGCGGCGCCTCGGCCCGTCGAGCGGCGGCAACGCGCCGATCAGGCCCTGCGCATAGGGATGGACGGGATCGGCGAAGAGCTGGTTCGCCGGCGCTTCCTCGACAATGCGGCCAGCATACATCACGGCGACGCGGTCGCAGTTTTCCGCGACCACGCCGAGATCGTGGCTGATCAGGACCATCGCCATGCTCATCTCGCGGCGGATGGTCGAGAGCAGTTCCAGAATCTGCGCCTGAATCGTGGCGTCGAGTGCCGTCGTCGGTTCATCCGCGATCAGCAGGTCGGGATTTCCGGCGAGCGCCATCGCGATCATGATGCGCTGGACCTGGCCACCGGAAAATTCGTGCGGATAGGCTTCGAGCCTGCGCGCCGCGTCGGGAATTCCGACGAGATCGAGCAGCCGCCGCGCTTCCGCTTTCACCGCGCCGCCCGAGAGATCGCGATGCAGCGCCAGGGACTCGCAGAGCTGCCTGCGGATGGTCAGCACGGGATTGAGTGCGCTCGCGGGATCCTGGAAGATCATGGCGGCGCGCCCGCCCCTGATACGGTCGAGCTCGGCGGCGGGCGCACCGAGGATCTCGCGACCGTCGAGACGAACGGAGCCCGAGACGCGGGCATTCCGCGGCAACAGGCCGAGCGCCGCAAGCCACGTCACCGACTTGCCCGATCCGGACTCGCCGACGAGGCCGAGCGCCTCGCCCTTGTGCAAGGCGAGATCGACACCGCGCAGGACTGGCACGCCGTGGAAGGCGACGCTGAGGTCCTTGATGCTGATCAGCGGCGACACCGATCAGGCCTCGAAATTGCCGGCGCGGAAATCCATCGCGAAGGCGGGCGACGCCTTCCACTTGATCGACTTCGGCTTGGCCGTGAAGGTCGCGTTCTGGTGCAGCACCGTATAGGCCGGGTCTTCGCGCTCGGCGATCTCCAACATACGGCGGAACGCCTTCTTGCGGGCGGCCCGGTCGATCGAGGTTTCCAGGAACTCCGAGAGCGTGTTCAGCTCGGCATTGGTCCACTCGCCGATCTGCTGCTGCTGGCCGTTGGGGCCATGCTGGGCAACCAGCGACGACACGGGATCGTTGAAGGCGGCCGAGTTCGACCAGTCGCGTACCGCACGCGTCGGCGCGCGCTCCATGATCTGCGACCAGTTCTCCTTGGTCTCGATCTGGACGTTGAGGCCGACCGACTTCCACATCTCGACCAGCACCTGCGCGGTCGCGACCTGGCTGGTGTAGTAATTGTTGAGCAGCCGATAGGGAATGGGGTCGCCCTTGTAGTTGGCCTGCTTCAGCAGGTCCTGCGCCAGCTTGGGATCGTAGGCCGGCACGTTCCAGTCGGCATTGAACATGTCGCCGTAGAACTCCCACTGCAGGCCCTTCGGGACGCGGGTGCGCCCGGCCCACAGGCTGTCGACGATCGCCTGGCGGTCGATCGCGTGGGTGAAGGCGCGCCTTACAAGCGGATTGGCGAGTTGGGCGTGGTTCTTGTCGAACACGGTCAGGCGGTGATTGAGGATGGTGCCGCCCTGCACTTCAAAGGCCGCGTTCTTCTCGATGCCCGCGATCTGGTCCGGCGGGATGTCGCAGGCGAACTGATACTCGCCCGAGAGCAGCCCGTTGATGCGGCTCGCGACCTCGGGCACTTCGAGGAAGCGGATGCGCTTGAGCGGTGGACGGCCGCCCCAATATTCGTCGTGGGCTTCCAGCGTCAGCGACACGTCGGGCTTGAGTTCGACGACCTTGTAGGGACCGGTGGTAACAGGCTTGCGCGCCCAGTCGAGATAGCTCGCGGATTCAGCCCAGGCGCGGCGGTTCGCGATATCTGAGCCGTAGCGCGACAGCCGACCCTCGATCGTGACGTCGGGCGTCGCGTTGTAGAAGCGCACCGTGTACTTGTCGACGGCATCGACGCGCACGAGGTCCGGCCAGATCCGGCGCGCGACCGCGGGCACGTCCGGCGGCAGCTCCTTGCCCGGCCGCGGCGTCGGGATCTTCTCAAAAGCCTGGATGGTGCTGCGGCTCTTGGCCTCGCTCTCACCGAACATGCGCTCGCGGCTGAACGTGAAGACGACGTCCTCGGACGTCAGTTCGTCGCCATTGTGGAATTTGACGCCCTGGCGCAGCTTCACCTCGACAGTCTGGTCGTCGATACGGCGCCACTCGGTGGCAAGCCCCGGCACGGCCTCAAGGCTGCCGCGCCAGTTCTTGGAGATCAGGCCTTCCCAGATCGAGGAGAAGAAAACGCGCTCGCCGACATTGGACTGCTCGCGCAGCACATCGAGCACGTTCGAATTGGTCACCTTCTGCACGGCAATCGTCACCGAGGGACGGTTGTCGGCCTGCGCGATGGCAAAACGCGGCAGAAGCAGTGTGCTTGCGGCAGCGCCGCCGGATTTCAGGATGGTGCGACGGGTAAGCTTGCTCATGACGGGAACCCCTGCCCTGGATGATGCGGTTATTCGGCGAGACCAAGCGCGGCGAGATGGGCTGCGCCGGCGCGGACGTCGTCGTGATTGCGAAGTTCGAGGATCAGCCGGGGGTTGGAATTCAGCCGGCCCAGCGCGCGGAACACGGCGACCCACGGGATATTGCCTTCGCCTGGGGCCCAGTGCCGGTCGGCAAAACCGTCGGTGTCCTGCAGGTGGACGTGCGTCAGCATGTCGCCGGCGGTTTCGACATAGTAGTCGACCGGCGGCGCGCCAGTGGAGATGTGCGCGTAGTTGGCGTGGCCGGTGTCGAGGGAGACGCGCACCTTGCTGCTTTCGAGCGCCTTGGCGAGACGCACGCGATCGCGCGGATCCTTGTCCTCGATGTTCTCGATGACGATCTCGCAGCCGATGGTTTCGGCGCGCACAATCACCTCGGCGAGTGTCGCCTTGACGCGTTCGACGATATTCGCGCGATTATCCGGATAGAGGTCGAGGTTGTTGTGGTCCCAGGTCGTGAACGGCGAATGGATCACCATCTGCGTCGCGCCGAGAAACTCGGCGGCTTCGAGGCCCTGAAGCAGGCGTTTCGTCACGACTTGGCGGATCATCGGGTCGTGGCTACCGATCGCGAAGCCCCAGAACGGTCCGTGGATGCCGAGCCGGCCGGTGTGACCTGAGAGCATCTGCTTGATTTCGCTGGCAGCACTTCGCCAGTCGCCGTCGAGCAGATCCGCGCGAAAGAAATCCTGAATTTCGAGATCGCGCTGCCGTTCCAGGAGCCAGTCGCGATGCGCAGGGATCGATTTAATGGACAATGCGGCGCCCAGTACCGGCTTTGACATGGCTTGCTCCTTTGACCGTCAGCGATCACGGGAGCAGCGCTAGACCAGTTCAATGACAGGCCGGTGAAATGCAGGTTCCGCAAGCCGCAGGAGATGTGGACATCCTGTCGCGTGCTTGCATCGATTTCAGGCAGTGCCGAGCGTAGCGCGTGCAGCGGCATGCATCGGCGCGCGGATCAAGCACGATTGAGTCCGTAGTGATCCGGAATGGAATCCTATTTCGATGTCGCGTACATCGCGGGACATCGATCGGCGGCCTTCCAAGGGCATCACCTTCTGATCGCGCACCACGGGGTTGGGGGCCCACATAGGGCGGGGGGATCAAAGGCTGGGGCAAGGTTACGAGGTCCGGACTCCTAGGCACTCCGGACCTCGGGACTTTCTAGATTGAACGTGATTTCGCGCCGCCGGCTTGATCAGCCGTGCGGCGCGAAGTCGTTTTGGCGTCGTTATGCCGACACGAGCGCTAGCGCGTCTGTGGCTCGATCGTCACCGTGCAGTCGCCCTGCCCTTGCGTCGCCACCACGATGTTGCCCGCGGGAGCACCGAGGGCGATCGGAGCGGACGAGCCGCCGCCGGGCATTTGGACAGTCACGCTCAGGGAGTCCGTTCGCGCGGTCGAGCCTACGGTCGAGGGTTCTGCCTGGGCCACATTGCCCGACGCGTCACGCCGCATAATCTGGCAGTTCACATTGCTGCCGCCGGCGGCCGCCACGCTCGATGAGGTGCCGCCGCTCATCTGGGCGCGGGCTCGTGAGGGATCGCGAGGGACCTGGCTGACGATGCGATGCGTCCGCGGCTCCACAATGACGACGTCGTCACCGGTCGTGAAGTATTCATAGTCTCGATATTCGGGCTCGATCGAGACGATCTCGGGCGGAAGCCTGTGGAGGCGCACGCGCGAGGGAATGGTCTCGCCGACACGGATCGAGATGTTCAGATTGCGCTCCGGCTCCGCCAGGTGAGCACGGCTCACCGTTTCGGAGATCCGCACCTGCTTCTCGGACGTCACCTGCGTCTGCTGATTGGTCTGCGTGTTGGTCTGGGTCGTCTGGTTGGCTTGATTGGTCTGCGTGCCCGAATTGGCAGGCGCGGTCTGCGCATTGTTGGTCGGCGCCGTGCGGTTCGTGTCGGTCGCGGTGGCCGGCCGGTTGTTCTGTTGGGCGGACGGCTGCTGCTCAGCCGCGTTGCGCGGCGGCTGGGTCTGGTTGCGCTCGTTCTGGTTGGCCGCAGCTCCCGTGCGCTCGTTCTGCTGGCTAGACGTACCGGATTTGGACTTCTCGGACTCCGCCGTTGATTTCTGCGGCGCGGACTTGTCCGGCTTCGTCTCGGCGCTGCTCTTGCTGTCGCGACCCGGTTTCGTGCTTTCCGCGTTGCGATCGCGCGAAGGCTCGCGGGAGGGCTCGCGGGAGTCTTGGGCCTGATCCTTCGACTTCGGCTGGTTGCGCTCTGCAGAACCGGCCGGCTTGCGCTTATCGTCACTCGCCTCCTGCTTGGCAGCGCCGCCCTTCTCCTCGCGGCCGGCGCCCTGCAATCGCTCCTGGGCGCCCTGCGCCCGCTCTTGAACGCGCTCCTGGGCGCCGCCGCCGCGTTGCGTCGCGGCGCCTTTCGCCGGCTCCTCGGTCCGTCTCGGCTCGTCCCTCCGCTCACCGGGCGCCTGGGCGTAGGCGATGCCCGAAGCAAGCATCAGTCCGATAGCTGCGGTCGATAACATCAAGTGCTTGCGCATGGTCCCTCTCCTCGGAAATTCGCAACAACAGACGCGAACGTTCTGTGGGTGCGAAGGTTCCTGATCAGGAACGAGGGACGATCACGCGGGTCTCACATCTCGGGCGGGTCTCGCATCGGGTCCTTCAGCGTGAGCCGCGCCGTGAATGTCACGCTGGTCTTGCCAACCAGCGCCATGCCTTCGACCTCGGCGCCGTCGGCGGAGTAGTCGCCCGAAAAGCCGCAGGTCACTTCCCTGCCGCCGAACGCGAGTGGCTTGCCGACGGCCTCGGTGTGCTGATTGACGGTCATGTCGCCGCGCCATTTCCCGTTCCGGAAGGTGTAGCTGCCGGTGTAGTAGAAATAGCTGTCGCCGCCCATGATGCGGCCCTCGCAGAGCACGACGACGCCTTTGGCCTGGCCACGCTTGCCGTCGCGCATCTCAATCTCAAAGATGTAGAGGCCGTTGAGGACCTTCTGTGGGTTGCCGCCCTGCTCGGGCCCATCGCCGGCCGACATCGCTCATCTCCCGTTCAAACCGGCACATTCCGCTCGAGATCTTCAAGCCACGCCGCTGCGCTCGAATCCGACGGCGCGCGCCAGTCGCCGCGCGGCGACAACGAGCCGCCGGCCGAAACCTTGGGTCCGTTCGGCATCGCCGAGCGCTTGAACTGGCTGAATGCGAAGAAGCGGCGCAGGAACACCTCCAGCCAGCGGCGGATCTCCTTGAGATCGTATGCCTTGCGCTTATCGGTCGGAAATGCCGGCGGCCATTCGCCGTGGGCCACGTCCTTCCACGCCTGCAGCGCCATGAAGGCGATCTTGGACGGCCGCATGCCGAACCGCAGTGTGTAGAACAGGTTGAAATCCTGGAGTTCGTAGGGACCGACGGAAGCTTCCGTGCTCTGCGGCTTCTCGCCCGGCTCGGCCGGAACCAGCTCGGGCGAGATTTCAGCAACCAGGATCAGACCAAGCGTCCGGTTGACGTCGTCGCCGAACTGCTTCGAGGCAATCACCCAGCGGATCAGATGCTGGATCAGCGTCTTTGGCACCCCGGCGTTGACGTTGTAGTGCGCCATCTGGTCGCCGACGCCATAGGTGCACCAGCCCAGTGCGAGCTCGGAGAGATCACCGGTGCCGATCACGATGCCGCCTTGATGGTTGGCGAGCCGGAACAGATAGTCGGTGCGCAGGCCCGCCTGCACGTTCTCGAAGGTGACGTCGTAGACCTTCTCGCCTTTGCCGAAGGGATGGCCGATGTCCTTGAGCATCTGCGTCGCCGTGGTGCGAATGTCGAGCTCCTGCCAACTCGTCTGCAACGCCTTCATCAGCGCCAGCGCATTCGTCTTGCTCTCGCTGCCGGTCGCAAAGCCCGGCATGGTGTAGGCGAGAATGTTCTCACGCGGCAGGCCGAGCAAATCGACCGCCTTGGCGGCGACGATCAAAGCGTGGGTGGAATCGAGCCCGCCCGAGACGCCGATGACGACGCGCCTGGTGCCGGTCGCGCGCATGCGCTGGACGAGGCCCGCGACCTGAATGTTGTAGGCCTCATAACAGTCCTGCTCGAGCAGGCTCTCGTCGCTCGGCACGAACGGAAAGCGCTCGACCTTGCGCAGGAAGCCGATATCGGCCGTCGGCGGCTTCAGGGCGAAGCCGACTTTCCGAAAGAAGGCTTCGCGCTGCCGGCGGTTGTCGTCGAAGGTTCCCATCAGCGCGCGTTCCTGCCTGAGCAGGTCGAGATCGACGTCGGCCAGCGTGATCTGGCCGCCCTGCCGAAACCGCTCACCCTCGGCCAATAGGACGCCGTTCTCGTAGATCGAGGTCTGGCCGTCCCAGGCAAGGTCGGTGGTCGATTCCCCTGCCCCGGCCGCGGAATAGACGTAGGCCGCGAGGCAGCGCGCCGACGTCGATTGGCACAACAGCGCGCGCGAGCGGGCGCGGCCGATCGTGATCGGGCTGCCCGAGAGATTGATCAGCACGCTCGCGCCCGCGAGCGCGAGCTCGGAGGCCGGCGTGACCGGGATCCACATGTCCTCGCAGATCTCGACGCCGATGGTCAGGCCCGGTACGTCCTCGGCCGCGAACAGGAGGTCGACGCCGAACGGGGCGTGCAACCCGCCAAAGGCGACCATCTCTCCGACGATGCCGGCGCCGGAGGCGAAATGCCGTCCCTCGTAGAATTCGCGATAGGTCGGCAGGTAGCTCTTGGGCACGACGCCGAGGACTTTGCCGCGATGGATCACGACCGCGCAATTGTAGATGCGGTTGCCGAAGCGCAGCGGCGCGCCGACGATCAGGACGGTCATCAGCGCCGAGGATGCCTCGACGATGGCCACAAGCCCACGCTCGACCGCATCGTGCAGCGGGTCCTGCTTTACGAGATCTTCGATCGCATAGCCGGACAGGCAGAGCTCGGGAAACACGGCAACCGCCACCGACTGCTCGTGGCAGTCCTTCGCCGCCGCCAGAACCGCAGTCGCGTTGGCCGTGGGATCGGCCACATGAGAGGTGGTGACGCAGGCCGCCACGCGCGCAAATCCGTGGGCATAGATCGAGTGGAAACTCATCGAGCACAGTCCCTTTGTCTCGTCGCGACCGGCCTCCGCCAGCTCTGGACTCCATTTAACCCATCGACATGGCCCCGTGCAGGCCATTCGACGGCATGCATAACGGATTTGCAGCTTCGCCGCCCGGCCCTTGGGGTCGTCTCAGGCGCTGCGCACCAGCATGCCGGGCAGATCGTCGCGCAGCCACTCGGCGATCCGGGGCCAGGCATGGGTGTGGGTCCGCGCGCCCATGAACAGGCCAAGATGGTTGCTAGGCTGGGAGGCCGCCGCAATGAAGGCCGGTGGTGTGCCGAGCAAGCCGGCGGTGGCGAGCGCCTGCGCAGCCGGCACGACGTCGTCATCGAGCCCGGCCAGCAGGAAGACCGGCGCCTTGACGTCCTTCAGATCAATCACGCGGCCGAGTGCCGTGAATTCGCCGCGCGCGATCCGGTTCTCCCGGAAAATCCAATTGACGATCTCGAGATAATAGGTGCCGGGCAGATTGAGAGGCTCGGCGTTCCAGCGCTCGAAGCGTGCCAGCAACGCCGCGCCTTCCTCCCCGCTTTGCAGCGCCGTCACGATGTCGTCGTGGCTCGGCGCCTTCGACCAGACACGCAGCATCTCGTCGCCGCTGACATTGCCGCCGCCCCGCGCGACGAGCTGGTCATAGACCATCTCCGGCGCGTTGCGGGCGAGCTGCGACAGCCTGGACTCGATCGAGAGGTCGACGGGCGCGCCTGCCAGCACCAGCCGCCGCACCTTGGCGGGAAAGCGCGCCGCATAGAGCAGCGACAGCCAGCCGCCCTGGCACAGGCCGACGAGATCGACCGGCGCGCCGATCTCGTCGATGGCGACGTTGAGATCGCCGAGATAGCTGTCGATCGAGAGATAGCGCATGTCGGGTGCGGCCGAGCGCCAGTCGGTAAGATAGACCCGGTCGATGCCGCCATTTTGCAGAGACTGCACCACGCTGTGGCCGGGGGCGAAGTCGGCGATCAGGGCCCGATGCAGCGCATAGGGCGCGCAGACCAGTGCCGGCTGACCGGCCCCCGTGCGCGCGCAATTGCGCAGGCGCATGGTCGCAAGCTCCAGCGCGACGGAGTTGGGCGTGGTCCACGGCAGGCTGCTTTCGGCTCGCTCTGGAGGGCCGCGCTCGAGCCATCCAAAGCAGGCGTCCATGGCCAGCCGAGCCGCAGCGAACGGCCACAGCAGCGGGTCATCCGGGACCGGGCCCGGTGCGCGCAGCTGTTTACCGGTCTTCTCCGCCATGGCTATTTTACGGTCCTCACAGGAAGGCCTCGAAGTTGACGAGCGAAATACCGCGCTTCCGAAAACTCTGATGGGTCGCGGCCACCGAGCCGTCGAGATCGATGCCGCGGCAGGCGTCCTCGATAACGGCGACCTCGAACCCCGCCTTGCGAGCATCCTCCGCCGAAAAGCGGACGCAGTAGTCGAACGCGAGGCCGGCGACGAAGACGGTGTTCAACTCGCGTTCGCGCAAAAATCCGAGCAGGCCGGTCGGCGTTTTCTTATCGTTCTCGCACAGCGCCGAATAGGAATCGATGCCGCGCCGAAACCCTTTCCGCACCACCAGGCTTGCGCGGGTGGTGTCGAGATCGCGATGAAATTCAGCGCCCGCCGTGCCCTGCACGCAATGGCTCGGCCACAGCACCTGGGCGCCGTAGTCGAGCGCGATGGTCTGGAACGGCTGTTTGCCCGCATGGTTCGAGGCAAAGGAGACATGATCGCGGGGATGCCAGTCCTGGGTCAGCACCACATTGGCGAATTTTTGGGCGATCCGATTGATGGCGGGGACGACCTTCTCGCCGCCCGGCACCGCGAGCGCCCCGCCCGTGCAAAAATCGTTCTGCACGTCGATGACCAGCAGCACGTCGCGGTCGGAAATCTTCATCGCATGGTCCATTCCAGGCCATCCCGCGCGACCGGCGCCGAAGGCACGTCTCCAGTGTCGATCTTCCCGCGCTGCTTCGCAACCACCCGCAGGTGCGGCCATCTGCGCGAATGCACCCCGTCGGCCCCGGGATGCAACGGTTTGGGCTGATGCGTGTTGACTAGATCCCGCCGGGGGCGGATTCTGAAAGCCGTTCGCATTTTGCGATCGGATAGAGCGGAGGAAGCGGTTCCCGCAGCCCGAAAGGCCGCGGCAGCCATATGGACATGACCATCGGCAAGACAGGACAGATTCTTCTCGCCGATATCGGCGGGACCAATGCGCGCTTCGCGCTCAGTCAGGGCGATCAGACCGGACCGATCGACTACGTCAAAGTGGCGGACTTCCCGACCGTCCGCGAAGCCATTGCCGATGTTCTCGCACGTCGCTCCGACGGCAAACCTCCCTCAAGGGCCGTGCTGGCCGTCGCGGGGCCGGTGACCAACAACCGCTGCGTCATGACCAACAGCCCCTGGGTCATCGACGGCAACGAGCTTCAGCCGGCCCTCGGCTTTGACAGCGTCCATGTTCTCAACGATTTCGAGGTGGTGGCCTGGTCCCTGCCCGCCCTGCAGCCCGCCGACCTGATCCCGCTCGGCGGACAGCAGGGTCTTCCCGGAGAGCCGTTGCTGGTCGTCGGACCCGGAACCGGCTTTGGCGTTTCCTGCCTGGTCGAGCGCCACGGCTCACGGCTGGCCGTCGTCACCGAGGCGGGCCACGCGACCCTGCCGGCAGAGGACGAGCGCGAGGAACGCGTGATCGCGTGCATGCGCCGACGCCTCGGCCATGTCTCCATCGAGCGTGGCGCGTTGTCCGGTTCCGGCCTGCAAAGCCTCTATGAGGCGCTGGCCGAGGTGGAAGGCGCTCAGGTGCCGCATCGCGATGCTGCCGCCATCACGAAGGCGGCCCTGGAAGGCAGTTGCGAGCTCAGCCGCAAAACGCTGGAGATGTTTTGCGCCATTCTCGGCTCGGTCGCGGGCAACCTCGCGGTGACCTTCGGCGCACGCGGCGGCGTCTATATCGCCGGCGGAATCGTGCCGCGCTTTCCCGACTTCCTTGCAGCCTCCGCATTCCGGGCGCGCTTCGAAGCCAAGGGACGCTTCCAGGACTATCTCCGCGACATCCCGACCAGACTGGTCACGAAACCTGATGCGAGTTTTGTTGGCCTGACGATGTTCGCCGAGCACAACCAGCCTTAACGGCGCGCGCCTCCGGCCGCGGGTTCCAGTCATGCACAGCTGATTGCACAGCACGCGCGCTCGGCGCGGGATCGTGCTTGCGCGCACGTCCCGGATGAGAAACAATCCTGGCTTGTGTGTGGCGTGGTTGCGGGGGCGTGACATGCGTAAGCAGGATTTGGGTTTCGACTATCACCGCTATCACCGCCTTCTGCTCGAGGCGGACGACGAGGGCAAGCGGCTGGCGCTGATCGAGCTCTTGATCGAGGAAAAGGCGCGTGACCGGCTTGCCGCCCAGCGCGCTTCGGACCGCGCCGCCATGACAGCCCACACTATCGCTACCGTGCTGAAGAACGGGCGCCAGTGAAACGAATGATTGCACTACGGTGCCGGAAAACGCGGCATCAATTGCCATTTCGTTAACGATCCCTCGAAAGCTCGCGTCAAACTTTTTGCTCTAGAAGTTCCCTCACCTGATCCAATTCAGGGGCAACAAAGGGGGGAATGAACATGAGCATGATTTCGATCGCCGCGATGCCGGCCACCATCGAAACGCGTTTGGCTGATTCTTCGTTCAAGACCATCTTGCTGTTTTGCTGCACGGGCCTGGTCGCCTCGTTCGGCCTGATGGCGCACGGCATCGATCTCGGCGCCGGCCTGATGTGAGACGCGACGCATTCCGTCGCGAAGTGGCCGCCCCTGACGGGCGGCCATTTTGTTTTTGGTTTCAGTGCGGCGTCTTCGCTGCCGCTTCCGGAAACATCGAATCGATCATCGCCTTGAGCTGATCGATCGAAATCGGCTTGCGCAGGATCGGCCGGCGCCTGAGCAAGGACGGCAGCAGTTCCGGACCGTAGCCCGTGGCGAACAAAAACGGCTTGCCGCGACGCTCGATCAAATCGGCGACCGGATCGACGTAGAGGCCCTTGAGATTGATGTCGAGGATCGCAAGATCGTACTGCGCGGTCATGGCGAAAGCGCTGGCGTCCCGAACATTATCCGCTTCCGCGGCGACGTGGTGGCCGAGTTCCTCCACCATGTCCGTCATCATCATCCGGATCAACGTCTCGTCTTCGACCAGGAAAACGGAGAGTCCGTCCGCCATATCAACCCCGCAATCAGCTTCCGAAGCTAATCATAACCGAATCGCGAAGAGGATTCACGAATTCGTGGCGGGCGCCGTTAATTCAGACGCGCCCGATCCGATTCAACTTGATCAATCCAGTCCTCGTTCGTGGCTGAGCCGCACCATCTCCTGTACGAACACCTGCTTCTGCTTGTCATCGAGGCTCGAATAGAGGGGCTCGGCGGCGTCGGCGACATTGCGCTGATCGGCAGCGCGGTCGATGAGGAATTGGGCTTCGTTGCGCATCTGCTCGACGATGTCGTCGGGAGGATCCCGCTTGGCGCGCGCAACCCGCAGGTTGAGCCGCTCGGCACCGTTATGCCCGAGGTAGTGCATGGCGCTCGAGAAGCCGTACCAGTGCTTCTCCTGCTCGGGCGTGAGGTTCAGTTCGGCCTTGATCCGCTCGATATAGGAGTCGCTGTTGGTGACGATCTGGTCGGCGGTCAATTGCGGCGCGCCGGTCTGGGTCAGGACCGTGACATCCTTGTCCTGCGGCGCGTTCTTCGCCTCCTTGCTCGCCTTGGCGCCCTTGCCCGGCTTGGCGCTCTTGGCATCCTTGTCCTTGCCGGCGCCCTGCTTGGCGTCCTTGGCCGCATCCTTGCTGGCGTCCTTGCTCGCATCTTTGGCTGCAGGCGCCTGATTGCCATTATTGCCAACGCCGAGCACGCCGGTGAAGACACCGACCACACCGCCGATGGCGCCGCCGAGCACGCCACCGACCGGACCTGCCGCCTTGTTCCCGGCCGCCGCTCCTTCCTGAACCCCTTTGACCAGGCCTTGAGCGTTCGCCGCGGCTGCGCCGAGCAGCAACACGAAAACGGATCCCAGCGCGAACCATCGTCGCAGGTTCGGCCGCGCGGGCGGCGCCGGGTTGATCATTCTGGTCTCCATCTCGATCTGATTAGGTTGTTGGGGGTGAGAACCACTTGCCGGTTGCAACTCTATCGTTTTCACCGCTTCGAGGTCTAGCCAAGGGCAATTGCTATCCACGCCCGAAAAGTCTTTGCCGCGAGGTGCTTATGCAGGCTCCTTGGAAACTGCGGCGTAATTGCGCACATGTCGGCCTGGCGCGCCAGCGCCGAGTGTGCGTCGCAAAACAACCGGCCGTGGTTCATGGCCCGCGCATAATGTCGAGGGCGCTGCCGCGTTCCCGGACACAACGTTAGTTCTAGGCGCAAGCCGTTCGGTTTTCTCGACAGACGCAATCAATCATGATCTGATCGCGCTACCAATTTGCCTTCGAAGCCGACGGCATCAACAAGAAACGTCGAACAAGAAACTTTGGAAAAGAAAATCAAAAGTAGAACTCGGAAGAGTTCAGAGGAAACGCCAGAACAATAAAACACCCAAGCGAGGAAACGAGATGTCACGCAAGACACTGACGCGACGTCAATTTGTGGCTGCCACTGCACTGTCCTCCGCGGCGCTGATCACGGCGCCCTATGTCCGAGGCGCTTACGCCGCCGGCAAGCTCTCGATCGGCTTCTGGGACCACTGGGTGCCCGGCGCCAACGATGCCTCCACCGCGCTCGTCAAGGAATGGGGCGAGAAGGAGAAGGTCGAGGTCTCGATCGACTACATCACCAGCAACAACAAGAAGATCGAGCTGACGGCAGCGGCCGAGGCCCAGGCCAAGTCCGGTCACGACATTCTCCAGATGCCGAGCTGGTGGCCGCACGCCTATTCCGAGAATCTCGAACCGCTCAACGACGTCATGGAGCCGCTCATCAAGCAGAACGGCGAGGTGAACGACACCGTCAAATATCTCGGGCGGTCGGGCGGCAAATGGCTCGCAGTGCCCGCGACGCCGGGAAGCCAGATCAAGGGCCCCTGCTCCCGCATAGATCTGATGAAGAAGCACGCCGGCATCGACGTGCAGGAGATGTATCCAATCGGCGCTCCGCCGAAGGCGGACAACTGGACCATGGAGACGTTCCTGAAGGCGGCCGAGGCCTGCCACAAGGCCGGCTTCCCCTTCGGCATCGGTCTCGGCGAGACCACCGACAGCGTCGACACCGCCGGCGCGATCTTCCAGTCGTTCGGCGCCGAGCTCGTCAACGCCAAGGGCGATATCACCGTCAAGACCGACGCAGTGCGGCAGGCACTCGAATTCTACAAGAAGCTGATCGCCGTCCTGCCCACGGATGCACCGTCCTGGGACGATGCCTCCAACAACAAATGGCTGATCTCGGGCCGCGGGGCGATGATCCTGAATCCGCCGAGTGCCTGGGCGGTCGCCAAGCGCGACGCACCGCAAGTCGCCGAACAGTGCTGGACGCACGGCTTCCCGTCCGGTCCGAAGGGACGTTTTGCGCCCTTCCTGCCGTACTTCTGGGGCGTCTGGGCCTTTGGCAAGAACAAGGAAGCGGCCAAGAGCCTGCTCGTTCACCTGTCCTCGCCCGCGGCGATCGAGAAGTTCGTCGCGGCGAGCGGCGGGTACGATCTCCCGGCCTACGCGAACATGACGAAGTTCAAGACCTGGGCCGAGGAAGGGCCGCCGAAGGGCACGCTCTTCCACTATCCGGATCCCTACAAGCAGCAGACGATGTCGATCGCCGCGTCTCCGGCGCCGCCGAAGATCGCCCAGCAGATCTACTTCCAGGCGACGCTGACCAAGATGGCGCTGCGCTTTGCGCAAGGAGAGAAGTTGGAAACCGCGCTCGCCTGGGCCGAGGGCGAGTGCGAAGGCTTCATGCGGACCTGAGCCGGGTACGTGCCATGGCGGTTCACGCTTCGCGCGTGAGCCGCCGAGGCACCCTCGCTCGATCCGCTTGCCGAATGAAGCCGACGGCTGCGCCGGCTTCGCCGTTCCAGATGTCCTGCTACGTGTCCTGCAAAAGAGGCTAACGTCATGGCCGATGTCGTCGTTGAGCAAGGCCGTCCCGCTCGAGCCGCAAGCCCGCGCAAACGGGCGAGCCTGCGCAACGCAATGGGAAGGAAATCGACCGTCGCGTTCTTCCTGACGCTGCCGCTGATCCTCCTGATTGCCCTGCTCGTGCTCTATCCCGCCTTCTATTCGGTCTACCTGGCAACGCTGAACAAGGCGATGACGAAGTTCGTCGGCCTCAGCAACTTCACCTTCCTGTTCAAGCGCGAAACGTTCTGGATGGTGGTGAGACAGTCCTGCATTTTTGCGATTACCGCCGTGGTCTTCAAGGCGCTAATCGGCTTCATCGTCGCGCATTTCGTCCACAACATTCCCGGCAAGAAGCAACGTAAATGGCGCGGCATGCTGCTGGTGCCCTGGGTGATCCCGCCGGCGATGAGCACGCTGGCATGGCTGTGGCTGTTCGACCCGTCCTACAGCGCCTTCAACTATACCCTCTCGTTCTTCGGCATCGGTCCCATCCCCTGGCTCGGCGACACCTTCTGGGCGCGTTTCTCCGTCATCCTCGTCAACGTCTGGTACGGCGCGCCGTTCTTCCTGATCATGTACCTGGCCGCGCTGAAATCCGTACCCGACCAGCTCTACGAAGCCGCAGCGATCGACGGCGCCAATTGGTGGCAGAAGATCTGGCACATCACCCTGCCGATGATGCGCAACATCATCGCCATCACCACGTTGTTCTCGCTGATCGTCACTTTCGCCAATTTCGACATCGTGCGCATCCTCACCTCCGGCGGTCCGCTCGACCGGACGCATCTGTTCGCCACCTGGGCGTTCCAGGTCGGCATCCAGAGCAGCGACATTCCGCTCGGCGCCTGCGTCTCGCTGTTCATGGTGCCGATCCTCGCCGTCGCAGCGGTCTTCATCCTGCGCGATGTCAACAAACGTGGGAACGAAGCCTGATGAGCACGCTCGCAATCGACAAGGCCGGACCGACACGCAAGGTCAAGCTTCGAAGCATGAGCCGCGACCGCACCTGGGCGCTGCGCTGGTCCTACTTTTTCCTGGTGCTGTTTGCGATCTTCTTCCTGATCCCGCCAATCTACATGCTGATCACCTCGCTCAAGAGCAGCGCGGAGATCTCGGCCGCCACCAATCCGTGGTGGGTATTTCATCCGACCCTGTCGAACTATGTCGAGCTACTGACCTCGAACCAATTCCTGCGGTTCTTCTGGAATTCGTCGATGATCTCGATCGTGGTCGTGATCGTGACGATGCTGATCAGCATTCCGGCGGCGTTTGCTTTAGCGCGGATGAAGTTCTGGGGCTCGGCGACGCTCGCGACCGGCGTCTTTCTCACCTATCTGATCCCGGACAGCCTCCTGTTCATTCCCTTGTTCAAGATGCTCGCGGTGGTCCAGGACGTCACCGGCATCACTCTTCTGAACCGTTGGTACGTGCTGGTGTTCATCTATCCGACGCTAACCGTGCCGTTCTGCACCTGGATCATGATCGGTTATTTCGCCTCGATCCCGAAGGAGCTGGACGAGGCTGCTCTCATCGACGGCGCCTCCTGGCTCCAGACCCTGACGCGGATTTTCATCCCCGTCGCCCTGCCCGGCCTGATCGCAGCGACCATCTTCGCCTTCACCGTGTCCTGGGCGCAGTTCCTCTATCCCCTGGTGTTCACGACATCCATCGACCAGCTCGTGCTGCCGGTCGGCATCACCACCACGCTGATCAAGGGTGACGTCTTCAACTGGGGGCAGATCATGACCGGCGCGCTGCTTGGCGCAGCCCCGCCGCTGGTCATCTACGCCTTCCTGATGGACTATTACATTGCCGGCCTGACCGCCGGCGCGACAAAGGGTTGATGTCTTATGGCTGAGGTTGCGTTGCGGAAGGTGATCAAGCGTTACGACGACGTCGAGGCGGTGCGCGGCATCGATCTCGACATCTCCGATCATGAGTTCATCGTGCTCGTCGGCCCCTCCGGCTGCGGCAAGTCGACGACGTTGCGGATGATCGCGGGGCTCGAGGACATCACCGACGGCGACATCATGATCGGCGGGGACGTCGTCAACGACGTGCCGCCAAAGGACCGCGACATCGCGATGGTGTTTCAGAACTACGCGCTCTATCCGCACATGACGGTCGCGGAGAACATGTCGTTCGGGTTGCGGCTCAAGCACTATCCCAAGGCCGAGATCAAGGCGCGGGTGACCGAGGCCGCCCGCCTCCTCGACATCACCGACCTGATCGACCGCAAGCCGAAGCAGCTCTCCGGCGGCCAGCGCCAGCGCGTTGCCATGGGGCGGGCTATCGTGCGCAACCCGAAAGTCTTCCTGTTCGACGAGCCGCTGTCCAATCTCGACGCCAAGCTGCGCGTGCAGATGCGGATCGAGATCAAGAAGGTGCACCAGAAGGTCCGAACCACCACGGTCTACGTCACCCACGACCAGGTCGAGGCGATGACTCTGGCCGATCGCGTGGTGGTGATGAACAAGGGCCGGATCGAGCAGATCGGCACGCCGAACGAGCTCTACCACAAGCCGGCGACGCGCTTCGTCGCGGGCTTCATCGGCTCGCCGGCGATGAACTTCATTCCGTGCCGGCTCGAGGACGTCGGTGGCAAGCTCAACGTCCGCCTGACGGACCGCATCTCATTCCCGTTGCCGCCGGCCCGCGCCGCCCATTACAGCGCACTGCCCCGAGCTGAAAACCTCTTGCTCGGCATCCGTCCCGAACATCTCACGGAATCGCATGCGCATCTGGAGCCGGGTGTCGAGACCTTCGACACCGTGCTTGACGTCACCGAGCCGATGGGAATGGAGACGCTGGTCTATTTCGCATTGGACGGCACGCCGATCTGCGGCCGTGTCGATCCCAATGCGGGCGCCAAGGACGGCGGCCCCATGCGTTTGGCGATGGACCTCAACAATATGCACCTGCTAAACGAGGCGACCGGCGCCGTATTGTGACGGCCGGGCAAGAAACTCGTGCAGGTAGGGACGATGTCGACCAACAAGAAGAAAATCTTTGTCACGCAAACTTTGTCGCAAGGGGCGCGCGCCCTCCTCACCCAGCGAGATGACATCGAGCTCATCGAGTTTCCGAACCTGATCTCCGCCAGGGATTTCGAGGCCTTGCTGAAGAGCCACGCGCCGGTCCATGGCGTGGCGCTCGGCGCCACCGCTTTCGGCGAGACCGAGCTCGAAGCCTCAAAGGACATGAAGGTAGTGACCCGGATCGGCGTCGGCTACGACGCCGTCGACGTCCCAGCCCTTTCCCGCCGCAAGGTGCCGCTGATGGTCGCGGGCAGCGCGAACTCGCCCTCGGTCGCCGAGCAGGCGCTGTTCATGATGCTGACGCTGGCCAAACGCGCGCAGGAGATGCATTCCTGCGTCAAGGACGGCAAATGGGCCGACCGCCTCGGCATGCTGCCGTTCGATCTCTACGGCAAGACCGTCCTCATCATCGGCTTCGGCCGTATCGGCACCCGCACCGCCAAGCGCTGCCTGGCGATGGACATGAATGTACAGGTCTATGATCCCTACAAGGGAGCCGCGGAGATCAAGGCAGCCGGCTGCGAGCCGGTCGCCGATCTCGATGCCGCGCTGCCGCACGCAGATTTCGTCACCATCCACTGCCCGAAGACGCCGGAGACCGTCGGCCTGTTCGATGCTGACAGGATCGGCCGGATGAAGCCGAAATCCTATCTCATCAACACCGCGCGCGGCGGCATCGTGAAGGAGGCGGCGCTGTACGACGCACTGGTCTCGGGCAAGCTCGCCGGCGCCGGCATCGACGTGTTCGAGGTCGAGCCGCCGCCGGTCAGCAACGCGCTGTTCGCGCTGCCCAACGTCATCATGGCCCCGCATGTCGCCGGCGTCACGGTCGAGGCGGTGATCCGGATGAGCGAGCAGACCGCGCGCAACATCCTGAGTGTGCTGGACGGCGATCCCATCCGGCAGAACATCATCAATCAGGACGTCTTGGGCTAGGCTGGTCTCCCGGGCGGGGGTTCTTCTGGACGGACGATCAACCCGCCCGCCTTCGGAACGCCAGAATGAGTCCCATTTTGGTGCAGATCGAGCCCTCACTCAGCCTTAATCAAACCCGCGTAATAGTCCGGCCGCGGCGGCAGTGGGACAGACTTGCCGGCCGCGTCGAGCTGGAGGATGGACCCTTGTCAGAGATCGACCCGACCGACCACGCGTTGGCGACCATTGCCAGCATCCTGGAGCATCCCGAACCCGTCCTCGTGGTGCGCGAGACCGAGACCGTGCGCGAAACCGAGACCGTCACCGTGACCGAAATGGTGGTTGCCGGTGAGCATGGGGTCGCGGACGAGCACGCGTTCGTCGACGAGCACCTGACGGTCGATGAGCATCCGGTGGTCGAGGAGCAGCCGCTGGTGCCGGAGCACACCGACGCCGACGGCTACAGCAAGGTCGGCCCCGGGCCGATGGTGGCGATCCGTCTGAAATGGACGGTCCATCGCGGCGACGACGGCCAGTTCTACGTCCACGAGACCATCGGCGAGCAGTCCGTGCCCGTGGTCAGCGGCCCGATGACCGGCGAAGCCGCGGTGCATTTCGTCGACGCGCATGAGGACGAGGCCCATCGGCGCTTCGAGGAGCTGCGCAGCGAGATCGCTGGCCGCAGCTCGCTCGCCGATTATGAGCGCAAGGGCGAAGCCTAGCGCGCTTTCGCACGACGTGGATGCCGGTTCGGCTCATCGTCGTCCGAGATAATCCTTCTTCACGAGCTCGACGCCTGCGTGCCGCAACAGGTCGTAGGCGGTCGTGACGTGAAAGAAGAACTGCGGAACGCTGAAGGTCAGCAGCAGCGTCCGCCCCGTGAAGGGCAACTCGGTCCCGTTCTTCAGCCTGAAGAAGACATTCCGTTCCGCCGCGGCATTTATCTCCGCGCGCGGCAGGCTTTCGATGAACTCGATCGAAGTCGCAATACGGGCCTGGAGTCCGGCCATGTCGTGCTCCAGCACCGGCAGCGTCACCGGCTCGCGGTCGGCCAGCAAGGCCGCGGCGACCGTGGCGTGGCGGCAGGCCTCACCGATCTGTTGCGCCAGATCGTACATGTCGGGCGCCATGCGCATGCCGAGCAGCACAGCCGGATTGAACTTCCGCGCTTCGGCATAGGCAACGCCCTTGTCGAGCAGTGCGGACAGGTTGCGCAGATACGGCACGAAAAGTCCGACGGAGGCGTCATACATCGAGATCGTCACTTCAAAATTCCCTTCACTCCCGCCTCGCCAGCGACGGGCATCTGGTCTAAATCCAAGCCTCAAGACAGGCATCGAGAGCTGCACAATGACAGCTTGGGCATGGGTGGAAAAGAGATGATCGTTCGAATGACCAGTCGAATTCTGGCGGCTTTGGCCGTGGTCCTGCTGGCAAACCTGTCGGCCCATGCACAGCAGGCGGCGCCGTCCCGCCTCGACGAGATCGTCAAGCGCGGCACTTTGCGCGTCGGCATGACCGGCGACTACAAGCCCTTCACCTATCTCGACAAGACGACGCAGCAGTTCAACGGCTTCGATGTCGACATGGCGGAGGCGCTCGGCAAGGCGCTCGGCGTCAAGGTCGAATTCGTGCCGACGGCCTGGCCGAAGCTGATGAAGGATTTCGAGGCCGATCAGTTCGACATCGCCATGGGCGGCGTCTCGGTCACGCTCGACCGGCAGAAGAAGGGCTTCTTCTCCACGCCGATCATGCGCGAGGGCAAGACGCCGATCGCGCGCTGTGCCGATGTCGGCAAATACCAGAACATCACCGACATCGACAAGAAGGGCACCCGCGTGATCGTCAATCCCGGCGGCACCAACGAGCGCTTCGCGCGTGCCAACATCAAGGAAGCCGACATCACCGTCTTCCCGGACAATACCGTGATCTTCGACGAGATCGCCAAGGGCAATGCCGACCTGATGATGACCGACGCCTCCGAGACGCGCTACCAGCAGAAGCAGCATCAAGGCGTGCTCTGCGCGGTGCATCCCGACAAGCCGTTCGACTTCTCCGAGAAGGCCTACTGGCTCCAGCGCGACATGGCGCTGAAGGCGTTCGTCGATCAATGGCTGCACATTTCCATGCAGGACGGCAGCTACAAGAAGATCTACGCCGCCTGGTTCGATTAGGACCGCGTCCTCCTGTCGCTTGCCCCGGCCAAACTTTGGACCGGCTCCGGTGTTATTGAACCCGCAGCCGCCGGAGCACGACTCATACGGTGACAGTGATCTAGATCACTTTTTGCGATCGAACCGGGGCGTAAGCGTCGGTGCGGGGACCACCTGTTTCAGGAGATGCGAAATGAGGAAGCTGTTGGCCACGGCCGCATTCCTTTTGGCGAGCACCGCTGCGCAGGCGCAGTACACATTCGACTATGGCGGGCGTACCATCCGCATCGATCCCGACCGCGGCACGGTGCAAATTCCCGGCGTCTTTGACAACACCGGCCAGGGCAAGGCGAAGAGAACCAAGAACGATGCCAAGGGGGCTCCCAAAGCGGACCCGCAGGCACCGCAACAGGCCAAGGCTGACCCGCAGTCGCCTGCCAATCCGGCGCCGGCCCCGGCACCTGTCACGGCACCCCCGGCGGCCGAGCAGGCCCCTGTCCAAGCTCCCGTCCAAGCTCCCGTGGCCGTCGCGCCTCCTGCCCCGCCGGCGTCTCCGGCCACCACGGCTAACAACGCTCCGGCGGAAGACGCGCTTGTGCCGCCGCCTCAGCCGGCCCCAAGTGCTGCCCCGACGGTGGCCGCAGTACCGCCCGCACCACCGCCAGCCCCGGCCGTCGCAGCCGCGCCTCCGGCGCCGTCTCCGCCTCCCGTCCCGGCGCCGGCACCTGCCCCCGTTCAGTCGGCGGCCGTCGCGCCGCCAGCTCCCGCAACCGCGCCCACGCGCGATCTCAATTCACCGCTCGGCGTCTGGCTCACCGAGGAGAAGGAAGGCAAGGTCCGGATCGAGCAATGCGGCAGCAATCTCTGCGGCTACTCGGTCGATTCGAAATCGAACCAGAATGGCGAGCAGGTTCTGATCAACATGAAGCCCGGCAAGGATCAGAACAAAGACCCAAAATGGTCCGGCCGCATCCTCGATCCGAACTCCGGCTCGACCTACGATTCAACCATCGCGCTGAAGGGCACCGATCGCCTGCGCGTGCAGGGCTGCGCTTTCGGCGGCATGTTCTGCGGCGGCCAGACCTGGACGCGGGTGAACTGAGGGTCCTATCACGCGCGCGTGACACGGTGGGATTGAGCGTTACCCTGCGCCAGCGGGCAACGAGGATTGCCGCTGCGCCTGTGCTTGCCCGGCAAAGACACAGCGTCGGACCCGATCGCTGAAATTCAGGCCGTTTCTGTGAACTAGTTAATACTAGGACGGCCGCGATCGCCTCTAGCTTAGGTTGAACGACGAATTTCCGCGGTCAAAAGTCGCCTTGGCGCCTCTGATCCCGCCGATGCGCTCAGACCGACACTCGAATTTTTGTGCCGGCTCAAGCACCTTATCGTTTCGCTCCACAGTTGCGTTAGCGAGGTTGTTATGGAGGAACTCCGTGCAGCGCCATCGCTCATCTCAGGTGACTGGGACCAGGATTTCTTGAAAACTGAGCAAGGTATCCGGCGCCATGTGATCGGCGCGCTCAGGAGCAGGCAGAACGGCCTGAAGACCGCGCTCAAGCCCCTCGTCGACGAGCTGGCCCGAATGCTCGTTTCGGAGTTTGGTCTGGCTGCCGAAGCCGTCGACAAGATCCTTCAATCGCAAACCACGCTCCTGAGTGTGCTTTCCGATCGGTACGACGCGCTCGACGAGGCCGCGCATCACAGCGACATCCCGTTCGTCGAACTGGCAGGCGATGGCCGCATCGTCTATGCGAATGCGGCGTTCGACAAGCTCGTTCCCGACGGCCGCAACGCTCCGTTTCCCCGGCTATTCGGGTCCCGTGCGGCCGACGTGGGCGCAGCCCTCAAGGCAAACCACAACACAAGCCTGCGCGTAGACATCCGGACCAATAAGTTGATCCGCCAGGTCAGGGTCGAGATCGGCCCGCTGCGCGACGAAGACGGGCAGCAAGGCAACTACGCCCTCCTCCTGGATCAGAGCGCCGAACGGAGCCGCCTTGACGCCTTGCAGGACGGCGTGCTCAGGACCGATCGGGCGGGCAAGATCCGGTTCGCAAACGAGCGAGCCGTGCAGATTCTCGGGTTCGCCGAGGCGGCTCTCAAGGAGATGTCGCTGTCCGATGTCTTCGCGCCCGACGACGAGGGCACGACGAGCCGGTTTGACGAATGGATCGGCACACAAACGGGATTTACGGATTTCGTGCGGCTTCGTCCGATGGATGGCCGTTCCGTCCTGGCGAGAGTCAGTGCAGCGCCGTACATGGAGGAACAGAATAGCTCGACCGGGCTGTTGTTGTTGTTCGCTCCCCTCAACGAGGATTTGGCGCGCCAACAGCTGAAGACCGTTCTTGCCGAGCACGCAGACCCGCAAGAGATCATCGAGGCCATGCTGCGGGTCGTCGAAAAGGTCATTCCGTTCGAGATGTCTGCTTTCGGGGTCTACAACGACCTCAGCGACCATTGGCGAGCGCTCACCGTCTTTCCTAAACCTCGCTGGGAGTGGAGTACACGCTGGTTCAAGGTAACGGCCGATGTGATTCAATGGCTCGAGCAGGGCAAGACGTGGAATAACGACCTGAGCAAATTCGTCGAGCAGCTCAATCCGGAGGAAAAGGACAACCCCGTCAGCAAGGCGATCCTCTCCGACGATTTCAAATCGATGGTTGTGTTGCCGATTCGGAAGGCGGGCGGCCGGTTCGGAAGCTCGCTGGCTCTCATGTCCCGTAACCACAAATATACGGCCGCCGACCTCCGGACCCTGCAGAATCTCGGGGTCGAGGAAATCCTGCAGGCTGCGGACGCGGCCATCGAGCACGCTCAGGCGCGCGCCTTGCGCGAGCTCAAGGACAATTTGAACAAGGCGCCCAGCGCCCGCACCATTGCCACACTGCTGGCGACCGGCACGACACAATGCTTCGGCTGGGAGTACGTCGGTGTATTCCGGGTGGACCGCGCCCGTGGCAAGTTCGTGCTGGTCGCCGAGCACGTCAAGAACGACCGAAACCTGCTCGTGAAGTCCGCCGCCCAAAAGTCCGAGTACACCCAGGACCTATCCAGCGGAATGCTCGGCAGCTGTCTCGTCCAGCGGTCCATTCTTGTCGTTCCAGACATCAGCGATTCCAAGCGGAACTACGGCTTCATTCAGACTGCGCCGGATCAGCGATCCGCGATGACCGTCCCCCTCTTCGTGAATGGCAAGATCGAGATGATCCTCGATATGGAATCCTCGGAATCCAACGCCTTTCTCGGACCCGATCGCGAAGCGGCCCGCGGACTCGCCGCCGACTGCGAGCAGATTTTTGCAGCGCGCTGGCACGAAGCGATCGAGCTGGCGCTTATGAACAGGATTGAGCAGGCGGCCGTCATCGTCGACGCGATCGGCAAGATCTGTCACATGAATGGCGCGGCCGAGAGTATTTTCGGTCAGGCACGAGACCGCGAACTCGTGTCGTTCGGGGCACGAGACGAAGATATCGAGGAACTGTCGCAATCTGGTATCCAGCACCGACTTCACATCCACCTGACGATCGGCGACGCACCTCGCACCGAGGTGACCACTCTTGCAAACCGCGAGCCGTTGAATGACGACTATGGCCACCACCTGTGGCTGTTCACGAGCCTTGCCGATCAAAGCCGAGAGAGCGACTGGGGATATCTGGAGGAGACGGTCACGGCTGTTGCGCGCGAGACCCGGGCCCCTCTGCTCATGGCCGACGGTTTGTTGCGCGGCGCCCAGTCCCTTCTAAGCAAACCCGAACTGATGAGAAATTGCGCCAACATGCTGGAGCAGGCCGCCAATCATCTCCTGAAGGCTGATCTCACCTTCGAACGTCTGTCCGAGCGTTTGACCGTGCAGCAGACGCCGCAGGAAGCACCGACCTCGTTCAACGTATTGGAAGCAATCTATCACGAGATCGAGGGACTTCCTGTCGACGACCGTGACGCGATCGATATAGAGGACGAAATCACGGACGAATCTCATCTGATCGTCAGCGGCTGGTTGGAGCGATTGAGCTTCGCATTTCGTTCGGCGCTCAGCTCGCTTCTATCGCTCCGCGTCACCCCGACCGATCGGCTCACTGTGACCATCGCGGAACGACCACCGCATCGTCTGTTCGTATCCATGCGCATCCCAGCGGTCACCGCGCAGCCGCTGGATCCGTCGGCCGCCGATCTGATCGAACGGAGTCAGTCCCGGGCCCGGCAAATGGCCAGCGTCGCCGTAGAGGCGATACAGAAAGCCGTCGAGCAGCATGACGGGAGCTTGACCGAACTGGACGGCATGGGATTCGAATTCGACTTGCCATTATGTGCGCAGGAGGCATCAGCATGACCGCAAGGATAGCGATAGCCACGGCGGAACCGAGCATGTTCGAAACGCTGCGCACGCATCTGCTCGCGGCAGGCGTCGAGCCGGAGAACCTGCACGACAAGCCGCTGATGACTTCGGACCAGACCAACGAGTGGCTCATTGCGAACGACCCCGAGTTGCTCGTCCTCGATGCCGGATTGCCGATGGATCCGCGCGCCCTTCGCGACACGCGAACGACGGCCGGCGCGCAGGATCTGCTCAGCACCGTCGTGCAGGCCCGAGACCCTCACACGTCAGTCCTCGTCATCGCACCGTCGTTCGGGGCCTGCCCTGATCTGGAGCAGGAGTGCAGCAGAGCCGACAACGCTCTGATCCTGCCCATGGACGCCCTGCAGCTCCACCGGCATCGAATCCTCAGGCCGTTCATTGCGATGCTGACCGGGCATCCCGATGAGAAGGGCGCCATCCCTGGCGCGTTCCGGGTGATCGAAACGGAGATCCATAGCGCCAAGGTCGAATGCCGCCTCGGAACCGGCGACGACGGCTCTCCAATGCTGCGCTGGAACACCGTCAGCGATCTGGATGATCTGAAGTCTGCCGCCCGGGACTACGGGCGGGACGAGATGCCCCAGGACCGCGCGGATTCGGATCACTGGATCGGCACCAGCCTGCCCAAGAACTGGCTCGCCCAGACGCGGGGTGTCGGAACACGGCTGTTCAAGAGCTTCGTCGTCAAGGCGATCGGCGAACACCTGTTTTCGCAGATCGAGAGGGCGGCCGGTGGGCTGGCAGGACTGTCGTTCCGCTTCGTGATCAACGATGCCGGATACTATCCTGTCCCCTTCGAGGCCAGCGTGCGATATCTCGCTGAAGAGAACGGGCCATTCGTGCTTCTTCATGCCCCTATCGTCCGACGCGTGCCGTCGGTTGTTCGGCTGCAGAGAGGGGCAAGAGCCGAGCGCGGGCGCATCGAGCCAGGCTCGAGGCTCATGTTCGTTCGCTCGCAGGTCGGCGAGCACCCAGACCGCAAGCTCGAACGGGTGATCTGCGACGGCAAGACGTTCGACAAGCTCGGCAATATCGACGTTGAACTCCAATACCTGAAGGAATTGGCCGACGCCGGCTGCTTCGAGCTGGAGGTTGTCGACCTATCCGGCACCCCCAGCAACGAGGCCGTGCCCCATTTGCTGCAGCGGCTTGCTCATTTTCGGCCGTCGATCCTCCACTACGCCGGCCATGCCTGGAGTGACGGCCAGAAAACTGTGTCTCTCGTCCTTCCCGGCACAAGGCCGGAAGAAGCGATCGGGCTGAAGCTCGACAGAATGGTCGCATCCGAAGGTCTTTCGACGGCTACGCTGGTCTATCTCTCCGCTTGCCGCGGCATCTCCAGGGGCAGCGTGCAACAGCTGGTGATGAACGGAATCCCCTATGCCTTGGGATTCCGCTGGAACGTGGAGGATGACCGCGCGCCTCATTTCGCCAAGGCGTTCTACAGCGAACTGCATGAAACGCGGTCCGTTTGCCTTGCGTTCCGGAAGGCCTGCCGAGCTTCTTGGGAGCGTCTCGCCGACGACGAGGACAGCCCGATCTGGCTTTCGCCCATCTTGCTCGCGCAGTCGACGGATTGGGCAACACGCTGCAATTGAGCCGAGATCGGATCCTGTCATGACTGTCTGGACCACATTCAAGAACACTGTCGAACATTGGGCGAGCCGCGAATTGAAGCGTCCCTATGTCGGCTATGTGCCCGCCTCCGGCGACAACGCGATTTCAACGGGAGCAGCCTTCGTTCCCGAAGCAAGCTACTTCGGACTCCGCATGGTCGAGATGGGACTGAGCGAAGGCGGCAAATTCTTCAGTTCGTTCCTGCCGCTTGGCGTCGTCCTGACGGAGTTCAGCTTTGGCGACGGCCGGCAGCGCAGGCCGACGATCTTGAGCAATGACGAGATCGCCGCCCAACTCAAGTCCGCGGGGGCGGCTGCTCCGGGCTATATCGAGTTCAGGAATATCTACGCCGTCAGGCGCGCGCCCATGAAGGAAGACAATCTGTCCCTGTTCGTGGGCCTGTTCCGCCTGCCCTACCATGACGTCGCCCAGCAAATCCTGCAACTTGCGGCCGACCTGACGACGCAGACCGGGCTGGTGCCCGGCGTGTCGGAGGGCGTGCGTGTCGCAGAAAAAGTCTACGACCGCGTCGCTGGCTTGTTCGGACTCAACATCGTCACGCCACTGTTGTCCTATGCGGACGGAAACGCGCTCGGCCGCAGCGGCTATCTCCTGGTCGCAGGCCCCGAACTCGACGAGGCCGCGGCAAAGCGATTGGTCGTCACCGACGACCAGCTTTTGTCGGACGGCAAGCGTGTCGCCGGATTGAACTACTGTCTGCTCGCCGTCGAGTTTACGGGCACTCTGTTCGCCGACGGACCGGACACGATCAATCCGCTGACGCAGCTGGGCTTCCATCGGCGCTGGCAAGACGTCGCGCGCGTCGTCATGACGCGAGATTTCGACCGTGCAGAGGAGCAGATGCTGGCGCTGCGCTCCGAGGTCATCACGTCGCCGGAACTGGCTGAAAACGATCGCCTCATCGCCATCGGCGCCTACCAAACGAGCTTCGACAAGCTCGTCGAACGAATGACGCCGAAAAACGCCCACCGCGGCTCACGGGGACCTCTCTTGAACGGAGCCCTCGGCAAAAGCGCAATGCCGGCCGTGGCGCAGGTTCTGGGAGGGATGCAGCTCAGCCTCCTCTCCGGCGTCACCGGAGCCCCGGACGATCCGGACAGACTTTTCGCATCCGAGGCGTCCGAATTGAGGAAAACGATCGCCAAGGTGGCGCGGGTCGATGCCAACTCCGCCGTTGCGCTAGCGCGCGTGCTCGATCGCGCTTCGACGTCAAAATGACCGTTTATGGCAGGCCCGTCCGGGCTTGGAGCCGAGCAAACCCATTCCGACACCCCGGAACACTGCTCCGGTGAGGTGCGTGACGGCCCTCACATCGTCCGCCCGCCGCGTCTGTCATGGTGCCCCCGGATCAACCCAAGGGGCGTGTCATGAACGGATTTCGCAAGGGTCTCTTCGCCACCATTGTCGCCATCGCCTTCCCGCTGACGCAGGCAGGCGCTACCACCTCCACCTTTGACGGCGCATGGAATGTCCGTATCTCGTCATCGAGCGAGACCTGCGGTAACGGCGCAACGGTCGCGATCGGCATCAACAACGGTCAGATCGCCTCGAGCAGCGCCATGGTGACGGCGTCAGGCCGCGTCGCGGATGCCGGCAGCATCAATGTCACCTTGAGCACCGGCATCAAGCGCGCCGTCGGCTTCGGCCGGCTCAGCGGCACCTCCGGCTCCGGCACCTGGCGCGGCAGCATGTGCACGGGCACGTGGACGGCCGAGCGGATGTAAGTGCGCGTGCCCCGGACGCGGTGCAGCGTGCAACGCTGCTCCGCAGAGCCGGGACCCAGCATTCTTGGTGCGTCCCAAATCTCTGGGTCCCGGATCGGCGCCGCATCGCCCTGCGGCGATGCGTCTTGTCCGGGACACCAGACGTTAGCCGACCGCCGCGCCGTATTCCGCGTCGGTCACGGGCTCCAGCCAGGTCGAGAACACGCCGTCGAGCGCTTCCTGCATCGCGATGTGGGTCATGCCGTTGGTCGGCGACCCGCCGTGCCAGTGCAGCTCGCCCGGTGGAATCCAGACGGTGTCGCCGGGACGGATCTCCCTGACAGGCCCGCCCTTGGACTGCACCCGCCCGACTCCCGAAATCACATAGAGCGTCTGCCCGAGCGGATGGTGATGCCAGTTGGTGCGCGCACCCGGCTCGAACGAGACGCGCGAGCAGTTCAGCCGCGCCGGCGCGGGCGCCATGATCACGGGGTCCTGCCACACGGTGCCGGTGAAGTGTTCCCCGGGCGCACGGCGTGTCGGCCGCGTGCCTGCAACAGTGATCTCCATTGGATTTACCTCGCTTCTTTCCCGATTACTTCTTGCTTGCGGCGTAGCGCGCCTTGGTCTCGGCGTTCATGGGATAGAGGCCCGGGAGAACCGCGCCATTGTTCACCTCCTTGACGATCCAGGCTTCCATCCGCTCCTGCTCGACACCCTCGTTGAGCACGTGTTCGAGCATCGCCTGCGGGATCAGCACGCAGCCGTCCTGGTCGGCGACCACGATGTCGTTCGGGAACACCGCAACGCCACCGCAGCCGATCGGCTCGCCCCAGCCGACGAAGGTCAGGCCGGCAACCGACGGCGGCGCGGCATAGCCGTCGCACCAGACCGGCAGGTTGGTGCCGAGCACGCCCTCGACGTCGCGCACGACACCGTCGGTGACGAGTGCGGTGACGCCGCGCTTCATCATGCGCGCGCACAGGATGTCGCCGAAGATGCCGGCGTCGGTGATGCCCATGGCATCGACCACGGCGATGCAGCCCTCCGGCATCGCCTCGATCGCGGTGCGGGTCGAGATCGGCGACGACCAGGATTCCGGCGTCGCCAGATCCTCGCGCGCCGGCACGAAGCGCAGCGTGAAGGCCGGTCCCACCAGGCGGGGAAGACCCGGGCGCAGCGGACGCGCGCCGCGCATCCAGATGTTGCGCAGGCCCTTCTTCAGCAGGACCGTGGTGATGGTGGCAGTGGTGATGCCGGCGAGGGTCTTGCGGGCTTCGGGGGACAGCGACATGGAAACAGACGAGCTCCGGATGGGCGGGAAAGAACGCGCGCATCTTGCGGGGTGCGGGCCTTGCGTCAAGGGCCAACAAGCTACCAATCATGCAGGGCCGCAGCGCAGTTATGCGTCGCGATAACAAGGCTTTATCGGCTCCCCCTGCATTAATTTATTGGACTTGCGGGCGCATTTACGCGAAGCAGGAACAAGCGGAGCTCAAGGCCGAGCCCGCGTATCTCCAGAAGCCCGATTTCGACAGCCCATGTCCGCGACGCTTCCCCCGCCCCGCCTTCTGCCCAGTGGCGACAGCGCCGTCACGGTCGAGTTCAGCCGTACCATCGACGACGGCGCCAACCAGCGCGTGTTGGCGCTCGACAAGGTGCTCGCAGCAAGCCCGATCGATGGCATCACCGAGTCCGTGCCCACCTATCGCTCGCTGCTGGTGCATTATGATCCCGGCAAGATCGGCTTCGATGCTCTTGGCGAAAAGCTGCTCGCGCTCGCCAGCCAGCCGCTGCCGCCGGCGACCAAGGCACGCCGCTGGCGTATTCCCGTCGCCTATGGCGGCGAGCACGGCATCGACCTCGAGGACGTCGCGAAGGCGCTGAACACCACGCCCGACGACATCGTCGCGCGCCACGTCGCCGGCGACTACAAGGTCGCCATGATCGGCTTCACGCCGGGCTGGTCCTATCTCAGCGGGCTCGACAAATTCCTGCAGATGTCGCGGCGGCAGAATCCACGGCTGCTGACGCCTGCCGGCACGATCTCGATCGGCGGCATCCAGGCCGGAATCCAGTGCCTGGCGGCCCCGAGCGGCTGGCACCTGCTCGGCCGCACGCCGGTGCGGACCTATCAGCTCCACCGCAATCCGACCTTCCTCACCGAACCCGGCGATCGCGTGACGTTTTTCGCCATCGACCACAAGACGTTCGAGGAACAGGACCGCGCCGCCGAGGCAGGCGAGATCATCGCCGAGCAGGTGGTCGCATGAGCCGGCTCGTGATCGCCAGCATCGGGCCCGCAAGCTCGGTCCAGGATGGCGGACGCCATGGCGCGCAGCGCTATGGCCTGACGGTCAGCGGAGCGATGGACCGCCTGTCGCTCGCGGCGGCGAACACGCTTGTCGGCAACGAACCATTTGCAGCCGTTGTCGAGGTCGGCCCGTTCGGCACCTCGTTCACCGCGCGCGACGGTGCCGTGCGCGTCGCGATTTCAGGCGCGCCGCGCAATGCGGACGTCGCCGGAAGTCCGGTCGCCATGGACACATCGGTGACCTTGAAAGACGGCGAGACGCTGACCCTGGGCTTTGCCCGCGGCGGCGCGTTCACTTATCTGGCGATCGAAGGCGGGATCAAGGGCGAGCCGGTGTTCGGCAGTCTCGCGGTCAACGCCCGTGCCGGTCTCGGCAGCCCCTACCCGCGCCCGTTGCAGGCCGGCGACGAATTCACAGTCGATGCCGCAAGCGGTGCACCGGACCTGCGCATCGAACTGCCGAAGCCATCGAGCGGTCCGATCCGCGTCCTGCTGGGACCGCAGGACGACGAATTCGACGACGTCAACAAGGCGCTGTTCCTCGACAGCGAGTGGAAGATCTCGGCGACCTCCGATCGCATGGGCTACCGGCTCGAGGGTCCCGCGATCAAGCATCTGCATGGCCACAACATCGTCTCCGACGGAACGGTCAACGGCAGCATCCAGGTGCCCGGCAACGGCGCGCCGATCGCGCTGATGATGGACCGCGGCACCTCCGGCGGCTACCCGAAGATCGCGACCGTGATCACGGCCGATGTCGGACGTCTCGCGCAGACCTCGGCAGGAACGGCGTTCCGCTTCGAGGCGGTCAGCATGGCCGAGGCGCAGGACGAGGCGAGGAAATTTGCGCAACTGATCCGCAACCTGCCCGATCGCCTGCGCTCCGCCGATACCGTCGCGCTCAACATCGAAGCGCTCAGCGATGCCAATGTCGCGGGCTATGCTGTGAGTGCCGTTGATGCCGGGACCTGGCAGGTCGCGGTGGAACCGTAACGACAAGACGATCAGAGACGGAGAGCACCCCATGAAGACGATCGATCTCAATTGCGATCTCGGCGAAGGTTTTGGCGCGTGGGAGATGGGCAACGATGCCGCCATGATCGACCTGGCGAGCTCGGTCAACGTCGCCTGCGGCTTCCACGCCGGCGATCCCGATATCATGCGCCGGACGGTCGAGCTGGCGAAAGCGCGCGGCGTCTCGGTCGGCGCGCATCCTGGCTATCGCGACCTGCACGGCTTCGGCCGCCATCCGATCGCGGGCCTGAAAGCCTCCGAGATCGAGAACCTCGTCGCCTACCAGATCGGCGCGTTGCAGGCGATCGCGACCGCGGCCGGCCACAAGGTGACGCATGTGAAGGCGCATGGCGCGCTCTCCAACGTCGCCTGCGAGGACGACATGACGGCGAAGGCGATCGCCGCCGGCATCAAGGCGGTCGATCCCAGCCTGATCTTCGTCGTGCTCGCCAATTCGAAGCTGGTGAAGGCCGGTGAAGCCGCCAATCTGCCGATGGTGCACGAGGTGTTCGCCGACCGCGCCTATGAGGACGATGGCAATCTCGTCTCGCGCAAGAAGGAAGGCGCGGTGCTGCATGACGCCAAGGCGATCGCCGACCGAGTGGTGCGCATGGTGCAGGACGGTGCGGTGGTCTCGGTCACGGGCAAGGTCATCAAGATGCGCACCGACACGGTGTGCATCCACGGCGATACGCCCGGCGCCGTCGACATCGCGCGCGGCCTGCGGCAGGCGTTGAAGGATGCAGGCATCGAGGTCGCGCCGTTCAAGCGCCGGGCGTGAGGCTTTCAATCATTCCGGGATGATGCGCAGCATCAGACCCGGAATCTCGAGGTTCCGGGTTCGGCTTCGCCCCCCGGAACGACAACTTAGAACGGGTGCACCGACAGCGTGCCGAACACGATCGCGGCGATGACGGCGAAGGCGCTGTACATCGCGGCATGATGCACGCTCGCACCGGTCCGCCGCGAGAGCGAACGCGCGTAGAAGTGCAGCCTGGCTTCCGCCGATAGTTCGCGCATGGTCGATCTCCAACGCCCCATTTGCGGGATTATGAGGGATCAACCAGGGTGGCGGGCAAGAGACCCGCGGAAATAGCGATGCGGGTTCTCTGAAAACCCCGCAACGCAGGAGCAAATTCTCCCTGCCCGCAGGTTCCGAGAATCTTATTCGTTCAAATCCGAGCCAGTTGGAACCGGCTCGGATGACGATAGAGTGACAGCTAGTAGACGTCAGCCTGGAAGCGGCCCGTCTTCTTGAGCTCGGCGACAAAACTGACGGCTTCGTCGGTCGAACGCGCCCCGAACTGGGCGACGATATCGACCAGCGCGCGCTCGACGTCCTTGGCCATGCGCTTGGCGTCGCCGCAGATGTAGAGATGCGCCCCCTCGGCGAGCCACGTCCACAGCTCGCGGCCGACCTCGCGCATGCGGTCCTGCACATAGAACTTCTTCTCGCCGTCGCGCGACCAGGCCAGCGACATGCGCGTGAGCAGGCCCGAGGTCTTCATCGCGTTGAGCTCATCCTGGTAGAAGAAGTCGCAATCGCTGCGCTGATGGCCGAAGAACAGCCAGTTCTTGCCGGGCGCACCGGTCGCCTTGCGGTCGAACAGGAAGGCGCGGAACGGCGCAATGCCGGTGCCGGGCCCGACCATGATGATCGGCGTCTTCGGATCCTGTGGCAGGCCGAAATTGTGCGCCTTCTGCACATAGACCTTGAGTTTCTCGCCCTCGGCGATGCGCTCGCCGAGGAAGGTCGAGGCGACGCCGATGCGCTTGCGCTTGCCGATCACGTAGCGCACGGAATCGACCGTCAGCGACAGCCTTCCAGGTGTCGCATTGTGCGAGGATGAGATCGAATAGAGCCGCGGCTGCAGCGGCTCCAGCGCCTCCACGAAGGCTTCGGGATGCGGCCGCGTGCCCGAAAACTTCTGTAGCGCCGCCATGACGTCGAGCGTGGCGGCGTCGCCATCTGGATCCTCGCCCTGCGCCAGTGCCCGTGCCCTCTCGCGCTGCGCGCCGCCGGTGATGAAGGAGAGCAGTTCGAACAGCGTGTCGGGCGCCGGCGAGAGCGAGACGTCGTCGATCAGCACCTCGCGCAGCGTTTTGCCGTTGACCTTGGTGGTGTGGGAGGCGCCGAGCAACGCGATGACCTGGTCGACGAGACCGAGCTCGTTGCGCGCGAACACGCCAAAACTGTCACCGACGACATAGTCGAGCTTGCTCTCGGAAAGATCAAACTCGACGTGATAGGTTTCCTTCTCCGACTTTCCCTTGTTGAGAAGACGGCGCGACAGGAAGGTCGCCGCAACAGGGTTGTCGCGCGAGCGGCCGGGCTCGGCGATCGTCACGGTCACGGCGGGGGCCGCCACCGCATCGACCTTGTCGGACGCCTTGGCCGCCGGCGCCTTGTCCAGCTCTTCGTGCAGCGACTTCAGCATCCGCGCGGTTTCCTTGCCGCCGGGGACGCAAAGGTTGAGCCGCGCTTCGCTGCGGCTCGCGATCGCCTCCGAATAGTCGTGGCAATTGTAGCCGCACTGCCCGCAATCCTGCTGCGCCATCGCCGCCATCATCTTGCGCCGCACGGGACGGCCTTCGGCAAGCTTCATCCGGTCGGCGATCGGCATGGTCTGGTCGTGCCACGGCGCTTCGCCGTCGTCACCATCACCGGCCTGCATGACAGCGGCGCCCTGCTCGGCCGACAGCGGCGTGGCCGCCTCGGGCGACAGCAGCCCGGCAAAGAAGCCGTTCAGCCAGGAACGTTGTGCGTCGGAGAACGGGGCGCTCGTGGGAATGATGTCGAGTTTCGGCGGAGGGCTGATCTGGTTCATGCGGACACCTGTGCATCGGCAAGCTTGCGCAGCGTTTCGCCGTCATGGCGGCGCGCAAAGGACAGGAAGGTTTCCTCGGGAGACGAGCGATGGGCGATATAGGCCTTGAGCAGCCCTTCGACCGTCTTCGGCGCGTCTTCGGCCTTGAGGTCGTGATAGACCTCCTGCCCGACGTCGGCGTCAGGACCGAAACCGCCGCCGGTGAAGAGATGATAGCCCTCCACCGTGTCCTCCTCGTTGACAGGCACGCGAGCCCCGATCAGGCCGATGTCGCTGATGTAGTGCTGGGCACAGGAATGGTGGCAACCGGTGACGTGGATGTTGACCGGCTTGTCCATCTCGACGCGCGGCTCGCACCAGTCGCCGATCTCGGCCGCGTGACGCTTGGTGTTGGAGGCGGCAAAGCGGCAGCCGGCATTGCCGGTGCAGGCGATCAGGCCGGCGCGGATGTGCGAGGCCTCGACCGCAAGCCCGAACTGCTTGATCGCCGCGACAGCAAGCTCGACATTCTCATCACGCACCCCTGATATCAGCAGGTTCTGCCAGACGGTCAGACGGATCTCGCCGTCGCCGAGGTCCCGCGCCACTTTGGCGAGGCCCCGCATCTGATCGCAGCTGATCTTGCCGAGCGTCAGCGACACACCGATCCAGTTCAAGCCGTCCTGCTTCTGCCTGTGCACGCCGATATGCGCCATGCGGTCCGCGGCCGGCCGCGGGGCAAACGCCTCTTCCGGCACACGCGTGAATGGCGTCTTCAGCCGTTCCTCGACCAGCTTGAGAAAGCCGTCATGGCCCATGGCGTCGAGCACGTATTTCAGCCGCGCCTTGTTGCGGTTGGTGCGGTCGCCGTGCTCGATGAAGACGCGCACGATGGCGTCCGCAACAGCGGTCGCCTGCTCCGGCTTGACGATAATGCCGGAGTACTTTGCGAAATCCTTGTGACCGGTGATGCCGCCGAGGCCGAGGCGGAACCAGACCCCGGGCTCGACGCCGAAACCGTCCTTCACCTCATACGCCGTGAAAGCGATGTCGTTGGTCTCCTCGAGCACGGCGATCCTGCCGGCACCGTCGAAGGCGACGTTGAACTTGCGCGGCAAGCCATACAACGAGCGATCGTTCAGGATGTGGTAGTGCCAACCGCGCGCATAAGGCCGTGTGTCGATCAGCTCCTGCGGATCGATACCCGCCGTCGGCGTTCCCGTCACGTTGCGGATGTTGTCCGCGCCGGAGCCGCGCGAACACAGGCCGAGGTCCTGAATGCCCTCGATCAGCTTCACGGCGTTCTTCGGCGGGATCTCGCGAAGCTGAAGATTGGCGCGCGTCGTGACGTGGCTATAGGGCCCGCACGTTTCATCGGCGAGATCGGCAAGGCCGGCCAGCTGCCAATGCCTCATGATGCCGTTCGGAATGCGCAGACGACACATGTAGGAGTCCTGCGTCGGCGCGACATAGAAGATCCCGTAATATCGCCAGCGGAAATTGTCCGCCGGGCTCGGCGGCGCATTATCGAGCGCCTGCTGGCGCAGACGCGGATAGGCATCGAAGGGATGCTCGTCGCGCTTGACCTTCTCCTGGTCGGCGAGCTTCTTGCCCGCGGCGATGACCTTGTCCTGCGCCTTGATGTGCACGGCATCGGGACCGGTGGGCTCGGCGTTCGCCTTGCCGGCGCCGCCGCCGAGACCGCGACCGACGCGGCTGATCTGCAGACCGGTCGTGAAGCCTTCGAGATAGCGTTTCTGGTCGTCGGTAAAGTCGACTGAGACGGTGTCGAGTTTCATGGTCAGTAACGAAGCTCCTGCGGCCACCTAGGTGGTATCGACGGAAAGTGCACGACCCACGAGGAGCTCGGCTGGCTCGAAAGCCGGCTGTGCGCCCAACGGTCCGATCAGCTTCGTTGCTGGGGACTGGCGCAGCAGGCATCTGTGACAGGCTGGCCGCACTGCAACATTCAAGTTGCGTGCCAGCTTCGATGAAATGAAAATGTGTGTAGGATCAAGCAATTAAGAGCGCAAAAGGGAACTCAGGGTTCTGGAGCTCTTCCGAAATTCGAGCAGTCGGCCTAAAATTTAGACTCGGATCTCCAGCGCTCAAAAACGATGCAGGCCCGAATCACACCTTCCAGCGGCCCACCTCGAAGGCTTCGAGATGCCCCCGAATATTGGCGGGATCAAAGGCGGGGCCGGCGAATGCGCCGAATGCCGCGGGGGCTTGGGCGGGCGGCCGGCGGCCGAGAGCGCCGTCGTAGAGATCGGGCCTGAACACGGCCATCGCCGTCTTGACGCCGTCGGGCGTCAGCGTCGTCTGCCCCCAGCGCACCATCTGCGCATAGAGCCAGGCGGCCTGGACCGGATCGGGGCGCCCTGCTTCCTCGCGTCCCACCAGAAGGTAGCTGCCGCTCTCGCGAAAGGTGCCGTCCGGCGAAACCTTGAGGCGTCCCGTGAGGGTGCGCTGAATGACTTCGGCATCGACGCCGATCCGCTCCGGCTGCGCCAGGATCCGCGCCGCTTCGGTCCGGTTTTCCGGGTGCTCGATGAACTCCGCGGCTTTCACGGCCGCGCGCACCAGGCGAGCGACCACGTCGGGATTCTTGTCGGCCCAGACCTGGCGGAGCGCCAGCACCTTCTCCGCCGCATGCGCCAGGATGTCGGAGACGAAATGCAGGATGTGGCCGATCCCGAGATCGACCGCGATCGAATTCCAGGGCGCGCCCACGCAGAACGCATCGACATGCCCATTGGCGAGACTGTCGACCATATAGGGCGGTGGCAGCACCACCAGCCGCACGTCCTCGTCGGGATCGACGCCGGCCGCCGCCATCCAGAACCGCAATTGATAATTGTGGGTCGAGAACGGAAAGGTCATGCCGAAGGTCAATGGATCGGCACCCGCTTTGCGCCGATTGGCGACCACGCGCGCCAACGCTTTTGCCGTGGCGAGCGGATCGAAGCGGTCGCCGTCGATCTCCTCCATCAGCGCGGCATGAAGCGCCGGAGAGACCGTGATCGCGTTGCCGTTGATGCCGAGATTGAAGGGCGCCGCGATCGGCACCTTGACGTGGCCGAGACCGAGCGAGGACGCAATCGCGACGGGCGCGAGCAGATGCGCGGCGTCGAACAAGCCGATATTGAGCTTGTCGCGGACGTTGGACCAGGAGACCTCGCGGACCAGTTCGACCTGGAGCCCTTCGGCCGCGGCAAATCCCTTGTCGACGGCAACGATCAGCGCTGCGGCATCGACCAGCGGAATGAACCCGATGCGGAGGGGAACGGTCATTTCAGCATCTCCGACGCGGTGATGATCGACTGGGCGATCTCTCCGATTTTCTTCTTCTCGCGCATCGCGGTGGAGCGCAGCAGCACATAGGCCTCGTCCTCGGTCAGGCCCTTCACCTTCATCAGGATGCCCTTGGCCTTCTCGATGACCTTGCGATCCTCGAGCTGCGACTTGGTGCGCTCCAGCTCCTCCTGGAGTTTTGCGAAGGCATTGAAGCGCGACACGCACAGGTCGAGGATCGGCTTGATGCGCTCCTTCCTCAGCCCGTCGACGATATAGGCGGAGACCCCCGCCTCGACCGAGGCCTGGATCGAGGATGAATCGCTCTGGTCGACGAACATCGCGATCGGCCGCTTCACGGCGCGGCTGACTTGGAACATCGCTTCCAGCACGTCGCGGCTGGGGTTTTCCAGATCGATCAGGATGATGTCAGGGTCGACCGCATAAATACGGGCGAGCAGGCTCTGCATCTCGCTGATATGGACGATCTGCGTGAATCCGGCCTCCCGCAACCCTTCTTCGAGGATCGCAGCCCGGATCGGGCTTTCGTCGACGATCACGATTTTGGGCGACTGTTCGGCGCTCATTGCTCACTCACCACCAGCGATTCATCCATAGCACGCCCTCAGGCCATGCAAAGGGTTGTAATTATGGGCAATTGGGACTAGCTCAACCCTGTCAATCAGGCAGATTTGGATATGGATCAGACGGCTGCGCCCAAGGTCAGCTTCGTGTCGCTCGGGTGCCCCAAGGCTTTGGTGGATTCCGAGCGCATCATCACGCGCCTGCGCGCCGAGGGCTACGAGCTCGCCCGCAAGCATGACGGGGCCGACATCGTCATCGTCAACACCTGCGGCTTCCTCGACAGCGCCAAGCAGGAATCACTCTCGGCGATCGGCGAGGCCATGGCCGAGAACGGCAAGGTGATCGTGACCGGTTGCATGGGCGCGGAACCCGAGCAGATCGAGCAGGCCTATCCCGGCGTGCTCTCCATCACCGGCCCGCAGCAATATGAGAGCGTGCTCGACGCCGTCCATCGCGCGCTGCCGCCCGCCCACAATCCTCATCTCGATCTGGTGCCGCCGCAGGGCATCAAGCTGACGCCGCGGCACTATGCTTATTTGAAAATCTCCGAGGGCTGCAACAACCGCTGCACCTTCTGCATCATCCCGAAGCTGCGCGGCGACCTCGTCTCGCGACCGGCCAACGACGTGCTGCGCGAGGCCGAGCGCCTCGTCGGCGCCGGCGTGAAGGAGCTGCTGGTCATCTCGCAGGACACCTCGGCCTACGGCATCGATCTCAAATACGCCGAGAGCCCGTGGAGGGATCGCCAGGTCCGGGCCAAATTCATCGACCTCGCGCGCGAGCTCGGCGAACTCGGGGCCTGGGTGCGGCTGCAATATGTCTACCCCTACCCGCATGTCGACGAGGTCATCGCGCTGATGAACGAGGGCAAGGTGCTGCCCTATCTCGACATCCCGTTCCAGCATGCGAGCCCCGAGGTGCTGAAGGCGATGAAGCGTCCGGCGGCGCAGGACAAGACGTTGGCGCGCATCAAGCGCTGGCGCGAGCAATGTCCCGATCTCGCTTTGCGCTCGACCTTCATCGTCGGCTTTCCCGGCGAAACCGATGCCGACTTCGCCTATCTCCTCGACTGGCTGGACGAGGCCGAGATCGATCGGCTCGGCTGCTTCAAGTACGAGCCGGTCGCCGGCGCCACCGCGAACGCGATCGAGAATCCCGTGCCGGAAGAGATCAAGCAGGAGCGCTACAACGCGCTGATGGCGCGCCAGCAGAAGATTTCCGCGCGCAGGCTGAAGCGCAAGGTCGGCACGCGGCAGCAGATCATCATCGACGAGGTCGGCCCGACCGTCTCGAAGGGCCGCTCCAAGGCCGATGCGCCCGAGATCGACGGCGCCGTCTACCTGTCGAGCCGCCGCCCCTTGCGCGTTGGCGAGATCGTCACCGCGAAAATCGAACGCGCCGACCAATACGACCTGCACGGCAGCGTCGCGGGATTCTGAGATTCCGGCCGCGGCACGCCGGCAAGACCGGCGCGCCTCAGGCATTCCACCAGCCGGCGTGAGGCTGGGCGCGGGACTAGGAGGTCATGTCGCTTCTCCCGACACCTGCTGTTCGTCACGCGCGGCGAACACTTCCTTGGCTGCGAACAGCCCGTTCAGCGCCGCCGGGAAGCCCGCATAGACGGCCATCTGCATGATGATCTCCACGATCTCGTCGCGTGACAGCCCGACATTCAGACCCGCCTCGAGATGCACCTTGAGCTGAGGCGCGGCATTTCCTAGCGCCGTCAGCGCCGCGATCGTGGCGATCTCTCGATCGCGCAGGCCGAGGTCCGGGCGGCAGTAAATGTCGCCGAACGGAAACTCGATCACGTATCGTGCGAAATCCGGAGCGATGTCGGCGAGTGAAGCGACGACCTTTTCGCCGGCACTGCCGTCAATGCGTGACAGGGCCCGCTGGCCGCGATCGAAGCGGCTTTCGTCTTGTGTCTGGGCGTGCGTCATTTTCCTTCGTCCTCTGTTCGTCGCTGGCATAGCCGGCGATCTTGGTATCAAGGACGAGCAGGCATTCCTGGAGTTCGGCGATCTGCGTGCGCACCTGTTCGCGGTGGACTTCCAGCATCTGCCGCCGGCTTGTGCCGGTAGCGTCGCCTTCGTCACGAAGCGCCGCGTAACGCAACATGTCCCGGATCGGCATCCCGGTGGTCTTGAGCCGACCAAGGAATGCGATCCATGTGAGGATCGATGCGTCAAAGTCACGCTGGCCGGAGCGATCCCGGTCAGCGTAGGGCAGCAGCCCGATGCGCTCATAGTAACGCAGCGTGTGCGTCGACAGGCCGGTCCGTTTTGCGAGGTCGCCGATCTTCATGTGTGCCCGTTCTCGTACTGACGCACGTACAGATACCCCTTCGAGCGCGCTCTAAGTCAAGGGGGATCGAAGGTGCCGTTCCCGCGAGGTCATGATGGCACAACGGCCGAAGATCTCGGCGCGCCGGCTCGGCGGCAGCATCGCGGGATTCCAAGCTTCAAGATCCCGCCAGCCATTTCGGCACCCATCGCTCCGGCCGCGGCGCGCGGGCAAGATCGGCCTGCGCTTCGGATAATTTCGCCGGCTCACCGTCGATGATCGGGCGCACATCGTATTCGAATTTCGGCATCACCCGGCCGTCGGCATAGAGCCCGAATTTCATCGCGTACCACAGCCCGAGCTCGGGCTGCGCGCGGCGCATCTCCTCGCGCAGATCGCGCAGCAGGGATTCGATCGAGGCGGCTTCTTCGAACGCCTGCGGCCCGCGCGTCAGGACGCGCGCCTGGTATTGCCTGCCGACGATCGCGATCTCGAAATTCGTCTTGTCCCAGGGCTTCTTGCCCTTCGGCAGATGCGCGGCGAGGCGCCAGCCGAGTTCGGCCATCAAGCGATGATTGGCCCAATAGTCTTCGCGATCACGGCTCCATTTTTCCACGAAGCCGCGAAAGTCGGGCAGCTCCGACGGATCGTCATCGGGCGTCGCCGTCTCCCCGCTCAGCCGTCCGGTGAGCCATTGCGCGAGCTCGACCGTCTGGCATTCGACATCGTCATGCGGCTTGAGATCGCTCCAGGCCTTGTCGAACTGTTGCGACGTCAACTTCGCGAGCAGGCCGTCGAGACTGGGCGCCAGCAGCTCGTAGTCGCCCTCGGACCCAAGCCCCACGATCGGGGGATTGTCGCGGTCGAGACCTGCGCCATACCAGCCGCCAACAGCCGAGCCATCCGGCAGCCGCATGAACAGCGAAAACCTGTCGCGCAATGGACTACCGTCGACAATCGGAGCGTGATCGGAGAATTGGCCTTGCAAGGAAAAGCAGCCGACGCTGCCCCAGGGGCGCCCGTTCAGCCACCCGGCGAAGTCGACCAGGAGCGACGGTGCCTCGACACCCGGCGGAAACGCGCCGCGAATGCTGTCGAGGTCGATCGGATAAGGCGTCTCGGACAAGGCTTTGAACTATCTGGTTGGTCCCGCCCCTCTTGGTCTGAACCGTCATGCGGTCGGTTCGAACCAATTCGCGTCCTGTGATCACAAACGCGCTAGAGACGTAATGGTTTCCAGGCACGCATCTCTCTCCTGCCCATGCACGCTGGGCGGGTGGTCTGTAAAGCGCCCGCTTGACAAGCCGCACCATTCGCCTGTATTGCCGCGCCCCATGATCAACGCTCGGACCCATCAGCGCACCGAAATGCTCCGCCGTCGCTCCCGCGACGATGAGAGGGTGCGCCATGTCCGAAGACGCCGCTGAAGCGCTGAATTCAGCGTCAGTTTTCGAAAAGGCCGCACCCGCAAGGTGCGGCCTTTTTGCTTTTCGCGCGCCCTTTTCCCCCGCCTCCAGAGGAGTTCGACATGACCAGCGCCACCCATCCGTATGACGCATTGATGGACATCACCGCCCGGCCCAAGGCCGTGTTCGTCCGCGGCGCCGGCTCCTACCTCTGGGATGACAGCCGCAAGCGCTATCTCGATTTCGTGCAGGGCTGGGCCGTCAACTGCCTCGGCCACTCCCCGCCCGCAATCGCCGACGCGCTTGCCGCGCAGGCCAAGCGGCTGCTGACGCCAAGCCCGGCCTTCTACAACGAGCCCAGCCTGAAGCTCGCTGAGCAGCTTGTCGCAAACAGCGCGTTCGACCAGGTGTTCTTCGCCAATTCCGGTGCGGAAGCCAACGAGGGCGCGATCAAGCTCGCGCGCAAATATGGCGGCATCCACAGAGGCGGCGCGTTCGAGATCATCAGCTTCGAAGGCGGCTTTCACGGGCGCACCTTGGCGACGATGTCGGCCTCGGGCAAGAAGGCCTTTGAGCCGCTGTTCGAGCCGAAGGTCGCCGGCTTCAAGAAGGCGAAGCTCAACGACATTGCTTCAGTCAAAAAGCTGATCAACGACAACACCGTCGCTGTGATGCTCGAGCCGATCCAGGGTGAATCAGGCGTGTGGCCGGCGACTGATCAGTTCTTGCAGGAGTTGCGCGCCCTCACCGACGCGCACGGCCTCCTCCTGATCTTCGACGAGATCCAGACCGGCATGGGCCGGACCGGCAAGCTCTTCCACTACGAGCACACCGGCGTCGCGCCCGACATCATGACGCTCGGCAAGGGCATCGGCGGCGGCGTGCCGCTCGCGGCGCTGCTCGCGACCGAACGCGCGGCCTGCTTCGAGCACGGTGACCAGGGCGGCACGTTCAACGGCAACCCGATCATGTGTGCGGTGGGGCTCGCGGTGCTCGACGAGGTCAGCAAGCCGGACTTCCTGAAGACGGCGACCGAAACCGGACTGCTGCTCGAAAGCGAATTGCAGAAGGTCTCGGCGCGGCACGGGCTCGGCGAAGTGCGTGGCCGGGGGCTCCTGCTGGCGCTCGACCTCAAGCTGCCGATCGCACCCGGCATCGTCGCACAGGCGTTCGAGGCCGGCGTGCTCCTCAACGCGCCGCAGGTCGACACGCTGCGCTTCATGCCGGCGCTGAACGTCACGCGGGCCGAGATCGCCGAGATGATCGATTGTCTCGACGCGATTTTGACCAGGGCAGGCGCGGCACGGCGCGTGGCGTGACGCGTTCGTCATTGCGAGGAGCGAAGCGACGAAGCAATCCAGACTGCCTCGACGGAAAGATTCTGGATTGCTTCGCTTCGCTCGCAATGACGGCGAGCTACGGCTTCAGGATCGACGCGCCGGTGGTCTTGCGGCTTTCGAGATCGATATGCGCCTTGGCGGCGTCCTTGAGCGCGTAGGCATGGTTGATCGGCACGTGCAGCTTGCCGTTGATCACGGCGGCGAACAGCGTGTCGGCGCCTTCCAGCAACTCCTTGCGGGTACCGATATAGTCGTTGAGCTTGGGCCGGGTCGCAAACAGCGATCCGTGAGTGTTGAGTTCGGCGATCGAGAATGGCGGCACCGGGCCCGAGGCATTGCCGAAGGAGACGAACATCCCGCGCGGCTTCAGGCAGGACAGCGAGCCCGGGAACGTCGCCTTGCCGACGCCGTCATAGACCACATCGCAACCCTCGTTGCGGCTGATCTGTTTGACGCGCGCGACGAAGTCTTCCTCGTTGTAGAGGATGACATGGTCGCAGCCATTGGCCTCGGCAAGCGCAGCCTTCTCGCGCGAGCCGACGGTGCCGATGACGTGGGCACCCATTGCCCTCGCCCATTGGCAGGCGAGCAGGCCGATGCCGCCGGCCGCGGCATGGATCAGCACGCGATGATGCGGCTCGACCTTGAAGGTCTTGTGCAGGAGATACCAGACCGTCAGCCCCTTCAGCATCAGCACGGCGCCCTGCTCGTAGGTGATGTGGTCGGGCAGCTTGACCAGCCGCTCCCAGGGGATGTTGCGCTCCCCGGTATAGGCGCCGAGATTGTGGTAGTAGGCGACGCGGTCGCCCGGATGGAAATTCGTCACGCCCGGCCCGACCGCGAGAACCTCGCCCGAGGCCTCGTTGCCGGCGATGAAGGGCAGCCCCGGCGCTTTGTAGAGGCCGGTGCGATAATAGACGTCGATGAAATTCAGGCCGACGGCATGCTGGCGGATGCGCACCTCGCCGGGGCCGGGCGCCGGAACATCGACGCTCTCATAGACCAGGGCTTCGGGGCCTCCGACCTTGTGCACACGGACGGCTTTGGTCATCACCTGACCTCCTCTTCTCGCGGGCCAGCGAAAGACATCGCGCCCGCCTTGTCAACTCGACGCCGGCTGGAACGCCTAGACCGACCGCTTGCGGGTGTTCCTGCGGTTGCGTTTCGCCAGCACGTTGAAGAACTCGACCGTCGCCGAGAACGCAATCGCGAAATAGATGTAGCCGCGCGGGATGTGGAATTGGAATCCGTCCGCAACCAGCGCGACGCCGATCAGCACCAGGAAGGCCAGCGCCAGCATTTTCGTTGTCGGGTGCTCCGCGACGAATCGCGACACCGGCCCGGCCGAAATGTACATGATCAGGCAGGCGATCACGACGGCCGCGATCATGATCTCGATGTCCTGCGCCATGCCGATCGCCGTGATGATCGAGTCCAGCGAGAATACGATGTCGATGATCACGATCTGGACGATGACCCAGAAGAAAGCGTTACGAGGGGACTTCGCGTCGCCCGCGCCCTCGTCTGCTTCGACCTCGCCATGAATCTCGTGCGTCGCCTTCGCGATCAGGAACAGGCCGCCACCGATCAGGATGAGGTCGCGCCAGGAGAAGCCGTAACCCGAAAACGAAAACACCGGCGCGGTCAGGCCGATCAGCCAGACCAGGACGCTGAGCAGGATGATGCGGAAGATCAACGCCAGCGCGAGCCCGATCTGGCGGGCGCGGTGCGCCTGCTTCTCGGGAATGCGCGAGACGATCACCGACAGGAAGATGACGTTGTCGATGCCGAGCACGATCTCGAGCGCGGTCAAAGTGAGGAGCGCGGCCCAGGCTTCGGGGCTGGTCAACAGGTGCATCATGCAAAGGATCTTGTCAGCCGTATCAATGCGTCGCTGAAGCTGATCCAGAGCGCGATCGCGCAGAGCGCGACAGTCACGCCGGTGCCGACGCGAAAGTCCATCTGCAGCGTGTAGAAGGAGAGCAGAGCCCAGATGGCGATCAACGTCATCGTCAGCCGGCGCAGCCGCACGACGCGCACGGGATGCAGCACGTGGAACGGCACGAAGGTCAGCACCACCAGGGCCGCTACCAGCAGTGTCGACAGCAACGGCGGCCAGTGCAGCAGGAACAGGTAGAACGCCGCCGCATTCCACAGCGCCGGAAAACCGCGGAAATGATTGTCGTCCGCCTTCATGCGCAGATCGGCGAAATATAATGCGCTGGTGACGATGATGGCGACGCCGAGCAAGGGAGCCGCGACCGGCAGCAGCAACCCGCTGGCCACGATCGCATAGGCCGGCACGAAGACGTAGGTGACAAAATCGACCACGAGATCGAGCACGTCGCCCGACCAGTTCGGCTGCACGTCCTTGACGTTGAGTCGGCGCGCGATCGGCCCGTCGATCGCATCGATGATGAGGGCGACGCCCAGCCACTGAAACATCGCCGCCCAGTGCTCGCGCACGGCCTCAAGCATCGCCAGCAGCGCGATCGCCGCACCGAACGCGGTGAAGATATGCACCGAGAAGGCAGCGGCGCGGATCGCGGGCCTGGGTTTCAGGGAATCCTCTTGGCTGTCCATGGCTTCTGCTATCAGAATGACACCGGTTTGCACATAAGCCATTGCGGCGTCCGGTCGCACAATTCGTCATAAAATCAGGGAAATATCAGCGGGCTTGAATTTGCTGCGGGGCGTGTCCAATGTCGTTCCATGACAGATGCATCGACACTCTTTGACGCGGCCGTGATCGGCGGCGGACCGGCGGGACTTAGCGCGGCCATCGCATTGGCGCAGGCGGGCGCACGGACCGCGCTGGTGGCGCGTCGCGTGCCCTATGCCGACAATCGCACTACGGCGCTACTCGGTGCCTCCGTCGATCTGCTGGAGAGCCTCGACGTCTGGCCGCGCTGCAAGGACAAGGCGGCCGCGCTCGAAATCATGCGGCTCGTCGACGACACCGGCCGGCTGTTTCGCAGCCCGGAGGTCCGGTTCTCCTGCCACGAAATCGGCCTCGATGCCTTCGGCTACAACATCGACAACCGCTCGCTGATGCTGGCGCTGGAAGCGCGCGCGGCCGAACTGCCCCAGGTCGTCCGTTTCGATGACGAGGCCGAAACTGTGATCATCGAAGCCGATGACGTCGCCATCCGCACCGCCGCTGCGCAATTCCTCTCGGCCCGCCTCGTGGTCGGCGCCGACGGCCGGCATTCGCTGTGCCGCGAAGCCTCCGGCATCGCGGTGACGCGGCGCGAGCTGACCCAGACGGCGCTGACCTTCAATGTCGGCCACGCGCGGCCCCACCGTAACGTCTCGACCGAGTTCCACACCCCGCATGGTCCTTGCGTGTTCGTGCCCCTGCCCGGCGATCGCTCCAGCGTCGTCTGGGTCTCGGCGCCTGCGGACGCCGAGCGGCTTCGCGGCCTGAGCGATGAGGAATTGTCCGCCGCGATCGAGAAGCAGTCGCATTCGATCCTCGGACGGATGACGGTCGAGCCGGGCCGCCATCTGTTCCCGCTGGCGATCGAGCGTCCCAAATCCTTTGGCCGCGACCGCATCGCGCTGGTCGGCGAAGCCGCCCATGTGGTTCCCCCCATCGGCGCCCAGGGTCTCAATCTCGGCCTCCGCGATGCCGCCGACATTGCGAGGTTTGCGGGCGAGGCCATCGCGGCCGGTCAGGATCCTGGCGCAGCAGACGTGCTCAAGCGTTACGACCGGGCCCGGCGTCCGGACATTCTGAGCCGGACCTTTGCGATCGACATCGCCAACCGCTCGCTGCTCAACGATTTCCTCCCGCTGCAGCCGGTCCGCGCGGTCGGCATGCACCTGCTCGGCGCGATCGGCCCGCTCCGCCGTTTTGCAATGCGCGAGGGGCTCACGCCAACTTGGCGGAAGTAACCGCCGCTCAGGGAAACGCCAACCGGCCAGTCTGGATCGCCCACATCACGCTGGTCAGCGTAACCACGGACGCAAACGTCCCGAGCAACACCGCGACGGAGGCGGACTCGATCCAGGCGTCGTTCTGCCGGGCGATGACGAACACGTTCAGCGCCGGCGGCAGCGAAGCCATCAGCACGGCGGTCGCGGCCCAGGGCTGCGCGAACGGGCCGAACGCCAGCATCAGGCCGAACGCTGCGAGCGGATGGACCAGGAGCTTGATCGCGATCACGCCCGGCACCTCCCACGGGACCCGATCGAACGGACGGAGCGCCACGGTCACGCCGAGCACGAACAGCGCGGTCGGGGCGGCTGCGTTCTGGAGGAACGTGATGGTGCGATCGAGCGCGACCGGCATCTCGACATGCAGCGATGCGAAGGCCGCACCGAAACAGGCCGACATGATCAGCGGGTTGAGCACAATCTGCTTCAGCACGACGCCGAAGGCATGCACGATCGAGGGATGATCGCGGTCGGAAAGCTCGATCAGCAGCGGCACGATCGTGAACAGGAAGATGCTGTCGCAGCAGAAGATCAGCGCGGTCGGCGCCGAGGCCTTCGGCCCGAGCACGGCAAGCGCCAGCCCAGGTCCCATGTAGCCGATATTGCCGTAGCCGCCGGAGAGCCCGGCGAGCGTCGCCTCGCGCAGCGTCAGCCCGCCGAGAACCTTGCCGACGACCAGCGCGAGTGTGAACGCCGCAACGGTCGACAGCGTGGTCGCGACCAGGAATGGCGGGTTGTTCAATTCCGAGAACGGCGTCTTCGACATGATCGCAAACAGCAGCGCCGGCAGCGACACATAGAGCAGGAAGAAGTTCATCCAGGCGAGGCCCGATTCCGGCAGGGATTTGACCTTGCCACAGGCGAATCCAACGAAGATCAAGCCGAAATAAGGTAGAGCCAGATTGAGGATATCGACCATTGATGAAGCGTTTTCTGAAGATTGGGGGGTTATCTGCCCCGCAACCGCGGGTTAATTCCAGATCAGGGCACTAGCATCGGCCACAATCCTGGTCTATCGACGGGGAATGATTAAAGCGCGGACCGCCAAATTCCAGATCGGACAGGTCGTGCGCCACCGGATCTTCTCGTTCCGGGGCGTGATCTTCGACATCGATCCGGAATTCAACAACACCGAGGAGTGGTGGCTGTCGATCCCGGAGGAGGTGCGGCCCCACAAGGACCAGCCGTTCTATCACCTGCTCGCGGAGAACTCGGAATCGGAATACGTCGCCTATGTCTCCGAGCAGAATCTCGTGCCGGACGATTCCGGCGAGCCCGTCCGGCATTCCCAGGTCGCCGAGATCTTCGTCAAGGACAAGACCGGCGGCTATCGCCCTCGGAATCCGTCGCTGAACTGAGTTTTCGCAGCCATCAACTGGCCAGCAAAAAAGGCGCTCGAAACCGAGCGCCTTTTTCATGTCCGGGATCGGGCCCCGATTACTTCTGGCCGGCGGGCGGCGTGCCCTGCTGCTCGAGCTTCTTGCGCTGCTCGTCAGCCTTCTTCTGAAGCTCTTCCTGAAGCTTCTTCTGGGTTTCCTCGAACACCTTCGGATCCGTCGGCGGACCGTCATAGGCCTTCTGGAATTCGCCGGCGAGCGGCAGCGGCAAGGTCAGCGGTGCGCCGTTGGCATTGATCGCCTGAACAACGAGGTTCTGGCCCTTCTTCATGTTGTTGATGAACTCGGGCGTGGCCTCGTAGTCGGACATGCAGCCGTTCTGGAAGCAGATCACATACGGGCTCTGCAACGGCGGATTGTTGTCCACGATGATGCGGGTACCGTGCACCAGCTGCATGCCGAGCGGCAGCGTCACGCGCAGGATCTTCTTCGGCTCGCCTTCCGGCTCGATGATGACGGCCGCAATGACCGGCTGGCCCGACTCGATACGACCGTCCTTGCCGGTGAAGCAGACCTGCTTGGCATTGGCGTCCTGGCCCTTGAGGCAGAACTTGGTCCAGGGGGCGTAGATCAGCTGGATCTGCTGATCGGCCGGCTGGGCCGCGCCCTGCTGCGCCGGAGCGCCTTGGGCGGGAGCCGGCTGGGCGGGTGCCTGAGCGGCCGGGGCCGGCGCCTTTGGGGCGGCCTTCGGAGCGGCCTTCGGGGCCGCCTTGGGCGCGGGCGCACCCGGAGCGGGAGCCTGGGCCTCGGCGGCAAACGGGACGGCCAACGCCGTCGCCGTCAACAGGGCGAGAAGTCGCCCGCGCGGCCGGACGGACGCGGCCAAGTAACGGAAATTCATTGCGGAAAACCCTTTCTGAACGGGAAGCGCCCGAACCGCTTCGACGCACCGAGCCTGGCCACGTTGGGCGCGGCTCTCTCCCCGTCAAATGAGGCGGATAAGTGACGGCTCGGCGCTCGTGCGCGATTGCCCGCCTTCTTAACGTGGCCGACGAAAAGATCAATGCCGACAAGCGTCTTTGGCCGCGCGCTGGCGTACGCCCCGGGGAAAATCCCTGTGATAGGATTCAGGCCTGCGGTCCTCGAATCAACGTGTGCAGATGTTCATGTTCCAGCGCCTTCTCGAGGGCCGTCCTGAAGGTCTTTGCGTCCGCCTCCGTATCCTGGCTTTCGCCTTGGGGCTCCCGTTCGCCTTGGGGCTCCCGGCCAGCGGCGCAGGGGCCGAGGCAGCCCACGCCATCGCCATGCACGGCAAGCCGGCGATGCCTGCCGATTTCACCCATATGCCTTACGTCAACCCTGACGCCCCCAAGGGCGGCCGGCTGACCTGGGGCGTTCTCGGCACGTTCGACAGCCTCAATCCCTTCATCGTCAAGGGACTGGCCGTGCAGCAGATGCGGAACTACGTGGTCGAGAGTCTGCTCGCGCGCGGCAATGACGAGCCGTTCACGCTCTACGGCCTGCTCGCCAGATCGGTCGAGACCGATGACGCGCGCAGCTTTGTCGCGTTCCACATCGATCCCCGCGCCCGCTTCTCCGACGGCAAGCCGGTCCGCGCCGAGGACGTGCTGTTCTCCTGGCAGTTGCTGCGCGACCACGGCCGCCCCAACCACCGGCAATATTACAGCAAGGTCGCAAGCGCCGAGGCGCAGGATCCCCTCACCGTCCGCTTCGACCTTGCGGGAGCCAATGACCGCGAACTGCCGCTGATCCTCGGCCTGATGCCGATCCTGCCGAAACACGCCGTCGACGTCGCGGCTTTCGAGGAGACGACGCTGACGGCCCCGGTCGGCTCCGGCCCCTACCGCGCCACCGCGGTGAGGCCCGGTGCCAGCGTGACGCTCACCCGCAATCCCGACTATTGGGGCCGTGACCTGCCCATCAATCGCGGGCTCTACAATTTCGACGAGATCAGGCTCGACTATTTTCGCGAGGCCAACGGCCAGTTCGAAGCTTTCAAGCGCGGCCTGTATGATTTCCGCATCGAGCACGAGCCGCTGCGCTGGCACGACGGCTATGACTTCCCCGCGGCGAAGAATGGCGACGTGATCCGCGACACCTTCAAGCCGGGCGTGCCGCAACCTTCCGAATTTCTGGTGTTCAACACGAGGCGTCCCATCTTCGCCGACATCCGCGTGCGCCAGGCGCTGACGCTGCTGTTCGATTTCGAGTTGGTCAACCGCAACTACTTCTTCAACCTCTACTCGCGCGTCGCCGGCTATTTTGCCGGCTCGGACCTGTCAGCGTATGGCAAGCCTGCGGATGCTCGCGAGCGCGAGTTGCTCAAGCCGTTCGCCGCGCAGATCCCGCCTGACATCCTGGACGGCAGCTACCGCCTGCCGGTAACCGACGGCTCTGGGCGCGACCGGACCACGCTGCGCGCGGCGCTGAAGCTGTTATCGGAGGCCGGCTACGATCTCGACGGAACCGTGCTGCGCAATCGCGCGACCAAGGCGCCCTTCACCTTCGAGATCCTGGTCACGACCCGCGACCAGGAACGCGTCGCGCTTGCCTTCCAGCGCGACCTCAGGCGCGCCGGCATCGAGCCCAGCGTACGATCGGTCGACCCTGTGCAGTTCGACCAGCGCCGGCTCGCCTACGAATTCGACATGATCCAGAACCGCTGGGACCAGTCGCTGTCGCCCGGCAACGAGCAATATTTCTACTGGGGGAGCGCTGCCGCCGACAATCCGGGCACCCGCAACTACATGGGGGCCAGGGATCCCGCGGTCGATGCGATGATTGCCGCACTGCTGGAAGCCCGTGAACATACGGATTTCGTATCCGCGGTACGGGCGCTCGATCGCGCTTTGATCTCCGGTTTCTATACAATCCCCCTGTTTAACGTATCCGAGCAATGGATCGCGCGCTGGAATCGGATAGAACGGCCAGAGGCCACCTCGCTGTCCGGCTATTTGCCGGAGACCTGGTGGTCGAAGGGGCAGCCGGAAGCTCATCAAGCAAAGTGACGCCGTGAACCAGCCAGCCGTATCGCCGACGCTCGACACGCTGTTTCAGCGCACGCTGATGCGGCAGCCGCACGCGACCGCTCTGCTCGACCCCCTGAACAAGTTCCGCGTGACCGGGCACCAGCCGCGGCGGATGAGCTATGCCGAGGCTGACACGGCCATCGAGGCGCTGTCCGCCTATTTCGTCGAATCGGGCCTGCCGGCCAATTCCGTCATCGCCATCCAGCTGCCGAATACGGTCGAGTTCGTGCTCACCGTTCTCGCCGCCCATCGCGCCGGCCTCGTCGTCGCCGTGCTGCCGCTGCTCTGGCGCCATGCCGAACTGACCGCCGCTCTCAACCGCACCGCGGCGCGCGCCATCGTCACCATGAGCACGGTCGACAGCGTCAGCTATGCCGATCTCGCCATGCACGCGGCCGCGGAGGCCTTCTCGATCCGCCATGTCTGCGGCTTCGGCACCAACCTGCCCGAAGGCATGGCCTCGCTCGACGACGTGCAGGCCCGTCCGCCCGGCACCGCGCGCGCCGTGATTCAGGATGGTCGCAAGGCGGCGATGATCTCCTTCGACGTCACCGCGGAAGGCTTTCGTCCGGTGCCGCGGCCGCATTTCAGCCTGATCGCCGGGGGGCTCGCGATGTCGCTGGAAGCCGACATCAGGCAGGGCGCGACCGTGATGGCGGCGTTCACGCCGATGTCGTTCGCAGGGCTCGCCTCCTCGCTCGCGGTGTGGCTGCTGTGCGGCGGCACGCTGGCGCTGCATCATCCGTTCGAGAACGACGTGCTGGAGCAGCAGGTCAACGCGCACGAATGCGACGTGCTGATCGCACCGGCACAGTTCGCCCAGCGGCTCGGCGATTCCGAACTGGCGGCGCGGATGCCGACCTTGCGCAACGTCATCGGCCTGTGGCGTGCCCCCGAGCAGGTGGCGGCGAGCGAGGCATGGATCGCGCCGCACGCGCCGTTCACTGACGTCTATCTGTTCGGCGAGGCCGGATTGTTCGGCGCCCGGCGTGGCGAGGACGGCATGCCGGTGCCGGTGATGCCGGGACCGCACGGCGCGCCGCGCGAGCAGTCGGGTTCGTCGATCGCCGGCGAGATTCTGCTGACACCGAAGGGCACGCTCGGGCTGCGCGGCCCGATGGTGCCGATCGCGGCCTACGCCCCTCCGCCGCCGGTCGGCGACAGCCTGATCGCGCAGCCGCCACGCGACTATGTCGACACCGGCTATGCCGCACGGCTCGACCGCCCCAGCGGCGCGATCTGCATTACCGCGCCGCCCTCCGGGATCATGGCCGTCGGCGGCTACCGCTTCCTCTCCAACGACCTCCAGGAATGGGCGCGCCGGCTCGGCCAGGGCGCCCTGCTGACCGCGCTGCCCGACCGGCTCTCCGGTCACCGGCTCGCGGGCCGGGCCCAGGACAATGCCCGCGCCCGCGAAGCGCTCAGCGAACTCGGGCTTAACCCCCTGATGGTCGAGGCTTTTCGCGACCGTTCCGGGCCGGTCTAAGCGTAGTTCGACGGTTCCATTGACGCTGCATTAAGGCGGCCGGACTAGATTGCGCGGCACCTGTCGCGTGATCAGAGTCTCTCGATGTCCCAGGCCGGCCCGATCCTGTTTGTGTCCAATGCCGAGCGGCCGGCCTTCATTGCGGCGCTGGACGAGGCGCGATTCTTCCCCGTGATCGACACCAGCTGGGCCGGCGCGGTGCGCGCGGTCGAAGAGGTACAGCCGGCCGCGGTTCTCGCCGCGATGCACACCGGGCACGAGCCGCATCTGGCGCCGCTCGCCAAGAAGATCGCGGAGCAATCGCCTTACCTCCCCTTCGTGGCGCTGGATGCGGCGGGCGCGCTCCCTCACAACGCCCTGCCCTTCTCTTCCTCGCGCGCCGGCCATTCCGAACGCCTGATCGCGCGGCTTCGCGCCGCACTACGGATTCGCACGCTCCATGCCACGGTGCTGCGCCGGCTGCCCGAGGTGAAAGTCGCGCTGCCGGAGGCCGATCCCGTTCGCGATGCCACGGTGCTTCTGATCGGTCGCGGCGCGGCTTACCCCGCGCTTTCCGTTGCGCTCGGCGAGCGCGTCGGCGTCATCGGGGCGCTCTCGATCGAGGCGGCGGCCAAGCATCTCAACACCCGCGATCTCGACGGCGTCGTGCTCGCCGAAGGTTTTACCCCCCGCGTGACCGATGCCTTCCTCACGGTGCTCGCCGAGGACACCCGCTTCCGCAGCCTGCCCGTGATCGTCACTGCGCATCAGTTGACGCAGACCTACGACCTGCCCAATCTCGAGCTGATCCCGGGCGAGCCGACGAAGGTCGCCGCCAACGCGCTGCCCCTGATCCGCCAGCACGCCATGGAAGCCCAGCTGAGCCGCACGCTGCGCTCGATTGATGCCGGCGGCTGGCTCGATCCGCGCAGCGGCCTGCTCACGGCGGAAGCTTTTGCGCGCGATTTTGCCAAGACGGTCGAGCAGACGCTGGCCCGCGGCGGCGGCCTCTCGGTCGCGCGCTTCGCCTTCGACCCCGGCAATTCCCGCGCCCAGCTCGATGCCGCCCGCATTCTCAGCCGCCTGATGCGGCAGATGGATTTTGGCGTGGCGCAGAAGGACGGCTCGGTCATCGTCGTGTTCGCCGAGACCGACTTCCGCACCGCCCACATGATCGCCCGCCGTCTCTCCGCGGTGATGCGGCACACGTCGAACGGCAAGCACGAGATGCGCAGCGATCCCGTCGTCTCGGTGGATTCGCTGTCGCCGTCGGATACGGCAAGGTCGCTGCTGGGACGGCTGTCGGCCGACGCGTCGCGGGCGGCGTCGTAGTCATCCGCCAGCGCCCGCTGCCGTCGGAGCTCGACTGCTCATATATGGAATCGTTGCGTGACCGTTCGCATTCTCATTCGCGGCGGGCGACAGCCGGCGCAAAAAACCCGCGGCCGATAAACGGTCGCGGGTCCAAAGATCCGAAGCTCTGCCAGTACATCCGTGGTCAAAGCAACGTCATTGAGATTGCGGCAGCCTATGCGGCGCGCAGATCTTCAGCAGCAGACTTGCCGGTCCGGCGATCTGCAACGATTTCGAAGGAAACCTTCTGCCCTTCGTTGAGGGTATTCATGCCGGCGCGTTCAACGGCGCTGATATGAACGAAGACATCCTGGCTGCCCTCGTCCGGTTGAATGAATCCGAAGCCCTTTTGGCTGTTAAACCACTTCACAGTTCCCGTCGTCATGGGGATCGTCCTTTAAGATAGATAAACGTTTAGCCGCGCTCAGAAGCGCGGCGTGTGTCGTCGAGATCTGGAGGGAGGGTCGTCAGTCAGGCGCGCTTTTCAGCGGCGAGGCCAAGTCGTTCGGCCGAAACTCGATAGACTGAACGTAGCAACTGTTCGATCATTCCGCAAGTGATCATATGTCGCTGTTCGGGGATCCGGATGCGGCGCGAAACGACGCGCCGCCTCCGGAAACTTCTACGCCGCCTTCTTGCTCTGCGCGAGCTGCGCCAGCTGGCGCATGATCTCGGTGGTGCCGGCGAGACGCTCTTCCGGCGTCTCCCAGTCCTGCAGGAACACCACCTTCATGTCGGGCCGCACCTTCGCGGCCTGGCCGTGGCTGCGGATGAAGCTCACCAGGCGATCGGGGTGAGCAAAGGAATTGTCGCGGAAGGCGATGACGGCGCCCTTCGGGCCGGCGTCGATCTTGCCGACATTGGCCTGCCGGCAGAACGCCTTGATCGCGGCGACCTTGAACAGATAGCGCACCTCGTCCGGCAGCACGCCGAAACGATCGCGCATCTCGGCGCCGAAGTTCTCGATCTCCTCCTCGCTGTCGAGGTCGGCGAGCCGCCGGTAGAGTGACAGCCGCACCGAGAGATCGCCGACATAGTCCTCCGGTATGAGCACGGGCATGCCGATCGTGATGGTCGGCGACCAGCGATCGGCGGCGGGCTCCGACACGCCAGCCTTGAGGTTGACGATCGCCTCCTCCAGCATCGACTGGTAGAGCTCGAAGCCGACCTCCTTGATATGGCCGGACTGCTGCTCGCCCAGGATGTTGCCGGCGCCGCGGATATCGAGGTCGTGCGAGGCGAGCTGGAAGCCTGCGCCCAGCGTCTCCAGCGATTGCAGCACCGTGAGCCGGCGCTCGGCCTGCGCCGTGATCTTCTGCTGCGCCGGCAGCGTGAACAGCGCATAGGCCCGCAGCTTGGAACGGCCGACGCGGCCACGGAGCTGATAGAGTTGGGCGAGGCCGAACATGTCGGCGCGATGCACGATCAGCGTGTTGGCGTTGGGGATGTCGAGGCCGGATTCCACGATCGTGGTCGACAGCAGGATGTCGAACTTGCCGTCGTAGAACGCGGTCATGATGTCCTCGATCACGGCGGGCGGCATCTGCCCGTGCGCGACCGCGACCTTCATCTCCGGCACGTTCTTGTCGAGGAAGTCCTTGACCTCGGCGAGGTCGTCGATACGCGGCACCACGTAGAACGCCTGGCCGCCGCGATAGCGCTCGCGCAGCAGCGCCTCGCGGATCATCAGCGGATCGTGCGGGGCGACGAAGGTGCGGACCGCGAGGCGGTCGACCGGGGGCGATGCGATGATCGAGAGCTCGCGCACGCCGGTGAGCGCCAATTGAAGCGTGCGCGGGATCGGCGTCGCCGACAGCGTCAGCACGTGCACCTCGGCGCGGAGCTGCTTCAGCCGCTCCTTGTGGGTGACGCCGAAATGCTGCTCCTCGTCGACGATCAGCAGCCCGAGATCGCGGAACTTGATCGACTTGCTGAGCAGCGCGTGGGTGCCGACGACGATATCGACCGCGCCGTCGGTGAGGCCCTTCTTGACCAGATTGAGCTGCTTGGCCGGGACCAGCCGCGAGGCCTGCGCCACCTGCACCGGGAAACCCTTGAAACGCTCGGTGAACGTCTTGTAGTGCTGACGGGCGAGCAGCGTGGTCGGCACCACGACCGCGACCTGCTTGCCTTCCAGCGCGACCGCGAAGGCGGCGCGCAAGGCCACCTCGGTCTTGCCGAAGCCGACGTCGCCGCAGATCAGCCGGTCCATGGGACGGCCGAGCTCGAGGTCCTTCAGCGTGGACTCGATCGCGCCAAGCTGATCCTCGGTCTCGTCATAGGGGAAGCGCGCGCAGAACTCGTCGTAGAGGCCCGGCTGCACCGGCAGCTTTGGCGCCTCGTGCAGGTGGCGCTCGGCGGCGATCTTGATCAGCTCGCCCGCGATCTCGCGGATGCGGTTCTTGAGCTTGGCCTTGCGCGTCTGCCAGCCCGAGCCGCCGAGACGATCGAGTTCGACCGAGGTCTGGTCGGAGCCATAGCGCGACAGCAGCTCGATGTTCTCGACCGGCAGGAACAGCTTGGTCTCGGCGGCATAATGCAGCTCGAGGCAGTCATGTGGCGCGCCGGCGACGTCGAGCGTCTGCAAGCCGATGAAGCGGCCGATGCCGTGATCGACATGGACGACGATGTCGCCGGCGGCGAGGCTCGTCACCTCCGAGATGAAATTGTCGAGCTTGCGGCTCGCCTTGCGCGGCCGGACCAGGCGATCGCCAAGAATGTCCTGCTCGCTGATGAGCGCGATCTCGTCGGTCTCGAAACCGCTTTCGAGGCCGAGCACGGCCAGCATGGTTTCGTTGCGCGGGGTCGCCTGCACCGTGCGCCAGCTGTTGACGCTGGTCACGGGCGTGAGCTTGTGATCGCGCAACATCGAGGTCATGCGGTCGCGCGAGCCTTCCGTCCAGAGCGCGATGACCACCTTCTTGCGGCTTGTCAGCAGCCCGTGCACATGTGCGACGACGGCTTCGAAGACGTTGACCTTGCTGTCGTTGCGTTCCGGCGCGAAGTCGCGGCCTTTGCGTGCCCCGGCATCGACGACCGTCACTCCATCAGCCGGAACCGAAAACTGCGTCAGCCGCACCAGCGGCATCCCGCTCTCGCGCTTGCTCCACTCCTCCTCGGTCAGATAGAGCCGGTCAGGCGGCAGCGGCTTGTAGATGGCGCCGCCGCCCGGATGCTCCATGGCATCGCGGCGCGCCTGGTAATAATCGAGGATCTGCTTGAAGCGCTCGCGGATCGCATCCTCGGCCTGCGGCTCGATCGCGACGCAAGCTCCTTGCAGATAGTCGAACAGCGTGTCCATCCGGTCCTGGAACAACGGCAGCCAATGTTCCATGCCCGGATGACGGCGGCCCTCGCTGACGGCCTCGTAGAGCGCATCGTCGCGCTCGGGCGCGCCGAACTCGGCGACATAGCCCATGCGAAAGCGGCGGATGGTGTCGGTGACGAGCTGGAATTCGGAGATCGGCACGAGATCGAGCGCGCGCATGTCGAGCAGCGTGCGCTGGGTCTCGGCATCGAAGGTGCGGATCGATTCCAGGCTGTCGCCGAAGAAATCGAAACGGACGGGCTGGTCGAGGCCGGCCGGAAACAGGTCCAGAATGCCGCCGCGCACGGCATATTCGCCGGGCTCGCGCACGGTCGAGGAGCGGTTGTAGCCGTTGTGCTCGAGCCAGGCGATGATGGTGTCCATCGGCACGACGTTGCCCGGCGCGACCGACAGCGCCTGCGCCGCGACGAGCTCGCGCGCCGGCACGCGCTGGACGACGGCGTTCACCGTGGTCAGCACGATCAGCGGCTTGTCGCTGCCGGTCAGTGACGCAAGGCGCGCCAGCGTCGTCAGGCGCTGCGCGAGGACGCCGCCATGGGGCGAGACGCGGTCATAGGGTTGGCAGTCCCAGGCCGGGAAGGTCAGCACGGGCAAATCGGGCGCGAAGAATTGCAGGGCGCGTTCGAGCTGCTGCATCCGCGGCCCGTCGCGGCAGACCACCGCGAGGCTGACGGCCGGCTTCTTCGGCCGCGCCGCGATGGCGCGCGCGAGATCGGAGACGACGAGACCCTCGGCACCCTCGGCGACATTGGCAAGCGTCAGCGCGCGGCCGGGCGTGAGCAGCTCGGCCGGCGATTTCATCCCCTGCTTCATACGTCGCGGTCCGCGATCGGAAACGCTTTGATGCGCGCAAACAGCGGGCCGATCATTTCGGCGGCAAGCACCTTGTCGCCGGTGATGGCGGCATAGAGGTCGGGATCAGCCTCTTCGAGCAGGGTCTCGAGCTGCGTCAGCTCGTCTTCGGACAGATTGCCGATCTCGGCATCCGCGAAGCGACCGAGGATCAGGTCCATCTCGCGCGTGCCGCGGTGCCAGCAGCGGAACAGAAGCCGCTTGCGGCGGTCGTCCAGCCCGTTGCTCGAACGTGTCGTTCCCGTCATGTCTCAATTCCAGTCAAACGCCAAAAGCCCGGACGTGCCGGGCCGGGGTGATATAGCCACTCGGGCGGGCCCTGTCAGCCCTCGATTTGTCATGGCCTGCTGCCGCCGCAGGGGCACGAAAAAACACGTGGATGCCGGGCACAAAGCCGGGCATGACGAGCGAAAACGATCCTAGGTTCGCCTGATGCGCCCCAGCCTGCTCAATCCGCTGTTTGCCCCCGTGACCAGCCTGCCCGGCGTCGGTCCGAAGCAGGACAAGCTGCTGCAATATCTGCTGAGCCGCAATGAGACGCCGCGGCTGGTCGATCTGTTGCTGCATTTGCCGAGCCAGGTCATCGACCGCCGGGCACGGCCGAAGGTCCGCGACGCCGTGCAAGGAACCATGGTGACGCTGGAGGTCACCGTCGACCGCCACCGCCCGCCCCCGCCGCGCAATGCGCGCGCGCCCTACCTCGTCTACGCCAGCGACGATACCGGCGACGTCGTGCTGACGTTCTTCCGCGCCAAGCCCGGCTATGTCGAAAAGCTGCTGCCAATTGGGGAGAAGCGCTTCGTCTCCGGCACGCTGCAGATGTACGACGGCATTCCGCAGATCGTGCATCCCGACCGGGTGCTGGACGAGGAGGCGATTTCAAAACTCTCCGGCATCGATCCGGTCTATCCCTTGACCGAAGGCCTTGCACTCGGCTCGCTGCGCCGCGCGGTCGCGCAGGCGCTGCAGAAGCTGCCGGCGCTGCCGGAATGGATCAGCCCGGAGGTGCTGCGCCGCTGCAGCTTCCCGCCGATCACCGAGGCGCTCACCCGCGTGCATCAGCCGGTCGAGCTCACCGACATTCTGCCCGACCAGCCGTTCTGGTCGCGCCTCGCCTTCGACGAACTCCTGGCCGGGCAACTTGCGCTTGCCCTGATTCGCGCGCAATTGCGGCGCCCGGCCGGGGTGCGCAACGCCGGCGACGGGCAGCTCCGCAACAAGATCATCGATGCCCTGCCCTATGCGCTGACGTCCTCCCAGCGCGACGCCGCGGCCGCTATCGCCAATGATCTGCAACAACCCGTGCGCATGCTGCGCCTGCTCCAGGGCGACGTCGGCTCCGGCAAGACCGTGGTGGCGCTGCTCGCCGCCGCCGCCGTCACCGAGGTCGGCAAGCAGGCGGCGCTAATGGCGCCGACCGAAATTCTGGCCCGTCAGCACATCAAGACCATCACGCCGCTCGCCGAGCGCGCGGGCATGCGCGTCGCGATCCTCACCGGCCGCGAAAAGGGCAAGGAGCGGCGGGAACTCTTGGCACACCTCGAAGCCGGCGAGATCGACCTCCTCGTCGGCACCCATGCGCTGATCCAGGACGACGTGATCTTTAGCGATCTCGCCCTCGCCGTCGTCGACGAACAGCATCGTTTTGGTGTGCGCGAGCGGCTGGCGCTGACGTCAAAGGGCGAGGCAGTCGACGTGCTGGTGCTGAGCGCAACGCCGATCCCGCGCACGCTGGTGCTGACTTATTTCGGCGACATGGACATCAGCGAGCTCAGGGAGAAGCCCGCCGGCCGCCAGCCGATCGAAACCCGCACCATCTCGATGAGCCGCCTCGGCGAGGTTACCGACAGCATCGGCCGCGCGCTCGAATCCGGCAAGCTGGTCTACTGGATCTGCCCGCTGGTCGAGGAATCGGAGGCCGAGGGTACCGAGCACCTCACCAATGCGACCAAGCGCTTCGAAAGCCTGCAAAAGCGTTTCGGCGAGCGCGTCGGCCTCGTCCACGGCCAGATGAAGGGCACCGAGAAGGACCGCGTGATGGGCCAGTTCGCCGCCCACGAGATCGGCCTGCTGGTCGCGACCACCGTCGTCGAGGTCGGTGTCGACGTGCCGGCGGCGACCATCATGGTGATCGAGAACGCCGAACGCTTTGGCCTCGCCCAGCTTCACCAATTGCGCGGCCGCATCGGGCGCGGCTCGGAGGCCTCGACCTGTCTGCTGCTCTACTCCGAGCCGCTCGGCGAGATGTCGAAGGCGCGGCTGAAGGTGATCCGCGAGACCACCGACGGTTTTCGCATCGCCGAGGAAGATCTGAAGCTGCGCGGCGAAGGCGATGTGCTCGGTGTGCGCCAGAGCGGCCTGCCTGGCTACCGCATCGCCCGCTCGGAGGTGCACGGCCAGCTCATCACCCAGGCCCGCGACGAGGCGCTGCGCATCCTCAAGGACGATCCAAAGCTCAAGGGCGAGCGCGGCGAGGCGCTGCGGTGCCTGCTGTATCTCTACGAGCGGGATGAGGCGATCCCGCTGATCGGGGCGGGTTAGCTGGCCTCTCTCTGCCGCCCAATCTCATAAGCCGCCACATGCGCCCGGGCGAGATCCAGCAAGGGCGTGTCGATATCAAGTGCACGGGCCCGGTTGGCCATATCGCCGAGGATGTGCTCTGCCTCGGTAATCGAGCCGCGCTCGATGTCACGCAGCATCGAGGCCTTGAGCGGGGAGTCCAGGGTCGTGAACAGCTTCCGGTCAAACTCGATGAAAGGCGCTCGCGGCTCGAAACCCGAGGCCGTCGCGACGGCGCAGCATTCGGCGAACAGGCGGAAGATGGATTGCTCGCCGTTCGGCACGGCCAGAATGTCTCCGATGCTTGCACGCATCAGGCAGGTGATGCCGGCGAGCGTCGAGAGCTGGACGAATTTCTCCCACATGTCCTGCATGATCGCTTCGCTGGCGCGCACGTCGATACCGGGCACGTGCAGCAGTGTCTCCAGCGCAAGCACACGCTCGCTCAACGAACCCTCGATCTCGCCGAACACGATGGTCTGATTGGCCATGAACTGAACGACACGGCCGTCCGCATCGAGCCCGGCACTGACGTTCGCGAGCCCGCCGAGAACCTGAGCAGCGCCGAACCGCGCAGTCAGGGCGTCGACATGTTTCAACCCGTTGAGGATCGGCAAAATCATCGTTTGGGCACCAACCGCCGGGGCAAACTGGGCCATCGCCTCGTCGAGCGAGTAGGATTTCACCCCGACGAGCACGACGTCGAAGGTTTCCTTGAGATCGTTGGCCAGGATGACCTTCGGCTGCACGGCGAAATCGCCGTGCGGGCTCACGACCTGCAATCCATTCCGCCGCAATTGCTCCGCACGCCCGGTCCGCACCAGAAAGGTCACGTCGCCGCCGGCTCGGACCAGGCGCGCTCCGTAATAACCTCCAAGCGCTCCCGCGCCGATGACGAGCACTCTCATTCGAACTCCCATGTCAAACGCGGCCATTCAGCCATTCCGCACCTGGAACGGCAAGTTGAAATCCAATCTTTCGCCTCGGCGGGTTTCGTGAAACCTTGCGGCGATGCGCCGGATCATCGTCGTGGGCTGTCAGGGCAGCGGAAAGACGAACCTCTCCCGGAATCTCGGGCAAAAGCTCGGGCTGCCGGTGGTGCATCTCGACGTGCTCTACTGGCAGCCGGGCTGGAAGCCGTCCGACAAACCGAGCTTCCGGACACGTGTTGCTGATGCGATCGGGGGCGACGCATGGGTTGTCGACGGCAGCTTCTCGGGGCTTGCCTTCGATCTCACGCTGGCGCGCGCCGATACTCTGGTCGTCATCGACCGCCCGCGCTGGCTCTGCCAGTGGCGCATTCTCCTGCGCTCCGCCCTCGATCGCGACAAGACCCGGCCTGACCTCCCGGAGGGGTGCCCCGAACAGTTCGACTGGACATTGATGCGGGAAGCATGGCGCTACGACGCCGAGCGCGCGCCTGTCATCGAGGCCGAGCGCGTGCAGTATGGTGCTGACGTCCCGGTCGTGCGCTTGAGACGCGATCGGGACATCCAGGGTTTTCTGGAGTCGGTGCACGGCACATGATCGATGGCCGCGACGTGAGACCGGACGATCAGGATTTCTTCTGCGCGATACGCGCGGCGAATGCCTTCATCAGGTCGGTATCCGCCGCCTCGCCTTTCGCGTCGTCAGCGAGATGCTCGAACCAACGCGCAAAGCCTTCGTAAACCTGGCTGGCTGGATGATCGGGGCCGAGAAAGCCGGAAATCTCCCGCATCTCCGCAACCCAGCGATAGGCTTTCGGAATCATGTCCGGCAGCGCGACTTCGAGCCGGGCCAGAACCGCGGGCTGGCTGAGTGCGAGTTCGTCGCGCAGCGCATCCGCAGCCCCCGCTTTCGTTGCCGCGACCACCATCGCCGAGCCGATCCCGACGAGACCCTTGACGATCCCGGCATAGGACATTTTGAGCGCGGACGCGGCACCGACCGGCCCTTCGACGATCCGCACGTCGAGCCCGAAATCCTTCAGCAGGGCGACGTCCTTGGCGTGCTCGCCGGACATGTAGAAGGCCGGGCTCTTGCCGCCGGGCTGGGGCGGGAACCCGATGATGCCGGCATCGACGAACCGCGCCTGTGCCGAGCCGATGATCTCCTCGATCCTCATCACGGTATCGACGTTGACGGCATTGCAATCGACCACGACCGGCTTCTTCTCGCGCCGGACGATCAGCCCGGCAAGCCGCTCGGCGAGCGCCACGGCTTCGCCCGGCGGCACGATCGAGAGGATGATGTCGGCGTCCGCGATCGCGTCGTCCTCGGCGCCGATCATGCCGGCATCCGCCGCGCGTTTGCGCGTCGCCTCGCTCCGTCCTTTCAACGACGTCAGCACGCGCGCACCGTGCTCGCCGAGACGGCGGGCCACGGCACTGCCCATGGCACCGGGCGCGAGGATCGCAATGGTTTTGGACATCGTGCACTCCAGATCGAAGTCCGAGCAACGCGCTCGGTTCACCGGAGACTAGCAGAGGACGGGACGCTCGCGTGACCGGCGGCCATCCCGCAGAGGAATGGCCCTACTCCACCTTCGCAGGCTGGGGCTGCAGCGCAGCCGAGGCGTTGGCAATACGCGCGGCATTCGCCATGCCCGCCAGCGCCGCCGCCTTCTTCGGGTCGGGCGCCGAACCCGGCTGCACCACGCCGGCCGACATGATCAGCGTCGCGGCGTCCTCGGTGCTCATGTCGACCTCGACGATCTTGCTCTTGGGCACGTAGAAGAAGAAGCCGGTCGTCGGGTTCGGCGAACACGGCAGGAACACCGAGACGTGCTCCTCCTGACCCGGCAGGCTGCGGGAGACGTCCTCGTTCGGCGATTGCGAGATCAGCACGATCGACCACATGCCCGGCGAGGGAAACTCGACCAGACCGACTTTGCGGAAGCTCGAGCCCTTGCCCGAGAACAGAGTCTCGAACACCTGCTTCAGGCCGCGGTAGATGGCGCGCACCGCCGGGATGCGGCCGAGGAAGGTCTCGCCGACATCGACCAGCGTCCGGCCGATCAAATTGGCCGCGAGGAAGCCGACCAGAGTCAGCGTGAAGAATGCGACGATCAGTCCCCAGCCGGGGATGACGTACGGCATGTAGGTTTCAGGCCGATAGGCCAGCGGCACGAACGGCCGCACCACGCCATCAACCCAGGTGACGAACCACCAGACCAGATAAAAGGTGATCGCAACCGGTCCCGTCACCACGAGACCGGTGAGAAAATAATTGCGGAAGCGGCCTATCAGGCCGGTATGCGGCTCCGGCATGGGATCAAGAGGCGCAGGCGCATCGTCACGGGGGGTCATTCGGGTTCCAGGTCGGTCGCTTCGTTCAAGCTAGGGTCTTCTAGCAGGTTTTGGAAGACCACGAAGCGTTCCGCTCTCAACCCTTCCGCCTATTCCACCGTCACGGATTTCGCGAGATTGCGCGGCTGGTCGACGTCGGTCCCCATGATGACCGCCGTATGATAGGCGAGCAGCTGAACGGGGACGGCATAGACCATCGGCGTGAACGCCGCCGCCATGTCAGGCATGACGATGGTGACGAGGGACTCGACGGTTGCCTCCGCCGCGCCTTTGGCGTCGGTCATCAGGATGATCTTGCCGCCGCGGGCGGCAACCTCCTGCATGTTGGAGACGGTCTTTTCGAACACCCGGTCGTAGGGCGCGATGACGACGACGGGCATGGTCTCGTCGATCAGCGCGATCGGGCCGTGCTTGAGCTCGCCGGCGGCATAGCCCTCGGCGTGGATGTAGGAGATCTCCTTCAGCTTCAACGCGCCTTCGAGCGCGAGCGGAAAGCTGGTGCCGCGGCCGAGATAGAGCACGTCGCGCGATTTCGCGATCTCGCGCGCCAGCTTTTCGATCTGGAGTTCGGTGGTGAGCGCATCCGACATCAAACGCGGGATCTCGACGAGCCCGTGGACGAGCTTGGTCTCGTCCTCGTCGGACAGTTCGCCACGGGCCTTGCCGGCCGCGATCGCAAGATTTGCCAGCACCATGAGCTGGCAGGTGAAGGCCTTGGTCGAGGCGACGCCGATCTCGGGGCCGGCCAGCGTTGGCAGCACGGTCTCGCTCTCGCGCGCGATCGTCGAGGTCGGCACGTTGACGACGGCCACCGTGTGCACACCCTGGGCCTTGGCGTAGCGCAGCGCGGCCAGGGTGTCGGCGGTCTCGCCCGACTGCGAGATGAAGATGGCGAGATCACCCTTGCGCAAGGGCGCCTCGCGGTAGCGGAATTCGGAGGCGACATCGACCTCGACCGGCACGCGCGCGAAACGCTCGAACCAGTATTTTGCGACGAACCCGGCGTAGCTCGCGGTGCCGCAGGCCGTGATGTTGATGCGCTGGATATTCTTGAAGTCGAACGGCAGCTTGACCGGCAGCGAGACCCGCTCTGTCGCCATGTCGACATAGCGTGCCAGCGTGTGGCCGACCACTTCCGGCTGCTCGTGGATCTCCTTGGCCATGAAGTGGCGGTAATTGGCCTTGTCGACCAGCGAGGTCGAGGCGGCGTGCTTGGTCTTCTCGCGCTGGACGGCATGCCCGTCCTTGTCGAAGATCGAAGCGCTCGTATGGGTCAGCACGACCCAGTCGCCGTCCTCGAGATAGCTGATCGTGTCGGTGAACGGCCCGAGCGCGATGGCGTCGGAGCCGAGATACATCTCGCCGTCACCATAGCCGATCGCGAGCGGCGGACCATTGCGGGCGCCGATCATCAAATCGTCCTCGCCGGCGAAGATGAAGCCGAGCGCGAACGCGCCGCGCAGACGCGCCAATGTCAATTTCACCGCTTCCACCGGCTTGTTGCCGCGCGTGAGCAGATCGTCGACGAGATGCAGCACGATCTCGGTGTCGGTCTGGGTGTGGAACACCGTGCCTTTCGTCTCGAGTTCCTCGCGCAGCTCGCGGAAATTCTCGATGATGCCGTTGTGAACGACGGCGACACGCTCGGTCGCGTGCGGGTGCGCATTGTTCACGGTCGGCTTGCCGTGGGTGGCCCAACGGGTGTGACCGATTCCGGTCGTGCCCTTGAGCGGCTCGGCTTCCAGCCGCTTCTCCAGATTCTTCAGCTTGCCCTCGGCGCGGCGGCGCTCGAGATGCTTGCCTTCAAGCGTGGCGACGCCCGCGGAATCATAGCCGCGATATTCAAGACGTTTGAGCGAATCCACCAATTGCTCTGCAACCGGTTCGCGCCCGAGAATGCCGACAATCCCGCACATGCGGATCAATATCCCCCAAATCGTCGAAAAATCGCCTAAACGACGCGCTCGGTTTTTAGCGAAGTTCCTAAGGAACCAGATACTCAATAATTATTGCTGATTGAGACAGCACCGACGGCAACGCGCCTCGCCTGCGTCGAACTGGCTGAGCCTTAAACCGCGCGCATTAACTTGTTGTCAACGAATTTGGCCAACCCTTGCGTACCAAGGAGAGAGGCCATGAAAGGCTCATCCAACCGCAAAGGTCTGTCATCGATGTCGGTGAGCGCCAGCGAGACCACCGGCACGCACCTTGCGCATTGGCCGCCGCCCCAGCGCGGCAAGGAAAGCAAGCCCGTCTTCATCAAGCACGCCGCCGGCGAGCCGGCCAAGCGTGCCAAGGCGCGCGGCTGGCGCCTGACGCGCGCGATCTTCTCCGAATTCGCCGACGACGAATAGCGGCGCTCATTTCGCCGGCTTCTTTTCAAGCTTCTTGCCACTTGTCTTCATCTCGCGATAGCGCGCCGCGCCACCGTCGCGGATGGTCTGCGGGCTACGCTCCAGCGCCATGGCATCATCAGGCACGTCGCGCGTGATCACCGAGCCCGAGCCGATATAGGCGCCGTTGCCGATGGTCACCGGCGCGACCAGCGAGGAGTTGGTGCCGACGAAGGCGCCCTGCCCGATGATCGTCTTGTGCTTCTTGAAGCCGTCGTAGTTGCAGGTGATGGTGCCGGCGCCGATGTTGGAATTGGCGCCGATTGTGGCATCGCCAATGTAGGAGAGATGGTTGACCTTGACGCCGCCCTCCAGCGTCGCGGCCTTGGTCTCCACGAAATTGCCGATGCGCGCGCCGTCGCCGAGCGAAGTGCCGGGCCGCAGCCGCGCATAGGGGCCGATGGAGACCTTCTTGCCGAGCCTGGTCTCGACGATATGCGAGAAGGAATGCACCACCGTGCCGTCGCCGATCGAAACGCCGGGGCCGATCACCACGAAGGGCTCGATCGTCACGTCCTTGCCGAACACGGTATCCGCGGCGAGATAGACGGTTTCGGGCGCGATCAGCGTGACGCCGGACTCCATCGCCGCTTTCCGCAACCGCGCCTGCATCACGCTTTCGGCCTCGGCTAGCTGCGCCTTGGTGTTGATGCCGCGCACTTCGTCCTCGCTGGTTTCGATCACCACGGCATCCCATCCTTGTTCGCTGATAACGCCGACGGCGTCGGTCAGATAATATTCGCCCTTGGAATTCGCATTGCCGATCTTCTCGAGGATCGCGAGCGCGCGGCGGCCGTCGATCGCCATGACCCCGGCATTGCACAGGTCGATCCTGCGCTCCTCGGCGCTGGCATCGGCCTGCTCGCGGATCGCGACCAGGCGGTCGCTCTCGACGATGAAGCGGCCATAGCCGGTGGGATCGGCGGCGCGGAAGCCGAGCGCCGCAATCGCGGCGCCTTTGGCCAGCGGCGCGCGCAGCCGCGCAAAGGTCTCGGCCGAGATCAGCGGCGTGTCGCCGAACGCAATCAGCAAATCGTCCACGCCCCGCGCAATGGCATCACGCGCCGCCAGCACCGCATGCGCGGTGCCGAGCCGGTCCTGTTGCACGAAGGTGAGCGCGTCGGGGCGGATGCGCTTTGCTTCGTCCGCCACCGCCTGATGGTCGGGTCCGATCACGACCGCGAGCGAGGTGCCGGTTCCCTTGGGCGCCGCGGCGAGTACGTGGGCGAGCAGGCTCTGGTGCGCCACCGGATGCAGCACTTTCGGCATGTGTGAGCGCATACGCGTGCCTTCGCCGGCGGCGAGCACGATCGTGAGGCTGGAACGGGCGGTCATCGAAATCCTGTCAATCGGCCGAATCAAGTGGCGCCAGCGGGCGACGGCCGCCCTCATGAGCTATCGCCTTGCTACCCCCGCAAACGCCCGGAGTTCAAGTGCGACACGCTTTTCCTGTTAATGTTCCCTGATTGATTCGGGGAAGCCGGACAGGGGTTGGGCACTTAACGTTCATGGCAAAGGATTCCGACCCACTGGCGGATGCCTTCGGCGCCAAGGAGACCGGCGGGCTGTTCTCCGGACTTGTGGCCGAGGAGAGTTCGTTCGATCGCGGCATGATGTGGCGGCTGGGGTCATGGGGCGTGGCGGCCGTCGGCGCCGTGGTGCTTGCCGTGTTCGCCAATCAGGCCCAGCTCGGCTGGCGGCGCGATCAGGTTGCGTCCGCCGATCTCGCGCGCCAGGCCGACCGGCTCCAGATGCTGAGCAAGGAGAGCCAGAACGAGGCCCGACGCCTCGCCTCCGCCATCGAGACGCTGAACACCGATCGCGACCGGCTCTATTCGCGCGTCACCGTGCTCGAGCAAGGGCTCGATTCCGTCACCGGCGCGATCGCCAAGCAGACGACAACGCCGCCGCAGGCGTCCGTTGCGAAACCTCAGGACGCGCCGGCTTTGATCGGGCCGCCGGCGCCCGGCATCGCGCCGGTCGCCTCGACGCCGGCTCCGGCCAACGACAAGCCGCGCGCCGAGGCCGCAAAGGAGCCGCCGAGCCCGTCGCCACAAAGCGCGGCCGCGGCCTCGCTCGTCGCGCAGTTGCCGGCGACGAATTCGGCACTGCCGATGCTTCCGCTGGTCCCATCCAAATCGATCATGGCGCCGCCCGATCCGGCCGCCCCGAAACTGGTTCAGCCCGAGTCCACTGAGAAGACCGCTGAGAAGGCGACCGAGAAGAAGCCAGATCCGGCGCCTGCCCCGGTCGAAGTCGCTGCGGCACAAGCCAAGCCGCCGGAGGCCGCTGAAAGCGAGGCTCCCGCGATCGCGGTCCAGCAGACGCGCTTTGCGATTGATCTCGGTGGCGCCAACTCGCTCGATGGCCTGCGCGCGCTGTGGCGCGGGGTGACCAAATCCAATCCCGAGATCGCAGCGCTGCGGCCGATCATCATGATCAAGGAAGGCAACACCGGCCTCGGCATGCAGCTCCGCCTCGGTGCCGGCCCGCTGATCAACGCAGCGGCTGCAGCAAAACTCTGCGCCGGCCTCGCCGAGAACGACCGCCACTGCGAGACCACCGTGTTCGACGGCCAGCGGCTGTCAATGCGCGGCGGCCAGGAAAAACAAGAGAAGAGTCAGGATCGAGTTCAAGAGAAGAACTCCGACAAGAACCAGGACTCGGTGCCGCAAGCCGAGACCGCTCCGGCACCCGCGCCCGCCGCCAAGCCTGACAAGCATCGCCGCAGCTCTTCCTCAAAACGCTCGTCGAAGCGCGAGGAGCCGGCGCCTGCTCCTGCGGCGCAACCCGCAGCGCCGGCCAAGCCGGAGACGGCGTCGGCGGGATCGACGCTGTCGTCGTTCTTCAGAAGGTAGACGCGGCATCCGCCCTGCGGCGGGGAAGACCGTCTCGGGCCGACGTATCAAACGATACGAACTCTCCCGACACAAAACGGCAGTATCCGCGACGAACATGATTCGGAGCGGAGATGGCGGACGAGACGTTTTTGCGCGAGCACCTCGCGCTCATCCGCGAATTGGCCGAACAGGCCGACCCCTATATCAAGAGGCGATTACTGGCCTTGGCCGAAAAATACGAACGTCGGCTGAGGGACCAGAACCGGGTGGTGCAAAATCGTCCTTGATGGCTCATCGGCGCACGCAATCACCTACTCGATGCGCGCTTTTTCCTTCAGGTCGCGAATGCGGTTCTCAGCTTCATCCCTCGACTGGACCAGTTCCGACCAATCCTCGACCCGAGCTTCCTTGCTCAGCCTCTTGAGTTCGTCCAGTTGCTCCTGGGTTGGCTTTTCCATGCTCGCTCCTTGTATGCAGCATGCGTTGCGCGGTCACACCGTTTCAAAACCTGCGTGATCCCAGCCTGTTCCTGGACAAGTTCGGGCAAAGCGCGGCCGCCTTGCTCCTCCCGCAACGGGCCGCGATCGACATAAACTCGTCTTCCCTGTTGCCCGCCCGCGCCTTCCCGACCATATTGCCGCCATGACAAAAAAGCCCTTCCGTCTCACGCCCTACCAGGTGCAGTTCCTGATCGTCGTCGGCTTCGCCAGCGTCGGCTATGCGCTCTATCTGCGCTACCTCGGAATCGAAAACTCGCAGGTCGGTCTCGCCTGCGAGGCCGGGCTTCAGACCCTGGTCTGCAAGGCGCGCTCGGTCTCGACCGTGCTGTTCAAGAATTCGGTGTTTGGCATCGTCGCGCTGGTGGTGGCGACGTTGAACCTGATGCGGCCGTCGATCGTGCTGCTCACCGTCGGCATCATCGCGGCCGGCCTCGGTATCGTTCTCTACAATGTCGTGCTGTCGGGCCTGGCGATCGGCCTGCTCATTCTTGGATTTGCTCGGCCCGCGCCCGCCACAGCGTAAGCGCGAACAAGAGATAGATCGCGCAGGTCCACAGCGACTGCCAATTGTCGCGGCCCTCGTTGAACAGCACATAGGTCGCCGACAGCGCCAGCACGCCGGCGAAGACCGATTCCGCGATCGGACGCTGGCCGATCTGCGGCCGGTTCAGCATCAATAGCGCAAACGGCACCACCGCCATCGTCAGCGCGGCGTAAGGGAAATCCTTGTAGCGCGGGTCGAACACGAAGCCGAGCGCGGCCTGCGCCGCGATGACCGCCGTCACTGCCAGCGTCAAGCCGAGCACGGCGGTGAGCTTCGACCATTTCCGGCCCTCGCGCGGACCGAGCAGATCGAGGAAGGTCGGGAGGCTGCGGCCGATCACCATCGCCTGCGCGCAGAAGATCGGCGACAGGATACCGGCCGCGAGCAGCGCGCCCCACAGCAGCCAGCCGCCGATGCCGTAGCTCTCGTAGTACATCTTGTCCGCGCCGATCCCGAGCAGGATGCCGGCCGAGGTCGCCGAGATCGCCACGCCGAGCCAGGCCGAGAAGCGCGGCGTCCAGGGCCTGCGCCGCAACGTCAGGCCGGCCACCGCGAACACCAGGACGCAGAGGCCCATGCCGGCTCCCATGTACCATTTCCAGTACGGGAAATTGCTGATCGGCTGGCCCGGCGGATATTTCAGGCCACGGCGCACCGAGTCATAGAGGCCCCAATAGCCGCCGACGGTGCCTTCCAGCTTGCGCTTCCACGGCTGGTCGTAGGACTCGATGAGATTGACGCGGAATTTCTGCGCTTTCGCGAGACTCAGGATCTCCGAGACCACGCGCGCCTGGTTGGTGCGCGACGGCAGCGCGCCCTCGCGCATGCGCCCTTCGCTCGGCCAGCCGGTTTCGCCGATCAGGATCTCCTTGCCGGGGAACGCGACCGCCATGCGCTCGCGGATCTGTTCGACATGGGAGGCGGCAAACTTCGCCTTGACCGGATTGTCTTCCCAATAAGGCAGAATATGGATCGTGACGAAGTCGACGGCGTCGTAGATCTCGCGATTCCTGAGCCAGTACTCCCAAACATCGGCATAGGTGACGGGCACGCTGACCTGCGCCTTCACCGAGCGGATGATGGAGACGAGGTCCGCAGTCGTCATCTCGCCACGCAGCAGCACTTCGTTGCCGACGATGATGCTGGTGATGATTCCGGGGAAATCCTTGGAAAGGCGAATGGCGAGCGCGGCCTGCTCGAAATTCTTGGTGCGGTTGCTGGAGAGCCAGATGCCCTGGAGCACCTTCAGCCCGCCGATCCGGGCTGCGATCGCCGGCACCTGGTCGAGCCCGTTCTCCATCGAATAGGTGCGGACGCAGTCGGTGATCTCCTTGAGCTGGCGCAGGTCCTGCTCGATCTGGTCGGCCTCGATATGGGTCCATGCGTTCAGCGGCGACTGCTCGCCGCGGAACGGCGCGTAGGAGACGCATTGGACCTTGTCGGCGGGATCGATCGGGGCGCGCGCAAGCGAGATCGGCGTGGCAAGCCACCACCACACGGCAGCGATCGCACCCAGTGAAACGAGCAGAAGCGCCAGTGGCGTACGAAGAGAAATCGGTTCCGTCCTCCGCGAGGGCCGTCGATTACCTGCTAGCACGCCGTCTGCCAAGGGGGTGACTCCGTTATGGATCCATCCCTCCCCTGAGGAATTTACCTCCGGCCGTTCGACCGAGGCCTAGGATCGTGACTTTGCTGGACAAATTTCCGGATTCAGGCCATGGACTCGGGAGGACTTTTCCGCCGCATTGGAGACCCATTTGGACGCCATCACGCAGGCGCGTCCGCGAAGGTCCTGACGCGGACGGTCAGTGATACATTGGGGAATTCATGCGGCAACGGGTGTTCGAGTTACGAAATGCGGTCCTGCGGCAGTTCGCCGCCACCTTGGCCGTTTCTTCCCTTGTCATCCTGATGGGTATCGGCGCGGCCTCCGCCCAGAGCGGCGCGCCCGCTCCGGACCAGAGCAAGGCAGCCGCCCAACCTGCCGACGCCGCCGCCAAGGACGCCGCCCAGAACCAGCGCCGCACCGACGAATTCGCCGAAGCAGCCCAGGTCATCAGCGGCCCGGCAGGCAACCCCGAATGCGTCTGGCTCGGCCGGCGCGTGGTGCGGCTGATGTGGCGGGATGACCTCGATACCGCATTCCGTCATCTCGACCTCTACGACCGCTTCGGCTGCCCCGGCGGCCACATCCAGGCCGCCTTCCGCTGCCTGACCCGCTTCGGCGGCCAGATCGATCCCAAGGTCGCCGAGACCCTGGACAGCCGTGTGCACGCTTGCTGGATCAACCCGGCGTCGCAGCCGCAGCAGGCCGCGGCCGCGGCCTCGCAGCCGGCCGCGCCGGCATCGGGCAATGCGCAGCCGCAGCCGGCCGCGAGCCCCTCGCCGGCGGCAAGCCCGTCACCGGCGCCCCCGAAATAGCCGCGATTGTTTCAGCCTCCGTTCAGGAACGATCGGCGATAGAGGCAATTGGCACTGCTGCGAATTTCGAAATGTGCATGCCCTCATATGGTCATGAGGCGATGACAGTTGTGAAACCGCGCGGCAGAGGTATGCTCCATTTGCCGCGGACTTGGTCGGATCTCGGGGTCGGATCCGCTTCCCTGCCCCCTCAGCCCCTTTTGGTTTAGCCGCGATGCGGGTTGTCGCCGCCGTTCTGTTGCTTGTGTCCGCGCTCCACGCCGGCCTCTGGGGAGTCTTGCGCGACAAGGAACCCGCGCCCGACTTCAAGGGCTTGCTGCCCAGCGTCTCCTACGCCCCGTTCGAGGGCTCGGCTCACCCCGACATCGACAACATTCCGACGGTGGAGAAAATCCGCGCCGACCTGAAGACGCTGTCGACGATGACGCGCGCGATCCGCCTCTATTCGTCCACAGGAGGCGTGGAACTGGTGCCGCCGATCGCGGCCGAATTCGGCCTCAAGGTCACCGTCGGCGCCTGGATCGACAAGGACAAGGATCGCAACGAGCGCGAGATCAAGGCCGCCATCGAGCTCGCCCGCAAGAACAGCAACGTCAACGGCGTCGTCGTCGGCAACGAGGTGATCTACCGCGGCGAGCAGAAGGTCGAAGACCTCATCGAGATGATCAAGAAGGTCAAGGGCTCGGTCCGCGTGCCCGTCACGACCGGCGAGATCTGGAACATCTGGCGCGACAATCCCGACCTCGGCTCCAACGTCGACTTCATCGCCGCCCACGTGCTGCCCTATTGGGAAAACTTCCGGTCGGACCAGGCGGTCGACCAGGCCGTCGACCGCTACAATCTGTTGCGCAACCTGTTCCCCGGCAAGCGCATCGTGATCGCCGAGTTCGGCTGGCCGAGCGCGGGTTACAATTTGCGCAACGCCGACCCCGGTCCGTTCCAGCAGGCCCTGACCTTGCGCAACTTCGTCAGCCGCGCCGATGCCATCGGCATGGAATACAACATCGTCGAGGCCATTGATCAGCCCTGGAAATACTTCGAAGGCGGCGTCGGTCCGTACTGGGGCATCCTCAACGCCAGCCGCGAGCCGAAATTCGCCTGGACCGGCCCGGTGCAAAATCCCGACTATTGGAAGCTGATGGGTGTGGCGCTCCTGGTCGGGATCCTGCTGTCGCTGCCGATTCTGCGGCTGCAGCAGCCGACGGCGAAGCAGGCGTTCCTGCTGTCGGCCACTGCCAATGGCGTCGGCGCCTGGGCCGCCACCGTGTTCGCGTTCTGGAACGGGCACTATTTCATCTTCGGCTCCGCCTTCGCGCTCACGCTCGGCATGATCCTGCTTGTTCCCCTCGTGCTGATCGCGATGGCGCGCATCGACGAGATCGCGGCGGTGGCGTTCGGCCGGCCGCCGCAGCGGCTGCTCACGAAAGGCAAGCCGGTCGAGGACGTGCCCGAGAATTACTTTCCGAAGGTCTCGATCCACATCCCCGCTTATTTCGAGCCCGTCGAGATGCTCAAGCAGACGCTCGATGCGCTGTCGCGGCTGAATTATCCGAATTACGAATGCGTCGTCATCATCAACAACACGCCGGACCCTGCCTTCTGGCAGCCGATCCAGGATCATTGCCGCGCGCTCGGTGAACGCTTCAAGTTCATCAACGCCGAGAAGGTGCAGGGCTTCAAGGCCGGTGCGTTGCGCATCGCGATGGACCGCACCGCCGTCGACGCCGAGATCATCGGCATCCTCGATGCCGACTACGTCGTCGATCCCGACTGGCTGAAGGACCTCGTGCCGGCGTTCGCCGATCCCAGTGTCGGCCTGGTGCAGGCGCCGCAGGAACATCGCGACGGCGACCTGTCGATCATGCACTACATCATGAACGGCGAATATGCCGGCTTCTTCGACATCGGCATGGTCCAGCGCAACGAGACCAACGCCATCATCGTGCACGGCACGATGTGCCTGATCCGCCGCGCCGCGATGGACATGGCCGGCGGCTGGTCGTCCGACACGATCTGCGAGGACTCGGATCTCGGCCTTTCGATTCAGCAGCTCGGCTGGACCACGCATTACACCAACCACCGCTACGGCCAGGGCCTGCTCCCCGACACCTACGAGGCCTTCAAGAAGCAGCGTCACCGCTGGGCCTATGGCGGCCTCCAGATCGTCAAGAAGCACTGGCGGAACTTCCTGCCCGGCCGGAGCCGGCTGACGCCCGACCAGAAGCGCGAATATGGCCTGGGCTGGCTGAACTGGCTGGGTGCCGAGAGCCTCGGCGTGGTCGTGGCGCTGCTCAACCTCGTCTGGGTGCCGATCGTCGCCTTCGCCGACATCGCCATTCCCGACAAGATCCTGACGCTGCCGATCATCGGCGCCTTCATCGTCTCGCTCGTGCACTTCTTGTCGATGTACCGCGCGCGCGTCGCGATCAAACCCGGCCAGATGCTGGGCGCGATGATCGCGGCAATGAGCGTGCAGTGGACGGTGTCGCGCGCGGTGGCGCAGGGACTGATCACCGAGCACATCGCGTTCGCGCGCACCTCCAAGGGCGGCCTGTCCAGGATGTCGATCGAGTTCCAGGCGTTCTGGGAGGCCGTGATCGGCGCTTTGCTCCTGATTGGCGCCGGTGTGCTGGTGGCCTCCAACAGCTATCGCCAGATCACCGAGATCTACATCTTCGCCGGCGTGCTGGTGCTCCAAAGCCTGCCGTTCCTGGCTGCGGTCGCGATCGCCATCCTCGAGCTCAGCCGCATCAACTCGTTCCAGTTCTGGCGCGACAGCGCGATCCGCACCGCCGAGCTGATCGGCCTGCGCCCGGTCGCGCTGCCGACCCCCGCCGGCACGCCGCAGCAAGTGCCGGTGCCCAGCGAGGTGCGGCGGGAAGCGAAGTGACGGGGCTCCAAACGCGGCATCCGGCCCAGGGGCGGATGTCGCGGCTTCTTCGGCGTGGATGACGGCCGCCATTCCGGTTGAAAATCCCGGCTCAAGCATTGGAAACGGCGAGCGAATTCCCGCTGTTGCCTTCAAGTTCGGCACCCACTCCTGCTATTGACCTCCGCGCCCCATCCCCCTACACAGCGCGGGCCGAAAGCATGATCCGGAAACAGCCGGTTTTTCCGCAACGCTTGCGTCGATGTGGCGGCAAAACATGCTTTTCCAAATGACCGAAGACGATGGCGATTTCTTTAGAGCCATCAGCGGCCATGGGAGCGCGTAGCTCAGCCGGTAGAGCACGTGACTTTTAATCACGGGGTCCTGGGTTCGAGCCCCAGCGCGCTCACCAAGCAAATCAGATATTTACGCCAATTGTGACGTCGTTCGCGTCAATCGCGAGATTAGGTCTAGATCTGGTCCAGCAGGCAGAAAGAAATCACTGATCGTCATCCCCTAGATCGGTGCGGACGGCATGTCCGCGACGCTTCGCCTCCTTGAGGAAGTCGATGATCGATTGTGGGAGCGGTCGCTTCTCACCCCGCCTGCGCCGCCGAATTCCTTCGATCTCGTCCTTCCTGATAGCAGCGGCTTCGTGGCTCAGCCCGAAGCTCGTCATGATGTCTTCGATCGATGCGCCCTCAGGCACGAGATGTTCTGGAGCCAAAATTCGGGGAGCCAACCGGCGGGCCTCCGACTCCTGATTGACGATACGCCGGACTGACACCTCTGCGGCCGACTTGACTTGGCTCCGATTGAGCTGCCCCTCGTGCTTGAGCAGATAATGCGAGAGTTCATGCGAGACTGTCATTCGAGCCCTTGCTTCGCCTCGCTGCATAGCGGCGAAGACGCTTTCGCGCATTCTGATCTCTGTGTCGTTCGAGGACCATTGAGCCTCGGCGTCCGGCATTTCCGCGTCACGAGCCCGCCTGTACTTGAAGTTTCTATCGAAGTGTTTGAGCTTGGAGATAATCGTCATCATGTCTGGCCTGACCTGATGCTCCAGGCCAAGCTTGCGCAGGAAACCTCGAGCGGTTGCTTCAAGCTCTTCGTCGGTCTTGTACATCGTTCCCGTCCGCGGTTGGCCTGACACTGCCCCTTGTACGAAGTGGCAGTTCCAGACACAAAATCAAGTGGAACCTCCACCAGATTTATAAGTCAGGTCCATTGACCGTTTCGGACGATCATCTCCTCGGGCGATGCGCTTATCCCTAATACGTAGACCGACGACGCTCGCAATAGTTGTCTCGCCCGTTCTACCCGCTAGTGTGCCGTGGGGGACAGATGATATTCGCAGACAAGCTTGTTCAAACGCCAGGGCGAGAGAAGTCGGGCGAGACTGGCTACGAGAGATACGACTATCAGGCGATCTGGGGGCTCGTTTTAATCTTCGAAAGCCACAGCGAGCTTGATGATTACGCGATCGCGTTTGAATTCCATGACGACATCGTGCGGCTGAACAGCAGCTCGGCGCCTACGCGGGCGCGATTTTATCAGGTCAAGACTAAGATCAAAGGCCACTGGACGCTCTCAGACCTGAGCGCACAGAAGAAGTCAAAGGACGGCACCTCACTTCTTCCGTCCTACATAGGGAAGATGCATGACAACTACGAGCTGTTCCCGGACGAGACTGAGAGGCTGAGTTTTGTTTCCAACCTCCCATGTGAGTTCATGGACGCTTCGGCGACAATTTCCTGCTTCGCTGATTGCAGCGCGGACGCCTTTGCCAACTTTCTAACGAAGTTGAAGCATGAGCGTCCGACAGCAACGGAAGACACCGCGAAGCTTATGCATTTCGTCCGAGCGCACTTGAGTCTTCACGATGCCTCTGCGCACGTGAAAGGGCTGATGCAGGAATTTGTGACGACCCAGCTTGGCATTCTGAGCTATAGCCCCGACACTCTGTACAAGGCCATCATCGAGGACTGTCGTACAAAGTCAAAATTTACCGGCTCAATCCGTAGCTTCGATGACCTAATCAACCACAAGGCGATCACCAAGAGCCATGTGAATGGCTGGCTATCACAAATCGCGAACAACCAAACCGTACCAGAATGGTCCGACTTCTCAAATGATCTTACTTATTCGGCTTTGGAAAAGGCTCTCATCGCCAAAGACTGGAGACGCTACAGGACTCTTGCACTGGGCGCAGGTAACGAAGCAATCAACCGTGTTCGCTGACGCATTCGAACAGAACTGAAAAAGCCGAGTAGCCTCTCACTAGATTTATCACCATTGACTGACAAAGTGATGGGTGCGATCTGGGCCTTCGCGAAAACCACGATTTCTGAGCTGACGCCGAGCCGCGCTAGAGCGATGATCATCTACGAGGTGATGACTTATGACTCGTCAGGAGATGTACAAAAAATTGATCAGAAGCCTCAGAACATGCAGCCATGAAAAACTTGCAATTAAGAAGGTTGCTTCTGCTGTCCGCACGCGAGAAGGCAGCCCAACTAACGACGTTCGACGCGAGCAAGACGGTCGTACTCGGAGAAAATGATACCGGAAAGTCATGCCTGATTAAATCGATCTATGCAGCATTCGGCGCCGACTCTGCAAAGGTCAATCAGACGTGGAAGGAAGCCGCGGTTGATACACTGGTCGAGTTCACCATAGAGGGCATCCCATACAAGCTCTTGCGATCGGGAAGCACGTTTGGGCTTTTTGACGGAGATGGAGCAACGATCTGGGTCGGCAGCAACATTACAAGCGGGATCGGCCCTCAAATTGCAACGCTGTTAGATTTCGGCCTTACGTTAGCTGATCGAAAAGGCGAACTGCAGGTGCCGCCTCCCGCCTATCTATTCCTTCCATTCTATGTCGACCAGGACGTCAGCTGGGTCGAGAATTGGAGTTCTTTTTCAAACCTTCAGATGTTTGCGGGATACCGGAAGGATGTGGCGAATTTTCATGCTGGGCTGCGACCAAACGAGTACTACGAAGCGAAGGCGTTGAAGGCTTCAGCCGACAAAACTAAAGACGAGTTTAAAGTCGAGCGGCGCGCACTTGATCGTGCGAGCGCGCGACTACGAGCAAACCGCAAGCGGCTTCATTTCGATCTGTCTCCTGATCAGTTTATAAATCAGATTGATGCGCTGGTTGCTGAATGCCAGTCATTGCAGTCCGCCCAGGACAAAGTGCAAGGTGCGCTCTCAGACCTAAATTCGAAGAGGGCAATCCTTGTCGAGCAGAGTGTTCTTGCCGAAAACGCTCTCGCCGACCTCGATGCTGACTACGAGTTTCTCCGCCGAGAAACCGAAGATGAGATCATCTGTCCTACGTGCGGAACCATCCACGCGAACGATTTTGCCAATAAATTTGGCTTGATCTCAGATGTCGACACATGCCGCGCGTTCCTAGTCGATATACGCAAGGAAATAGAAGTTGTCGACGCTCAGATTGCTGCGCAGAAAGAGCAACTGGGCGGCTTCTCAGACTCCATCACGCGCATCAACAGCATTCTTGATGAACAGCGCGGCGATCTGAAGCTCCGCGACATCATAGAAGGCGAGAGTGAGAAGATGATGGATGAGGCCGTCGCCTCCGAACAGAAGGAGATTGACTCGCAAATCGGCACCCAAGAGATAAAATCCGACGAGGCAGCGCAAACCATGAAGTCGCTGGATGACAAGAAGCGTCAGGGTGAGATTAAGGGTTTCTATTTGCGGCAGATGAACTCATTCGTTCAGCAGCTTCACGTCCCGAATTTGGCAGAAGACAGTTACAAAGCGATTGACTGCCACATTCGCGAGACAGGCAGCGATTTACCGCGCGGGCTTCTCGCGTACTACTACGCGTTCATCCACACGATGAAGAGATATTCCACCTCAGCGTTCTGTCCGATCGTCATTGACTCGCCCGTGCAGCAGGACCAAGACGTAGCTAACGCGACGCGCATGATCGATTTTTGTCTCAATGAAGTTCCCGAAGGCTCCCAATTGATCCTCGGTACAGTTAGTCTTCACGGCGCGAAATACGATGGGCACGTAATACAGACCGACACGAAGAACAAGCTTCTCAGGACTGCATTGTTCGATGAGGTGAGCGATCTTATGCGGCCCTTCTATGCCAAGCTACTTCAATGAGTCTGGCGGGCTGGCTCCAACAGTACGGCCAGCGCTATGAGCCAACAGAGCAAGGCCTGCGAGCGGCGGAATGACCCTGGCGGATCGCAACGCGCCGCCTACACCAAGGAAACGGCCCCAGGCCAAGGTGGCAGACCCAGGGCTGAGGCCGCTCCCGGCTACCGAACCGATAGCCTCATGCGTCTGAAACGCATGTAGAACCAAGGTTGGCCGATGAGCGTCGTTCCTATTGCCGGCACACTTCATGCGGGCCCAACGTGAATCCTTCGCCCGCTCCGTTCTCTGATGACCAGCCGAGCCAGGCTTTGGCAAATCCGCCGTGGGAACAAATGTCCAGTTTGAGACTTAACGACATACCTTTGGCAGGGTGAGTTCATGAACTATTTCAGCAGCGACAAATTTTCAGGCGCCAAGACCCGAGAGGAACGTCGCTGTAGCTGCGGCGCTCAACCCAAGCTCAAGCACACGATGATGGACGCCATACGCGGGCTCACGGTTCGGGTCTATGAGTGCCAGTGCGGCGACCGCTCTTGGACTGAGGACAAAGAATAAAACTGCCTCAGTGGACGGCCTTTCCGCTATGAACCTACCCTCAGGCGGGAACGGAACGATCCCCGTGGCAGCGCAATTGCTCCTCTTTAGTAGGAGTTGCGTCATGCGTCATGCGCCGTCGATTGTGCCGCTGGATCGGCTCGACCGTGAGATTTACCTGGTGCTGGAAGACTTCGGCGCGCGCGCCGGCTGCTCCTGGCGCGAGACCGACGAGCAGGACACCGACGTCGAGACCGTCATCCGCGACCTGCTCTCCGGGCAGTACGCGTATCCCGTCCGTATTGTCGCCTTCAACGCGATCGAGGGCTGGTCTCGCGATGCCACCAGCGAGATCGCAGATGAGCTTGCCGAGCGTGTCACGAGTAGCGAGATCACGCCGGCCTTGCAGGCCTTCATCCAAGCCAATGCTTCCCGACCATTTGCTGTACAACTGGCGCTCCCTCTACGGGGCGCCGCCTGACGTCAAATCTGTGATCGACATCTTGCGTGGGGACTGCGGTGACAGTGCACCGAACAGGCACAGTTATCGAAGTTCGCGCTTCCCTTTCGCCCGATTTTTTGGTACCAAATAAAATGAAACCAGCAAAAAAGATTCGTGCCAAAAGACATCGCGGCCGCCCCGCGACTGGTCAGGGCGTCCAGATCGGCACGCGCTGGCCGGAGGCGACTGTCGTTCAGATCGACGCATGGGCGTCGCGGCAGGAAGACACTCCGGCTCGCTCTGAATCCATCCGTCGGCTGGTCGATATTGGCTTGGGCAAACCCGCCCCCGCCCTCGCGGTCACGTCTGCCGCCAAGGCCTCGTCCGAGCGGGCTCGGGAAATGGCGGGTAACGCGATCGACAAGCTCAAAGACAACAAAGCGAGCCCGGATGATCAGGCCAGCCGCAAGCGGCGGCTCGTCAAGGGGCCCGAGGAATTCCAGAACGTTCGACGCGACCGGCCAAATCGAAAATGAATTGACCGGCCACCGCTTGGTCCATCTCGGCCTGAAGGCAAAAAGCAAATGATCAAACCCAAACGTTCGGCCGAGCAACAAGTCGCGGACGAAGCCAATCGAAAGACCCTCAATCCGATAGGATCGAGACAGACAATCGCGGACAGTCAAGCCACTCCGGAGTTTCAGGAAAACCTCAAACGCCTGAAGTCCGAGCGGCTGGAGCGTGAGGCTAGACTGAATCCGAAGCGCAAGGTCTGATTTGAGCTTACGCCCCTTCGCCTCGCCTGGTTGTGCCGGTCGGGCGAACGGGCCGCGTCGGATGGAGGGTGCAGAAGGTCATGGCAATGTTGAACCGACGGTGGATGATCTTCCTGCTGGTTTCCGTGGTGATTACTTGCTCGATCTTCGCGGGCGCCCGGTACTATCTAAGCAAATGCCATGGCATGGATGCGTGCGCGGCCGCCGAAGCCGAGAGCCATGAGCGAGACAAGCCAACCGAGCCACAATAGTTTTCGGATAAAAAGCCCGCTGCGGAGGCGGCAGCAATAGCAAAGAGCCGTCGGTTTCCAACGCCGTGTAAGTTAAAGGTGATCGAGCGTGCCGAGCGAGGCGAAGTCGCTCTGCCTGTGCCCCGCAAGCTCGGGGTGCCGATCGTGCGGAACGGTAGCCAGCGCAGGCACGGGCTTCGCAAGTGGCGTCCTGCGGCCTACTCGACTAGTCCAGAGGCCGCGGCGTACGCAATCACCGCGCAGCCGTCGCGTTACGACTTCCTGTCATTGGCCTGGTCTAGTCGGCGCGCTGTACGCTAGACGTACCCGCGGGCCCCGCTACGATGCTCTCCTTCTGGTACAGGCGCGCGATGCAGTCGTTCGGGAGCCGGCCGGGGTTGTCGGTCACATCGCTGTTCATCAACGTCGTCGGGTGAACCGTGTGCTGCGCAACCACCAGCCTTTGCTCTGGAGACAGGGTCAGGCGCGCATGACGTTCCATGCTCTCGAGCCAGAACACGCTGAAGTCGTCCCGCTCCGACCGAATCTGCATGCCGACTTTGCTGTAGTGCAACGCTACTGCCAGGCTGGCGCCGAATATCAGGGGCAAGGCAATACCCATGACTGATGAAGGCAAGGGCAACGCCGTGACGAGCTTGCAAATTCGGTCGCGATAGGCTCGCGCGAAAAGCGCGGCGCTCATCGTCAGGCCGAACAGCACAAAGACCAGCACCTCATTTTGCGCCCTCTCCACTAGCCGGTTCCCCGTCGCATATTGGTGCACAAAATATCCAAAATACGCGCCGCCCAGACTAATGAGCGCGACTCCTGCGGCTAAAAACTTTCTGTTTCTCGAACTCACGCAATTCGGCTGTGGCAATACGGTGGTGACCAACAAAACGAACAGAAGCCACGTCCCCGTCGCGGGCTCTCTGAACAGGCGCCCCAGGCCAATCAAGCCGAAAAGAAACGCCTCCTTCAGCGAATTCAAGAAATCACCCGCCAGCGGAAACTGACTCATGCGCACGGAATTGCCAGGCGCCGACAACACGACGGCGAGACCGGCGACGGTCGCAAGACCAATCCACAAATGCGCGTCGAGCTGAAGGCGTTGGTCAAACACCCAGCGAGCCAACAGCGAGCAGGAGACGGCACCTATTAGCCAAACCGCCGTGAACTCATTGCACATAGCCGCGGCTAAACCACCGAATGCCATCAGTGCGGTCGATGCGCGCGAGAAACGCACTCCATTTTCCGTCGCGTTTATGAGCTCAGCAAACACCAAGACGATGATCGCCGCAGGAACGATGTAACAGGCGACACCTGGTAACCAATAGAACATGTCATGCAGGCTCGGAGCCTCGCTCGCGAGCACAGCGACGAAGGCCAGCCCGAGCGCAGTCTGCTGCAAGAGAGTTGTGTTCGGCTGGATTCGTCGCGCAAGGAATATCATTGCCGCAACAAACGCGATCATGAACGCAACCATGATCACGACGTAGCAAATGAAAAGGTCTATGCCAGTTGAGGTGCGGAGGACGGCAGGAAGCTGCATCAGCAGCAACGGCGTGATGCGCCCTATGGCCGAGTTGTAGAATACCGATACCGATCCCACCATCCCGTGATGATTGTTCGCATCAAAGAAACAAAAATCATCGGATTCGGGGATCGCGTAGAGTGCCAGTCCCAGCAGCTTCAGGATGAACACGGCCGACACAACAACGACCATAGTCCATGCAGCGAGATTTATTGTACGCGCCCCTCGAGCATCGGTGCGTGTAAGATTGATCTTGGACTGCATGCAATATTCTTCAATCCGAAGCGTGCTGACTAGTTGTTGCTCAATGTGGCGTCAACCGACGATCGGAGCCTCTTGCGCGCAGGTTCGAACGAAGGCGATTCCGTCAATCCAAGCAAGGATCAGGTGATCCTATAGGCCGGCGAGGCTCAATCCCAGATGACATGTGGCAGAAAGAGCAAAGAACCGTCGGTTTCCGACGTCGCGCAAGTTGAAGGCGAGCAAGCGTGCCGAGGGAAGCGAAGGCTTTCTGCCTGGGGCCCGCCAACTCCGGATGCCTCGCAAGATCCTGCAGAGTGGATCAGGCGCGGAAGCCCCGCGGGCCGCTGATCGTAGCGCTCGACGACCACGGCGAAGCAGACCACCGGTGACCGGACGAAGCCAAACACCCGCACCACCGCTGCGGATGAACTCGCCGGCGAGTTCGCGAATAAGAGTCAGGAGACCGCGACGACGGACTACACCACGCCGCCGAAGTCGATGCCTTCCTTGGCAAGCGCCTCGGCTTCCTCGGGGGACGTTGTCGGCTTCGTGTCGAGGTAAGGTAGCTCGGTCGCTGGCAGAATCGTGCGGATGTTCTGGCCGTCTGTCCGCGTGATGCGAGCAACCCAGCGCTTGGGCCCGTGCTCAAATCGTTCGATATGGTACTGCTTGTACGTAATCATGACTTCCGGACGCAACTGACGCTGACACAGGCTTTGTTGTATCCAACCTAGCACCGCCGTCCAACGTTTTCTTAAAGCTAGGTTAAGGCTCGCGCGTGGACCGGCGGATTCAGGCAAAAAAGCGGCCTCAGGGACGACCGGAGGCCGAAGACACCTTCCCGCGCCGGACCGATACGCCACAAGCCCTGGCGCCCTGGAGAACGAGCTACGTGCGCCGCTATTCCTCCGTCGCCTTTTCGGTGGTCTGCGCCTTCGCTTCGTTAGCCGAGTTCCTGGCGGACACCATGGCTCGTCATCCTCGAACCGTTGGAGTAAACAACAACCCGAAGTGAATGGTGGATGAATGCCCAATTCAGCGACCATTACTCGTCATAGCCATATGGTCGATCGGGGAGTGACGCGGAGGACATAGAAATGCTTGCAGCTATCGCCGGTGCGGCCCTCGCTCTCCAGGTGGGCATGGCCGCTCCCCAGCCGGGCCCGGTCCAACAGGTCCAGTTTCGCGGCAGCCCGGACGGCGGCTGTCCGCACGGATATGACTTCAACTACTCCAACGGCCGCTGCTATCCCAACGCGTACAAGGCGCCCGGCGTCTACGCAAGACCCATCCCCGACGATCCGCCGCGGGGCTATGGCTACTATCGACCTCACAGATATGGCGATCCCAGGTACGCGCCGGGCTATTACCCGCGCTACTAGCGTCGCGTCATTGGTTCCCGGATGCACGGGCCGATATCAGCGGCCCGTCAACGCGAGCCCGCCTTGCCTTCAGCTTTCCGGAGCTGACACCGTAGCCGGCGTGCTCAGCGGAGCTCCTCCAACCGAAACGGGCCCGACCGATTTCGACTGCCGGGCGATCCGCTTGCGGATCGCGGCGGATAGTCCATAGCGCGCATGCGCTCTTCGAACGGAGGACGTGACGTCCGACATCATGGCGTTTTGCAGCGAGTCGATCTTCGCGATCAGCGTGGACAGCTGCGAGGACACCTTCTTCACATCGACCCGTTCGTCCGTGATGCTCTGCCGCAGCGAAAGCAGCACCATCGAATCCCCCTGCAGCAGAGCCGCGTTTTGCTGCAAAGCCTGATTGCTCTCCTGCAGCGAAGCCGTGTGTTGCTGCTGGGTCGACTGAATATCCTTCAAGGCAGCGACAACCGGATCCGGCTTTGGCGCTGACGCCTCTTGCCGCGGTAGCAGATCAGCCAAGCTGCTCAGATTCACCGATGGCAAGCCGGAGGGCCATGTGTAGATCGCCGCCGCGCCGTTGATGGCCAGGGCACACACCGACAGCGCCATGACCGATGTCCGGCTGGACCGCTTGACCGGTTCTGGAGCGTCCAAGCTTGCGGGTTCGTCGGCGGCGATGGCCGCAGCCAGTGCTGCAGGGTCGAGCTGTTCGACGAGGCCTTGCGTTTCGAAAGTCGCGGTCATGGCATTGACCCCAAATGAGCGAGCAACGGGAAGCCGTCGCCGGAACGTCCTCGCGACAGCTCCCTTACGCAGCACCCATCTACAACTGTCTAAAATTGTGGGCTTTTCAGCTTAATTCCACGTTAGCGGCCGCGGCCTGCTGCAGACCCCGCCACCCCGGCCGACTACGGGGTCGTGCGACAGACATGACTCGCAGCCCGGTGCGAGAGCTCCCCCCGATCCCGGGAAGCCGCCTCGGTCCGAAACGGATTTTCCGAAGTTGGCAACTTACCCCTGTTTTGCCCGACGAGTCAACCGGCGTCTCCGCCGGATGCAAGACCGCTTTGTGCCAAAAAGAAAGCGTTGCGCCAGCAGGACTTAGCTACTGTGCATGGGGTTGTTTTCGCGATTTTGGCCACCGCCTGCTCTTGCGCCGGGCCCTGACCCAAAAGCCGCGAGACAACCCGCTCAAAAAGTGTAGGATTCGACAAAACAGGGAGGAGCGGCATGTTTGAAATCAGCGGTTTCGACACGGCAGGAATCGTCAGCCTCAAGCGGCTGTCACTCACCGCCGCCCTCAAGAAGGCCAAGGAGCTCATCGCCGACGGGTGCTGGGGCGTTCAGGTGATCGGTCCAGGGGGCCAGGTCTACACCTCGTTCGAGGAGCAAGCCGCGTAGCCGCCCGCCTTCGGTATTATTCGGAAACCACCCGCCCATCCGATCGCGCGTCGCGCGCTCTCGCCGTTGCGGTGATCGACGTGAAAACCCCAGCGCCTGGTGGAGCGCCGGGGCGTTTCCAAAATATCAATTGGTCAAGCAATGAGGTCTTCGTAGCAGCGATCTCGACCATCGCTTGTGAACTGGTTCACACAGACTTCGATCTTTCCACGCCTTGACGAGGCTCAACTGCCGCGCGCCGTGCCGTTGCCAATCAACTCGTTTGGGAGCACGCTCTCTCCAGGCGCGCAGACGCCGCTCAGGGAGAAAGCCATGAAGGAAACGGGCCTGGATCATCGCCACCGCGACAAGGATGGCGCGATCAGCAAGAAGCACGGCAACACGCTGGTCGGTACGTTGCGCAAGATCTACGGCAAGGGTTTTGCCGCCGGTTATCCGGATACGACTGAACTCAGCGAGGTCTTGCATCAGTTGAACGAGACATCGCTGAGCCAGTTGCGGCGCGATCACGACACCGGGCATCTCGGCCACAAGATCGACCACGTCCCGAAGTGACGGCCTCCCCTCGTCCCAACTTCAGGTAGTTGAAATCAACTCGACCAGATGCCTTCGCCCCTGCGCGGACAGGCTGCGCTGCCGGGTGTCTCGGCGAACTTGCCGTTTGAGCTCTCGCCGCCCGAGCGCTAGGATAAGCCTTTTACGGAGGCTCATTTGAAACAGTTCATTATCATCACCGCCATTGCGCTCGCCGTGACAGCTCCCGCCCGCTCGCAGGCGCTCGTCGATCCCAACAAGGTTGCTCCCGAATATCGCGAGGCGGCCGAGAAGCGGCGGGCCGAGCAGATGCGGCAGCGCGAATGCGCGCTGAAGGCGGATCTCGAGAAGGTGCTGCCCAGGGATCGCACCGTCTATCTCAACCATTGCCTGGACACGATAGCGGCCAAGCAATAGGCGGCTGATCGAGCGGCTTGAAGTCCCGGACGCGTTCAAGCTTTCTTCAGACATTTGGGATCACCTGACGATGCATTTCCATCAGTCATCGTCGATCGACCGCGCATGAGTTTCGTCCAGATTCAGTGCACGCGCTGCAAGACCGTGTTCCGCGACCGCGCGGGACGGTTGCAGGACGGCTATTCCAGGCAATGTCCGAGCTGCGAGGTGGTGCTGTTCTTCGCGGAGGATTCGCCAAACCCTCAGGTCAAGCAGGCCATGAAGCGCGCGCGCAAGGCTCGCAAGGAGCAGCGCGAAACCGAAATGGCCAGGGTGTCCGCGCCGCAAACGCGCGCCAATTCTTCGCGGGCCCACACCGGACGGATACAGCACTCGTCGGAGGACGAGGAGGCCTAGCTCACCCGCGCTTCCGCGGAAACAGGCGGTCGCGGATATAGCGCGAGGTCGGCGTCAGGCGGATGCCGCGCGGCTTCTGCCAGACGGCGCGGTCGATCTCGTTCTTGTCCCCGATCGCGAGCCTGCCCTTGGCGCCCTTGGCGATGAAGATCGCGTCGCTCATCTTGCGGCCGGAGCGCTTGTTCCTGGTCGTCACTTCCTTCCAAAGGCTGATCCGGCCGAGCTTCAGCTTGGGCAGCTCTTCCTTGATTTCCCGCCGCAGGCAGTCCTTGTCGGACTCGCGCGCGCGCTTGCGGCCGCCCGGGAACATCCACAGGCCGTCCGACCGGCGTCTGACCAACAATACCTTGCCGCGCTTGGCGGCAACCAGCTTGGAAGACTTCGCCATGTCCGCCGTAATCGAAAATAGAATCGAGCCCATGGTAACTTGTCTAGTCGGATAGACAAGTTCGGGATGGATCTTGATCACATGGGCAAGGCCGTCAGTTCTGATCGAACCCGGCAGGCCGATCCCGCCGCTCGAGGGGGCCAGATCAGCCCTCGCCCGCCGCTGTGCCCGCCCTTGCCCCCGCCTCTGCCCGGTCCTCCGTCCTGATCCAGGCCATCATCATTTCCCAGGCCACCGACAGGATGATCGGGCCGATGAACAGGCCGACGATGCCGTGGGCGAGCGTGCCGCCGATCACGCCAACGAAGATGACGATGGTCGGCGTGGTCAGGCCGCGTCCCATCACCAGCGGCTTCAACATGGTGTCGAGGAAGCCGACGACGACGAGAAATACGGTGAGCAGCAGCGCTGTGGTGACGTCCTTGGCAGTCCATATCCAGATGATTACCGGCAGCAGCACCAGGAAGGCGCCGATCTGCACGATCGAGAGCAGCAGCACGATGAAGGCGAGCAGGCCTGCGCTCGGCACCGCGGCAAGCTTGAAGCCGATGCCGGCGAGCAGTGCCTGCACGATCGCGACACCGATCACGCCTTGCGCCACGGCGCGGATGGTCGCGCCCGCGAGCCCCAGGAAATGCTCGCTCTGTTCGGGCACGATGCGAAACAGGAAGCCGCGGCCGGCCGCAACCAGCCTCGGTCCGTGCGGAAACAGGAAGCCGGCCACGAACACCGAGACCAGAAACTGGAGCGTGCCGACGCCGGCGTCGCCCGCGAGCGACAAGAGCGGTCCCGCCAGCGGCTGGAGATAAGGCGCCACCTCCCGCAGCACTGCGCGGATGTTGTTGTAGGCCTGCTCCCAGAGGTCGAATAGCCAGGGGCCGACGAGCGGCCACGACTTGAGCTGCTCCGGCGCCGACTGAAGCGCGAGGTCGCCGGTGCCGAGCTGGTGCGCCAGTTCGCGCACGCCGTCCACTGCGCTGATGCCGAGCCAGGTCGCAGGACCGATGACGATGCCGAGCGTGATGAGGGTCAGGATTGCCGCTGCGGTCTTGGGCCGGCCGCCAAGGATCTTGGCGACCCAGCTGAAGGCCGGGTAGAACGCGACAGCGAGCACGCCGCTCCAGGCAAGGATCGGCACGAAGGGGCGGATGATCAGGAAGGTCCAGATGATCAGCAGGCCGAGAAGGCCGACGCGGATCACGAGCTGGATGATGTCCTCGCCCGTCAGGAGCTGACGCAGACTTTTCACGGGCACGGCTTTCCTTGCGGCATTGACGCGGGTTCCGGCACTTGCGCGGCCCAGCGTTATTGCCAGCCGGGCCCCCGGCGTCAAGACGACGGGGGCCGGCCCGAGCCGGCGATTAGGAACGCATCGGGCCATTCTGCATTCCGAGACGATGGCACGCCGTCCCAGAGAGCCCGTCACACACGCAGGCATTCACCGCGGCATCCACTTTTCGCTGAAGCCAAACGCCGCACCCGGCTATTGGCGCTACGCCTATGCGCTCGGCGACAGGGCCCGCTCCGGGCGCGTGCAAGGCAGGCTGCCGTTGCTCGCCATCAGGCGCGTGCAGATGCGCATCGACCGGGACATGCGGAGCATTAACGACGATTAACCGGATTTCGGCCGACCGGTTTACGCCGTTGCAAAGGCGTGCACCTACGCTTCCATCCAGGTCCCCCAAATCACTTCGGTGCAATGGCCAATACCATCTGGACGATCGAAGAATTCACCTGCGCGGGTTGCAGCATGAACTACACCGCGACGAGAGAGGAGCACGCCGAAGCGCATTCCGGCAGCTTCAAGTGCAGCATCTGCAGCGGCGTTGTGCACACATGGTCTGGCAAGCACCATTTCTTCGGCTGGGAAGCGGTGAAGACCAAGCCACCCGTGTTCGGCAGGCGCTGGGCCGGGGCCGGTTGGTAGGCTGCTTCCAGCGGACCCAGACCAGCTACTCCCGTCAATGCTGCCTGCCCGAACTGCGGCTTCTTCTCCTCTGCGGCACCGGTTAAACTCCGCGCCCCGCAACTGAAGCCGATACGCAATGACCGCAGCTTTCGTTCCCCAGATTGCCCTTTATCGCACTTGGCTCGCCGAACAGCGCGGCCTCACCTTCGCCAGCTACGAGGAGATGCGGCAATGGTCGGTGCGCGATCTCGACGGCTTCTGGCACAGCATCTGGGATTATTACGATCTGCAATCGCCAACGCCGTTTGCGGCCGTGATCGCCGAGCGCAAGATGCCCGGCGCGGTCTGGTTTCCCGGCGCCCAGGTCAATTATGCCCGGCAGGTGTTCCGCCACGTGGACGCGGCCGACGCCGCCGGCCTGCCCGCGATCGTCAGCTGTGGCGAGGACGGCAAGCTTTGCGAGACGAGCTGGCCGGAGCTGCGGCGCAAGGCCGCTGCCCTCGCCCTGCATCTGAAAGAAAAAGGCATCAAGCCCGGCGACCGCGTCGCCGCCTATCTGCCCAACATCCCCGAGACCATCATCGCATTCCTGGCGAGCGCCAGCATCGGCGCGATCTGGAGCGTCTGCGCGCCCGACATGGCCGCGCCAGCCGTGATCGACCGCTTCAAGCAGATCGAACCCAAAGTGCTGATCGCCTGCGACGCCGTCACCTATGCCGGTCGCCGGCACGATCGCAAAGACGTCGTCGCCGAGCTGCGGCGATCGCTGCCGGCGGTCGAGCACGTCATCCTGCACAGCGACGCCGCCGTGCCCGCAGCGCCGGACGCCCTGCTCTCCGACATTGTCGCAACAACCGGCGCGGAGATCGACGCATTCGAGCCGGTCTGGCTGCCGTTCGATCATCCGCTCTGGATCGTCTATTCCAGCGGCACCACCGGCCTGCCGAAGCCGATCGTGCACGGCCATGGCGGCATCGTCATCGTGGTGCTGGCGCTGCTGGGACTGCACAACGATCTCGGCTGCTCCTACGACGAGAACTCGTTCGGCGAGCGCTACCATTGGTACTCTTCGACCGGCTGGATCATGTGGAACTCGCAAGTCGGCGGCCTGCTCAGCGGCACCACGTGCTGCATTTTCGACGGCAGTCCCGGTGGCGCCAAGGACAAGCCGGACTGGACCACGCTGTGGCGCTTCGTTGCGCAATCCAAAGCGACCTTCTTCGGTGCGGGCGCGGCGTTCTTCGCCAACTGCGTCAAGGCCGAGGTCGACCTCACCGCCGGCGATCTCTCGCGATTGCGTTGTCTCGGCTCGACCGGCTCTCCGCTCAGCGCCGACACGCAAGCCTGGTTCAACAACCGCTTCGCGGCGCTCGCGAAGACCAATGGCAGCAAGGCGCAGGCCGATATCTGGTGGGCCAACATCTCCGGCGGCACGGATTTCGCCGGCGCCTTCATTGGCGGCAATCGCGAACTGCCGCAGACGCCGGGCGCGATGCAGTGCCGTCTGCTGGGTGCTGCCGTGGAAGCCTTCGACGAACAGGGCCGCGCCGTCATCGGCGAGGTCGGCGAGCTCGTCTGCACCGAGCCGATGCCGTCGATGCCGCTCTATTTCTGGAACGACAAGGGCGATGCGCGCTATCGGGCGAGCTATTTCGAGACCTATCCCGACAACTTCGACGGCAGCGGCCGCGGGCCGGTGTGGCGGCACGGCGACTGGCTCAAGGTCGACCCGGACGGCTCCTGCATCATCTATGGCCGCAGCGATGCCACCATCAACCGGCACGGCCTGCGCATGGGCACGAGCGAACTCTATTCCGCGATCGAGGCCTTGCCCGAGGTGCTGGATTCCCTCGTCGTCGATCTCGAATATCTCGGCCGTGACAGCTACATGCCGCTGTTCGTGGTGTTGCGCGAAGGCGTCGCGCTCGACGAGGCGATGCGGGCCAGGATCAACAAGGCGATCGAGGCAGGCCTCTCCCGCCGCTTCCTGCCCAACGAGATTTTTGCGGTCACTGAAATTCCGCGCACGCTCTCGGGCAAGAAGCAGGAGCTGCCGATCAAGAAGCTGCTGCTCGGCCAGCCCGTCGAGAAGGTGATCAACCGGGAGGCGATGGCCAATCCCGCCTGCCTCGACTGGTATCTCGCCCTCGCGCGCAACTATCTGGCGCGGACCGAGACTTGAGGGGAGATCGCCCCAATTGCGCCGATGCCGTTTGGACTCCGTTCACCGATCGCCGCTAGAGCAGGATGTCTCTTCCGCAACGAACGCGCGCCATGGCCGACCTCAACGCCGTCCTCACCAGGCTCAACGACCGCCTGCTCCGCCTCGAAGGTGAGCTGTTCGTGCTGCGCTCGCTGGCCCGCGCGACGCTGACCGCGGGCGATGACCATGCCGTGCGGATGCGCAAGCTGGTCGAGGCTGCAAAGGTCGCGCTCGACGACGAGGCCACGCGTCCCCTCGACAAGCCGACGCGCAAATATGTCGATGCGGCGACCGCGCTGGTGGAGGAATTGCTGGTCGAGCCGACCCAGGCACGGCCGTTGTTCACCGTCATTGACGGCGGACGGCGCGACTGAGCCTCAAATTGGCCGACCGTCGTCCGTCGCGGCGACATCGCCCGCCTTGAGCCGGCTGAGGCCGGCTTCGATGATCGCGATCTCCTCGTCGATCTGGCCGATCGGCAGGCTGAAGTCGTAGCCGGACCTGCTCTTCAGATCGACCGCGAGCCGCTGTCTGTGCATCATCAGCTCGTCGAGGCCGCGCCGGTTCTTCAGCCGGACATAGACGTCGACGATCTGCTCAATCGCGCTCGGCATGAAATAGGTCCCGGCGAAAAAGCCCGCACAGCGCACCCACGCCGGCGGGACAATCTCGGTGTCGCGGTACGCAATACAAATCCGCGACGGATTCGTCGATACGCCAAGCTGGTTGAGATCATGTTACCGTCAGATGATTTCGTGATGGCCGAGCACGAAAAAGCCGCTGGCGATCACGCCAGCGGCCAAATCCGGGTTCGAAAACGGATGCGGGTTGAAATGTCGCCAGCCCCGGTGGGTCCACCTTCTACCGGCAAATCCTGGATCTCTGTGTTAAAAACGAAACACAGGAACAGGCCTATCCTAATCGCCGCCCGACCGTGGCGGCGTGGCACGGCTAGTCCGAGACGCAGAAATATTTGCGCGGCAGCCTGCGGTAGGCGCTGTAGCGGTAATGCGGCCGGTACGCGTAGCCGCGATAGAGTGCCGGCGGCTCCTGGCCGTAATAGGCGCCGTGATAGAAATTGATGACCGGCCCTTCGGCGCAGCGATAGGTGTCCCAGGTCGGGCCGATGAACGGAGCCACCCCAACCTCGGGCGGAACCGCCGGATAGGGTGGTCCGCCGGCGCGCGCCGGAACGGTTGCGACCAGGGCCGCGAGAAGGACAAACCACGCGCTGCGCATGCGTTCGCTCCGAGCCGATGCCATGCCCGCATGGAAGCACCGGACCGGCCGACGCCGCAATCGCGGAATTCATCGGGCACCCTCGCCCGGTTGCATTGTTGATAACCGGCCCAAACCCGGCGCGGATGGTGACAGGACGTCCGGACGTGTTATCGGGAGATGACGCAGTTGCGAGACGGATCGGACACCCATGCGTATTACCCTCGTCGGCTCCCGCCATTTCGGCGTGACCACCCTCAACATGCTCCGGGAGCACGGTGTCTCGATCGTGCGGGTCGTGGTGGCCGATGCTGAGGATCGTCTCGCCGCGACGGCCAAGGCGGCGGGCATCGACGTCGTGGTCCAGGCCAATCCCAAACTGGTGGTCGCCTCCGAGATCGCCCCTGACACCGATCTGATCGTCACCGCGCACAGCCACGCCCGGATCGGAAAGGACGCGCTCGAGGCGGCGAAGCTGGGTGGGATCGGCTATCATCCCTCGCTGCTGCCGCGTCACCGCGGCAAGGCGGCCGTGGAATGGACCATCAAGGAAGGCGATCCGATCGCGGGCGGCACGATCTATCACCTCGCCGACCGCATGGACGCCGGCGCCATCGCGGCCCAGGAGTGGTGCTTCGTCAAGAAGGGCGAGACCGCGCGGGAGCTGTGGGAGCGAGCGCTCGCCCCGCTTGGGCTCAAATTGCTGGCCGACGTGATTGATTACGCCAAGGTCCACAAGGCGCTGCCGTCCAAGTCCCAGGACGAGCAGTTCGCGACCTCGGCGCCAAGTCTTTCCTAAGCCCCCTTTCCTGAGACCCCTTTCCTGAGCCCCTTCCTGAGTCGCTGTCTTGACGTTTACCCTTAACGTGAAGGGGCGTTGATTCTGCTTCGAAAATTGCAGCCGGAAACCCAAATAAACCATTGTTCCCACAGGAACAATTTTCGATTTGGCACCGCACCAAATTTCCGTCACATTTGGCCCGAATAAGGGTCAGCATATCAGACAAATTCAAGGACGGATTTTATGCGTTTTGCTCGCATTGCGGCGTTCTGTGCCGCTTCAGTTATCACCCTCGCCGCGCCCGCTTTCGCCCAGACTCCCTATGACGGCAACTGGCAGGTCACCATCGTCACCAAGAGCGGTTCCTGCGAGCCGACCGCAAGCTCCTTGCTGACCGTTGCCGACGGCAAGATCACCGCCCCCGGCGCTAACGTTTCCGGCACCATCGGCCGGGAGGGTCTTGTGAAAGTTTCGATCAATGGTGCATATGCCAACGGTCAACTCAGCGGCAACGCCGGATCGGGGAAGTGGAATGGAGCATCTGCAGGCATACCGTGCAGCGGGCGGTGGGAAGCATCGCGCCAATAGAAAAGTCGTGACCAGCGGTCTGGGCCGGCGGCTGCTGATCGCGGCCGCCGTTATGTTTGCGGCCGGAATTGCCAACTCCGAGAGCAAGGCCCAGTCCGGCCCGTTCGCCCCGCTGGCCGGCAGCTGGAGCGGCTCAGGCACGGTCACCCTGGATGACGGCTCGACCGAGCGGATCCGCTGCCGGGCCAAATACGCTCCGATCGGACCGACCATGGAGTTGTCTCTGACCTGCGCCAGCGACGCCTACAAGTTCAACCTCGGCGCCAACGTCAAGGCTGAAGGCGGCGCCATCGCGGGCAGCTGGTCCGAGGCCAGCCGCAATATCAGCGGCTCTCTTTCGGGTCGCGGCGCCGGCGGAAACTATGAGCTGCTCGCCTCCACCGCCGGTTTCAACGCCAACATCTCGCTGAAGACGTCCGGCAACAAGCAGAACGTCACGATGCGCGCCGACAGCCAGTTCCGCGGCGCCAACATCTCGCTGTCGCGCTAGACCGATACGAGTAAATTGACAATCGACCCTGCGATCTCGCCGGGTCGATTTTTTTATGTGCCCGGCACGAACGCCGTGACCTCGATCTCGACCTTGGCCCGGTCGTCCACGAGGCCGCCGATGTAGAGCAAGGTCGAGGGCGGGAAATTGCGCCCCAGCGTTTCCTTCCAGGCCGCGCCGATGCCGGCCCCGGCTGCCTCATATTCGCTGCGGCTGGTCAGGTACCAGGTCAGGCGGACGATATGCTCGGGGCCGGCGCCGGCCTCGCCCAGGAGCTTGATGATCCGCTTCAGCGCGGTCCCGACCTGCGCTGCCATGTCAGGCGCGTAATTGCCGGTCTCCTCGCCGCCGGTCTGCCCGGCCAGCATCACCCAGCGACCAGGCCCCTCGACCACGACACCATGGGAAAAGCCGCGCGGTTTTTTCCACTCGGCCGGCTGCAAGATGTGCATGAGCGAATATCTCCCGATTTTTCTCGTTGTTCGCTGATGCCTTAGCACGCCGGCATGCATCGCTGCACCGGCAGATTTGGCCGTTGCAAACGGCGGCGATGTCGCCGATACCGGCCCTCCCTCAGGACCCTCGCCTCTCACACCCGCGCCGATGAACACGACACCGTCCAAAACGATGGCTGCCCTGTGGATGGCGGGCTGGCTGTCGCTGATGCTGGTCATGGCGGTCGCCGGACGCGAGACCACGCGCGAGCTGAATGTATTTCAGATCATGGAAGTGCGTTCGCTGATAGGCTTCCTGTTGCTCTCGCCGATAATCTATCGGGCCGGCGGCTTCAAGGTGCTCAGGACATCGCGCCTGCCGCAGCACATCGGGCGCAATTTGGTGCACTATGTTGCGCAGCTCGGCTGGTTCTTCGCACTGACGCTGATCCCGATCGGCCAGGTGGTGGCAATCGAGTTCACCATGCCAATCTGGACGGCGCTGCTCGCAGCGAGCCTCCTCTCCGAACGCATGACGCCGTGGAAGATCGCCGCCATCGCGCTTGGCCTTATCGGTGTGATCGTCATCGTCCGACCCGCCACCGGCGAAATCAATCCCGGTCAACTCATTGCGCTCGGCGCCGCGATGGGCTTTGGCGTGTCCATGGTGCTCGTCAAATCGCTGACCCGCACCGAAAGCGCGCTATCGATCCTGTTCTGGATGCTGGTGGTGCAATCGGTCGCAGGCTTCATTCCGACGCTGTTCGTCTGGACGTGGCCCTCCGCCTATGTCTGGGCATGGGTCGGCGTGATCGGCGTCTGCGGCACGTTTTCGCACTACTGCCTCGCCAGCGCGATGCGCTATGCGGATGCGACCATCGTTGTTCCCATGGACTTCCTGCGGGTTCCATTGACCGCGACCGCGGGCTGGCTGCTCTATTCGGAGCGGCTTGACACCTGGACGGTGGTCGGCGCCGCGCTGATCCTGTTCGGCAATCTCCTGAATCTAAAGCCAGCTCCGGCGGATCCTGCCCTCGCACGCTGAACCTCCCGCCGCCTCGCGCGACAAAACCAAGTGGCCGTGTGATTTGGATCACGCTGGAGAGGGACTCCATCGTGCACATTCTGCCACACAGCAGCGGGTTGAACGCGACGAACTGCCGTTTTGGTGGCGCCAAATCGGGTACTTCGTGTAAGTTCGTTGCCAATTTGTTGCTGCCTGCAATTCGATTCTGTTGGGGATTCCAGATGCGCACTCTCACCCTCCTCGCGTCGCTGATGTGCATGGCACTGTCGGTCAGTGCCGCGAAGGCCGACCGCCGTGTTGCTTTCGTCGTCGGCAACGGCACCTACAAGAACGTCGCTCAATTGCCGAACCCGCCGATCGACGCCAAGGCGATGGCGGCAACGCTGCGCAATGTCGGCTTCGAGGTGATCGAAGGTTCGAACCTCTCGCGCGACCAGATGACGGAGAAGCTGCTCGACTTCGGCCGCAAGGCGCAGGGCTCCGATGTCGCAGTGTTCTATTATGCCGGTCACGGCATCGCGGTCGGCGGCTCCAACTATCTTCTGCCTGTCGACGCCGACATCAAATCGGAGATGGACGTCAAGCTCGGTGCCGCCATCAACATCGATCTGACGCTCGAGCAGACCATGGGCGACGCCAAGGTCAAGCTGGTCTTCCTCGACGCCTGCCGCGACAATCCGTTCGCCGCCAAGATCAAGTCGAACTCCGCGACCCGCAGCGTCAACGTACAGAGCGGTCTTGCCGAGATGAAATCCGGCGAAGGCACGCTGATCGCGTTCGCCACTGGCCCCGGCCAGACCGCGCTCGACGGCCAGGAGGGCAACAATAGCCCGTTCACCCGTGCGCTGATCGACAACATCACCAAGCCCGGTGTCGAGATCCAGCAGGCGATGACGTCGGTCCGCGCCCAGGTCAACGAGGAGACCCACAAGGGGCAGCTCCCCTGGGGCCACACCAATTTGATCGGCGCGGTCTATCTCAACCAGGCTCCGACGACGCAGGTCGCCAATGCGGCACCGACGGCTGCTGGCGTCGTGCCCGCGGCAACGGGCGGCAATTCGGATGGTGTCGAGCTCGAATACTGGCGCTCGGTCAAGGAGAGCAACAAGCCCGAAGAGCTCAACGCCTACCTCTCCACCTACCCCAACGGCCAGTTCAAGGCGCTGGCACTGGCGCGGCTCGCCGCGATCAAGAGCGGCCCGTCGACGACGACCCGCAACCTCAACGCCGGCGTCGATCCTGCCACCTTCACCGACGACGCCAGCCAGCTCACCGAGGACCAGATCGGCCTCGACAAGGGCCAGCGCCGCGACGTGCAGCGCCGCCTGACCGGACTTGGATTCGACACCAAGGTCACCGGCGCGTTCAGCGAGGACACCCGTACGGTGCTCAAGCGCTGGCAGGCGGCACGCGGCTATCCGTCGACGGGCTATCTCAACAAGCTCCAGCACAAGGCCCTGCTGTCGGAGATCGTGGCCTCCGCGCCGGCCACTGCGAGCGATGAAAGCGCGAAGCCGGCCCGACGTGCCCCGGCCCAAGCGCAGAGCGCACCGGCCCAGCATCGCGGCGGCGGCGGCGACGCTGGCGCAGCCTTCGTCGGCGGTGTGGTCGGCGGCATGATGGGCGGCATGTTCCGCCGCTGAGGCGAGGCCAATCGCAAATACAAAAGCCCGGCTCGCGCCGGGCTTTTTCGTTGCGAGTCCCTCAACCTTTGGCGTCTACTTCCCCGCGGCCTTTCGCAGCGCCTCGTTGATGCGGTCCTGCCAGCCGGGCCCGCCGGACTGGAAATGCTCCAGCACGTCCTGGTCAATGCGCAGCGTGACCTGCTCCTTGACCCCCGGCGCCACGTTCTGCTTCGGCGGCGCCGCAGCGACCTTCGCCGTCACCTTCTTGAACGCCGCCTCGGCCTCCGTCCTGGCGTCGCCCAACGTCCGCGGTCGCCTCGGTGGTTGATCCGCCACGTCCTAGATTCCCTCAAACAGAGCCGTCGAAAGATACCGCTCGGAGAAGGACGGCACTATAGCCAGGATGGTCTTTCCCGCAGCTTCCGGCCGCTTGCCGATCTCGAGGGCCGCGGCGATCGCGGCGCCCGAGGAGATGCCGCCCGGAATGCCCTCATGCCGCGCCAGCGCTCGCGAGGTCTCGATCGCCGTCGTCGAGTTGACCTTGACGATCTCGTCGATCACCGAGCGGTCGAGGATGTCAGGGACGAAGCCCGCACCGATGCCCTGGATCTTGTGCGGCGTGTGCTGGCCACCCGACAGCACCGGGCTCTCCTCCGGCTCGACCGCGACCACGCGCAGCGAGGGCTTGCGCGGCTTCAGCACCTGGCCGACGCCGGTGATGGTGCCGCCGGTGCCGACGCCCGCGACGAAGAAGTCGATGTTGCCGCCGGTGTCGTTCCAGATCTCCTCCGCGGTGGTGCGGCGGTGCACCTCGGGATTGGCAAGATTCTTGAACTGCTGCGGCATCACCGAATTCGGCGTCGTCTTCAACAGCTCTTCGGCCGTCGCAATCGCGCCCTTCATGCCTTGCGCGGCCGGTGTCAGCACCAGCTCCGCGCCCAGAAAGGCCAGCATCTTGCGGCGTTCGATCGACATCGACTCCGGCATGACCAGCTTGAGCCTATAGCCGCGCGACGCCGCGACGAAAGCCAGCGCGATGCCGGTATTGCCGGAGGTCGGCTCGATCAGCACGGTGTCGGGCTTGAGGATGCCGGCCTTCTCCATCGCGATGATCATCGCCGCGCCGATGCGATCTTTCACGCTTGCGGCGGGATTGAAATATTCAAGCTTTGCCAAAATGGTCGCGTTCACGCCGTGCATGCCCGGGAGCCGGCGCAAGCGCACGATCGGCGTGTCGCCAAAAGCATCGACGATCGAGTCATAGATCCGGCCGCGGCCGGGTTGGTGCGCTGCACCCGTGGGGGACGATGCGTCCATGATCAACTCCCTGTGGCGACGATTTGTGCTTCTGTTGCAGCTCTTGCGCAGTTAGAGACAGCCTGCGGCGACACGCAAGCGAGATTGCGACACATGTTAAATACCTTGCATCGCAAAATCGCGTGAGCGGTAATTATCAGAAAACCAACGCATTTGTGTTGCGACCTCGTCAACTGATTCTGCTTATGTTAGACTTAGGTCTCAAGCTGGGAGGTCACCACGATGTCAGCAGTCGCTGAAGTGTTGTCGACCGTCGCACCGAACCGCGCTCCGCGGTGCAGTGAGTTGCCCACCTGTCCCGTCTGCGCCGACTCCATGGTCGCCGCCGAAGGTTCTGCGTATGTGTCGGAGCACCTGATCAGCTATCTCTGGACCTGCGACAATTGCGGCTACGGCTTCGTGACCAAGCACGCCGTCAAGCAGCGTTTCCTCTGCAACTGATGCTCCTTCACTGACCATGCGCAATTGACCTAGCGCGGGGCGATGTCGCCCCTCGCCCAGTTCTCGCGCGTACGCCGATAGAACTCCTCGAACGTTCCCTGTGCGATAGCTTCCCTGATGCCCTGCATCAGGAACTGGTAGTAAGCGATATTGATCTCGGACAGCAGCATCGCACCCAGCGTCTCGCCCGACTTGACGAGGTGGTGCAGATAGGCGCGCGCGTAGGTGCGCGCCGACGGCCAGGAGCTCTCTTCGTCGAGCGGACGGGAATCGTCGGCGTGGCGCGCGTTGCGCAAATTCACCTGGCCGAAGCGTGTGAAGGCAACGCCATGCCGGCCATTGCGCGTCGGCATCACGCAATCGAACATGTCGATGCCGCGCTTGACTGCTTCGAGGATGTCGTCCGGCGTGCCGACGCCCATCAGATAGCGCGGGCGCTCTCTGGGCAGCAGCGGCGCCGTCTCGTCGATCATCGCCAGCATCACGGCCTGCGGCTCACCGACGGCGAGGCCGCCAATCGCATAACCATGGAAACCGATCTCGATGAGGCCTTGCGCGCTGGCATGGCGAAGCTGGGGGATGTCGCCGCCCTGCACGATGCCGAACAGCATGTAGCCGTCGGGCGCGCTCTCGAAGGCGCGCTTGCTTCGCTCGGCCCAGCGCAGCGACAATTGCATCGCGCGGTCGATGTCGGCGCGCTCGGCGGGTAGCCGCACGCATTCGTCCATCTGCATGGCGATGTCGGAGCCGAGCAAACGCTGCACCTCGATCGAGCGCTCCGGCGACAGCTCGACCTTGGCGCCGTCGATATGCGAACGGAACGTCACGGCCTGCTCGCTGACCTTGCGCAGATCCGCCAGCGACATCACCTGGAAGCCGCCGGAATCCGTCAGCATCGGCCCGTTCCAGCCGGTGAATGTCTGCAGGCCGCCAAGCGCCGCGATCCGCTCGGCGCCGGGACGCAGCATCAGATGATAGGTGTTGCCGAGCACGATGTCGGCACCGGCCTCACGCACCTCGCGCCAGTGCATGCCCTTCATCGCGCCGGCGGTGCCGACCGGCATGAAGGCGGGCGTGCGCACCACGCCGTGCGGCGTGGCCAGGCGCCCGGTGCGCGCGGCGCCATCGGTGGCGAGCAGTTCGAAATGATTGGGCAGACCGGTGTCAGGACGATTCATGACGGTGCTTATTGCGTGTCGGAGCAGGCCGATCAACCCGCTCAGGCCATGCTTCGGCCGGCTTATGCATCAGACCGGGACAACCGACACCAATATTGGGGACACGGAATTTGTGCCTGCAGCGCTTGTCAAACAAAACGATACAGTATAGTTTTATCTTGGGGCTGGACGAGCTGCCGCGGCGATGTTGCCGGCGGCGGTAGATGCGTGATCGCCAGCCACCGACAATGCCTTTCCCTTCAAGTTCGACTGATCCGTCCGCCCGTTCGCATGGCCGGACAAGGCAGACCGGCGTCCGCCTGTTCGGATTGCTGGTCCTGACGTACAGCCTGGCGCTCGGCGCCTGCACCTCCCTGCCCCGCACGCCCTATACGGCCGCTGAGGCCAGCACATCGCGCGTGCTCGATATCGACGGCCTCCGGCGCTACGCCGACGAGCCCATCACGAAATTCAGCTTCGAGAAGGACACCAGCACCGCGAGCAAGTCCTATCTGGCGCTGTCAGGCGGCGGCGCGGATGGCGCCTATGGTGTCGGCGTGCTGAACGGTTGGACCGCGGCCAGAACGCGTCCCACCTTCTCGGTCGTCTCGGGCGTGAGCACCGGTGGCCTGATCGCACCCTTTGCGTTTCTCGGCTCGCAATATGACGACACGCTGAAGGAGGTCTACACCAGCGGTGTCGCGGAGAGTCTGTTGAGCGATCCCAGCATCATGCGCGTGCTGTTCGGATCCGGCCTGTTCGGCAACACGCGGCTGCGCGAGCTCGTCGCCCGCTATGTCGGGCCGGAGATCATGGCGCAGGTCGCGCGTGAAAACGCCAAGGGCCGAAGGCTGCTGGTGGTGACGACCGATCTCGACACCCAGCGCACCGCGATCTGGGACATGGGCAAGATCGCCGCGGTCGGCACGCCCGAGGCGCTCAAGCTGTTTCGCGACGTGATGGCGGCCTCCGCCAGCATCCCCCTGGTGTTTCCGCCGATCATGATCGACGCCGAAGGCGAGGGCCGCAGGTTTCAGGAGATGCATGTCGACGGCGGCGTGACCGCCCCGGTGCTGACGCTGCCGGAAGCCCTGCTTTTCCAGGGCAGTCGCCTGCCGGGACCTGCGAAGCTGGACATCTACATCCTCGTCAACAAGAAGATCGAGCGAAACTTCGAGCTGGTCTCCAACAGCACCATCGACGTCGCCTCACGCAGCCTATCGTCGATCACCCAGTCGCAAACCCGCTCGATCATCTTCTCGACCTATGATTTTGCCAGGCGCAACCGCCTGGGCTTCCACCTCTCCTACATCGCGCGCGACTATCCGGCCGCCCCCTCGGAAGGATTCGATACCGCCTATATGCGAGCGCTGTATCAGTACGGATACGAGAAGGCGGCGTCTGGCCAGGCCTGGACTTCGACGCTTCCGTAAGCGCTCGCTGAGGAACAGGGCCGTGCCGGGACGGTTGACGATGAGGCCCGTCCGGCCAGATTGGCCATGACGCACCCGTTGCTGCGCGTTATAGAGCAATCACTGATGTCACGACCGCGCAGGAATCATTGGGCATGGGATTGACTGCGACCAGGACCAGACCGGCAGCTCAGCGGCGCGAGGTGCCGAAATCGCGCGGCGGCCGGCCGACGAAAAGCGCCGCGATCGAGCGCGATCAGCGGCTGATCGAGGTCGCCACCCGCCTGTTCCTGGATCGCGGCTTCGATGCCACCTCGCTCGATGCGGTCGCGGAAGCCGCGCGGGTGAGCAAGCCCACCGTCTATGCCCGTTACGGAGACAAGCGCGGATTGTTCGCCGCCGTGCTGCGGCGCGAGATCGCGCGATGGCTTGCACCGCTATCGGCGGCTGCCGAGACCCAGCTCGGCAGCGCCTCGGATATCTCGGTCGAGCAGCGGCTGGTCGAGATCGGGCGCGAGATGCTGACATTCACCTGCGGTCCCGATGCCGTCGCCTTCAGCCGCATGATGACGTCGCAGGCCATCAACTTCCCCGACATCGCCAAGCTCGGCAAGGAGGAAGGCTGGCTCAAGGCCGTCGCCACCACGGCACGCTTCTTCGACCATCTGGTGGCGCAACGCGCGCTCGACATCGAAGACACCACGATCGCAGCCGAGGTGTTTCTCGACGTCGTCGTGGGGCACACCCACCGCATGGCGACGTTCGGAACGACGCTCGAGCTGAAAGACGCCGAAAAGCGCATGCGGGTTGCCATCAAGCTGTTCCTGGCCGGTGCGCTTGGCCCTCCGGACCGCCTCCAGGAGGCCGCCAAGACCACGCGGCGGCGGCGCCCCTCGCGCTGACAATTCCGTGAGGTTGCGATTCTTCCAGGGAATCCGGCGCCCGCGCCGTTGACCAAAACAAAACGATACGGTATGGTTTAATTATAGGGCGATGCGGATCGCTTTTTCACCAGCCCCAAAGAGGTCCGCATCGCTTCGATCGCCGCGGCGGTACCACCCGTCACGACGCTCAGCGGCCGACCGATGCCCAAGGTCGGCCGCAAATTCTTTACGATCATCCGGCACACTCGCTGGCCGAGGGTTTCGAGCATGACGACAGCCAAACGACGGATCTCGGGATTGCTCGCGATCGCCCTGTCCGCACTCCTCCTCGCGGCGCCGGCGCGGGCGATCGTGAGCACAGGCACTCCGACCACCCTTCACAGCGATACAGATGGTGACGCTGAGGCCGACCGCCAAGCGGTCAGCCGCGAGATCGAGCGCTTCCGCAGCTCTTCAATCTCGATCAACCAGGCCATGGCGATTGCGGAAGCCCGTCACGCGGGTGCCACCACGGCGGATGTGAGTTTCGACGGAGCCTCCGGCGTGCCGGTCTACCGGGTGAAGACCCTGCACAATGACCGGATCTGGCGCCACACCATCAATGCCGCAACCGGCGAGCTCGTCGGCGGCGAAGCCGCCCTCCCTCTCGCCGAGCTCGACCTCGACGACCGCAGCAACCTCGCAGCGCTCGGTGCCATCAAGCACCGGCTTGCGGATGCCGTGCACGTCGCCGAACGCGCGGCCTCCGGCAAGGCGATCAGCGGCGGGCTGGTGCGCGAACGCGGTCGGCTGAATTTCGCGATCGTCGTCATCAGTGGCGACAACCTCAAGGAGGTCATCCTCGAACCGCCGGGCGCCCGGACCAAATAGCGGCGGCCCCAATCCCGCCGAAAAGCCATTGACGGGCGCAAAACTCTCCCGCATAAGCTCCCGCCATGTTCACGACCACCAAACGCACGACTAAAACCACCACGGCCTTCGGGGCCCGGGGAGGCGTGCGCGTGTAGTCGTCGACTAGAACGCAATCCACTCTACCGAAGCCCCGCCCTCGTTGGTCCGGGGCTTTTTTGTTGTCTGAATTCTCAAATCAATGGAGGACAAAGTGAGTAACGATCCCGTCGTCGCGATTGTCGGCGTCACCGGTGCGGTGGGCGCCGAATTCATCGCCACCATGGACAAGCGCGGCTTTCGCGTCGGCAAGCTCAAGGCGCTGGCCAGCGCCCGCTCGGCCGGTAAGACGGTGTCGTTTCGTGGGCAAGACGTGGTCATCGAGGAGCTGACCGAACGCGCCTTCGAGGGCGTTGACATCGCCCTGTTCTCCGCCGGCGGCAGCATCTCCAAGAAGTTCGCGCCGATCGCGGTCAAGGCGGGTGCCGTCGTCGTCGACAACTCCTCCGCCTTCCGCATGGACCCGAACGTGCCACTGGTGATCCCCGAGATCAACGCGAACCGCATCCGCGACCACAAGGGCATCATCGCCAACCCGAACTGCGCCGCCATCACGGCGCTGGTGCCGCTGTGGCCGATCCACCAGGCCAACCGCATCAGGCGCGTGATCATCTCGACCTACCAGGCGGCCTCCGGCGCCGGCGCTGCCGCCATGGACGAGCTGGTCGAGTCCACCCGCGCCAACCTCAACGGGCAGGTTTATACGCCGAAGGTGATGCCGCATCCCTACGCCTTCAACCTCTTCAACCACAACACGGCGATCGACCCCGACACCGGCTACAACGACGAAGAGACCAAGGTCATCAACGAAACCCGCAAGATCTTCGAGGACGACAAGATTGCGATCGGCGTCACCTGCGTGCGCGTGCCGGTGCTGCGGGCTCATTGCGAGGCCATCACCTTCGAATGCGAGAAGCCGATCAGCGAGGATCAGGTCCGTGCCATCATGGCACGAGCGCCCGGCGTCAGGATCGTCGACGACCGCGCCAGGAACTACTTCCCGATGCCGATCGACGCCTCGGGGCAGGACGACGTCCTGGTCGGCCGCATCCGCAAGGACCTCAGCGACCCCTCCGGGCATTCGATCTCGATGTTCGTGGCGGCGGACCAGCTGTTGAAGGGCGCTGCGCTCAACGCGGTGCAGATCGCGGAGCTCTTGCCACAGCGCGTGATGGCGTAACGCGCGCTCAATCCGTCATCCTGAGGCGCGAGCTGTGCAGCGCGAGGCGCTGCACGGGGAGCCTCGAAGGATGCACGGCCGAGGCGCATCAGCCGGGCCGTCGCCCTTCGAGGCTCGCCGAAGAGGCGAGCACCTCAGGGTGACGGTGATAAAGTCGTGCGTCGCTTACGGCTCTGCCCGAAACAGCAAACACGCATCGCCATAGGAATAGAACCGATAGCCATGCGCGATCGCGTGTGCATAGGCCTGCTGCATCGTCTCCAGCCCGGAGAACGCCGACACCAGCATGAAGAGTGTCGACATCGGCAAATGGAAGTTGGTCAGCAGAACATCGACGGCGCGGAAGCGATAGCCGGGAGTGATGAAGATCGACGTCTCGGCGGCGAACGGCTCAAGGGTGCCGTCCTCGCTCGCTGCGCTTTCGAGCAAGCGCAACGACGTGGTGCCAACCGCGATGATACGGCCGCCGTTCTTGCGGGCGGTGTTGAGCCGCTCCGCCGTCTCGGCCGAGAGCGTACCCCACTCGGCGTGCATCTTGTGGCCTTCGGTGTCGTCCACCTTCACCGGCAGGAAGGTCCCTGCCCCGACATGCAGCGTGACGCGATTGATGCCGACGCCGCGCGCGTGCAGCGCCTGCTCCAGCGCCGGCGTGAAATGCAGGCCGGCCGTCGGCGCGGCAACGGCGCCTTCATTCGCCGCGAACATGGTCTGGTAGTCGGCGAGATCCTGATCGTCAGGCGTGCGTTTCGAGGCGATGTAGGGCGGCAGCGGCGGGCTGCCGAGATCTGCGATGGCTTGATCCAATGTCGGGCCGTGGAACGAAAATGACAGCGTCACCTCGCCTTCGGAGCCCTTGGCCTCGACCTCTGCATCGAGATGGCCGAGCAGGCAGACCTTGCCCTCATTGCCGAAGCGGATGCGGTCGCCGGCCGTGAGTTTCTTGGCCGGCTTCACCAGCGCCTGCCAGCGCGAACCGTCGAGGCGCTTGATCAGCGTCGCCTCGATCTTCGGCTCGGTCTCGCGGCCGATGCGACGGCCTTTCAATTGTGCCGCGATCACCTTGGTGTCGTTGACGACGAGCTGGTCGCCTGGCTTCAGCCATTGCGGCAGATCGGCGATGATTTGGTCGCACAGCGTGCCCTGATCGACAACCAGCATCTTCGCGGAATCGCGCGGGCTCGCCGGGCGCAATGCGATGCGCTCGGCGGGCAGGTCGAAATCGAAGAGGTCAGTGCGCATCGCGTGCTCGGGGCCGTACAGTCACTCCTCATCCTGAGGAGCGCGGAACGCGCGTCTCGAAGGATGAAGGCCCCGCTGCTCCAGCTCGGCCTTCATGGTTCGAGACGGCGCTACGCGCCTCCTCACCATGAGGGTTGAACGCCTACTCCGCGTCAGCCGCCATCCGCGCCTTGACGATCTTGTCGGGGTTCTGCACGGGCTCGCCGCGCTTGATCTTGTCGACGTTCTCCATGCCCTCGGTGACCTTGCCCCACACCGTGTACTGGTTGTCGAGGAAGCGGGCGTCGTCGAACACGATAAAGAACTGGCTGTCGCCGGAATCCGGGCTGGCGGCGCGCGCCATCGAGGTGGTGCCGCGCACATGCGGCTCCTTGTTGAACTCGGCCTTCAGCTTCTTGCCGGAGCCGCCGGTGCCGGTGCCCTGCGGGCAGCCGGTCTGCGCCATGAAGCCGTCGATCACGCGATGGAACACGATGCCGTCGTAGAAGCCTTCGCGCACGAGTTCCTTGATGCGCGCGACGTGGCCGGGCGCCAGATCAGGCCGCATCTCGATGGTAACGGGGCCCTGCGTGGTCTCGAGGATCAGTGTGTTTTCAGTGGCGCTCATGCTCGTCTCTCTTGGGTTGGGGGTGAAGTCCTGTCAGGTGAAGATTTGCGGTTGCGAAACTGGATCGCGAATGGACGCCCCGCAGCGGCGCCGGCCATCGCATCGGTAAATGGCATCGGCGTGCAGCGTTGCAATGCCTCCATCACCGCGACCCGGTATTGCAGCCGGTCCTCGTCGGAGGCCTCCGCGGATTCATAGGTAATCCTCGGATGGCCCAGAATGTTTCCGGCCCGGTTGAAGCTCACGACGACGGTGATGTCGATCGGGCGTGCCCTGGCGGCGGGTGGCGGCTTCCAGCAGGTGCGCAGATGCCGGAAGATGTCCTGGATGGTGTTGACCTGTGCGTCCTCGGCGATTGCGCCGGGGACGCCGAGCAGCAGCACCGCGGCAACCAGCAGGAGCTTGCCACCGCAGCGCGCCATCGCCGCTCCTATTTGATGTCGGAAGCGACCTGCACCTTCACCATCTTGTCGGGATCGGTGACGGTGCCGCCGCTTGATCCGGGAGGCGCCTTCTTGAGCTTGTCGACGACGTCCATGCCCTGCACGACCTCGCCGATCACGGTGTACTGGTTGTCGAGGCTGCCGCCGTCGGCGAACATGATGAAGAACTGCGAATTGGCGGTGTCGACGCTGTCGCCGCGCCGGGCCATGCCGACGATGCCGCGCGCAAAATGCACCTTGGAGAATTCCTGCTTCAGGTTCGGATATTTCGACCCGCCGGTGCCGTTGAAGTTCTGACCGTCGCCGGTCTGCGCCATGAAGCCGTCCATGACGCGGTGGAACGGCACGTTGTTGTAATAGCCCTCCCGCGCGAGCTGCTTGATGCGCTCGGCGTGCTGGGGCGCAAGGTCCGGCCTGAGCTTGATGACGATGCGGCCCTTGGTGGAGTCGATGACGATGGCGTTGGCCTTGTCGAGGCCGGCCGGCAAGGCTTGCGCGAAGGCCGGCACCGCGAACAGAACCGCGGCAAGAAACCCGACAAGAACTGCGAGAATTCGGATCATGATAACTCCGGATCAGAGATGAGAAAGGAAACGCGCCGTTATCAGGCGAATTTTGCCTTGAGCTGGGCCGCAACCAGCGGCGGGACGAAGGCCGAGACGTCCCCGCCCATGGCAGCGATCTGGCGCACCAAAGTGGCGGTGATCGGGCGGACCATGGGAGAAGCCGGCAGGAAGACCGTATGCACCTCGGGCGCCATGGCCTCGTTCATGCCGGCGAGCTGCATCTCGTAGTCGAGGTCGGTGCCGTCGCGCAGGCCCCGAATCATGATCGTCGCCCCGTGCTTGCGCGCCGAGGTCACCGACAGGTCGTCAAACGTCACAGCTTCGAGCGCGCAGCCGGCCTGGGCCGCCACCGGCCCACAGACGTCATGGAGCATCTTGAGCCGCTCCTCGGTCGAGAACAGCGGCTTCTTGCCGGGGTGCACCCCGATCGCGACAACGAGCCTGTCGCACAGCGACACGCTGTGCCGGACCACGTCCAGATGGCCGTTGGTGATGGGGTCGAAGGAACCTGGATAGAAGGCAATGCGGGGCATGGCCACGTCCTACCGCGCCCGGCCCGGCCCGGCAAGCCGGTCAGGTTCCCCGGCGGCTTTTCCGCAAAACCGTGTCGGAATGCGCCGAATTGTTTCGTCCTGAGGGCGGCCACGAAACAAAACGGAGCGCGAACGAAACCATTTCCCGCGTTCGCGAAGACGTCCGGAAACTGGCCATGGTTACTAATCCGGCCAACGAACGACGGGCCGCACACTGGGCGTAGCGGCCGCATCACAGGGGACTGTCATGATCAAGGCTCTTTCGGCGATCGCCATCTCTGCGTGTGTTGCTGCCGCCCTCACCCTCCTGCCCGGCTTCGCCCCGACCGTCGAGGCGAGCGTGCCGCAGCCGCTCGCCAAGGGCGACCGGCTCGATATCCGCACCATCGGCAAGGACTGCTCGCAGCGAGCCTGGCCGAATTTCGAGGCGTCCTGCCTTCGCCAGGCCGGCACCAAAGCCAACATCCGCGAGGCTCGCCTCGTGACCGCCAACCGCACACCGTAGCGGGGTCTGTCAGTTTCGCGTCAGGAAACCTCCTGATAACTCCCAACGATAAACCCCCTAGATAAACCCCATGGATATTTGCGACGTACCGTCGCAGACTGCCTGACGCTCGCGCCCGCCGGAATGACCAGTCGGGCGCGATCCCATCGGGGGGTCGCCATTGTCCAGTACGCCCGCAGTCGCCTCCGGCCATCAACCTGATCCACTGCCGCTTGCGATGACCATGGGCGCCCTCGGGGTGGTTTATGGCGATATCGGCACCAGCCCACTGTACGCCCTGAAGGAAGCCGCCAAGGCTGCCGCCCACGGCGGCACATTGACGAACGACGCCGTTCTGGGCGTTGCCTCGCTGATCCTCTGGGCGTTGCTGCTGATCATCTCGCTGAAATATGCGCTGCTGATCCTGCGCGCGGACAACCGCGGCGAAGGCGGCATCGTCGCCCTGCTGGCCTTGCTGCATGCCCGCAACGCCCAACCCGGTACCTGGCGCGCGCATCTGCTGGTCGTCGGGCTCATCGGCGCAGCGCTGCTGTATGGCGACGGCGCGATCACGCCGGCCATCTCCGTGCTGAGCGCCATCGAAGGTCTGAAGGTCGACGCCCCCTCGCTCGCGCCGGCGGTTGTACCCGTGACCGTCGTCATCCTGATCGGACTGTTCATGATGCAGAAGCAGGGCACCGGCTTCATCGGCCGCATCTTCGGACCGGTGATGCTGGCCTGGTTCTTCGTGCTGGCAGCGCTCGGCATCCACGGCATCGTCAAGGCGCCGGCGGTGCTGGCGGCGCTCAGCCCTCTCTATGCGTTCGACTTCCTGATCCACCAGGATTTTCATGTCTCCTTCGCGATCCTGGGGGCCGCCTTCCTCGCGGTGACCGGCGGCGAAGCCATGTATGCCGACATGGGGCATTTCGGCCGCCTGCCGATCCGGCTGGCCTGGTTCGCGATCTGCCTGCCCGCGCTGGTGCTGAACTATTTCGGCCAGGCCGCGCTGCTGATCACCGACCCCACCATGATCGAAAACCCCTTCTTCCAGCTCTGCCCTGACGCCCTGCACTATCCGCTGGTCGCCTTCTCGGCGGTCGCGACCGTGATCGCCTCACAGGCCATCATCTCCGGCGTGTTCTCGTTGACGCAGCAGTCGATCCAGCTCGGCTTCCTGCCGCGCATGCAGATCCGTCACACCACGAGCGACGCGATCGGCCAGATTTACGTGCCGTTGGTGAACTGGCTGCTCGCCGCCGCAACGCTCGGCGCCGTCCTGAGCTTCGGCAGCTCGGAGGCGCTGGCCGGCGCCTACGGCATCGCGGTGTCGCTGTTGATGGCGATCACCACGCTGCTCGCCGCGTTGCTCGCGATCCAGTGGGGCTTTTCGCCGTGGCTCGTGGTGGCCGTGAACGGCTTCTTCTTTGTGATCGATTTGATCTTCTTCTCGGCCAATTCGATCAAGCTGTTCGAGGGCGGCTGGTTTCCGCTGATGCTGGCGGGCTTCGTCGCCTTCCTGATGCTGACGTGGCGCAGCGGCGTGAAGCTCGTCGAAGCGGCACGCGCGAAGCTGCGCCAGCCCGAGGAGGATCTGATCGAGACCGCGGTCAACAAGTGCAGCGCCAGGCTTCCAGGCACCGCCGTGTTCCTGGCGTCGGCGCCGCGCGGCGTGCCGCTGGCGCTGACCCAGTTCGTCAAGCACAACCACGTGCTGCACGAGCGCATCATCCTGGTCACCGTGCTGATCGAGGAGCTTCCTCACATCGCCGACGAAGACCGCATCGAGGTGATCGAGATCATTCCCGGCATTACCCGCGTCGTCCTGCATTACGGCTTCATGCAGAACCCGACGATCTACGACGGGCTGACCCTCGCCTGCCGCCACGGCAAGCTGCCCGGGATCGACCTCGACGACATCACCTATTACGTCGGCCGCGAAACCATCATTCCGCGCGAGGACGTGCCGGGCATGTGGGTCTGGCGCGAAACCGTGTTCGCCTTTCTGCAACGCAACGCCGAACGCTCAGCCGCGTTCTTCGGCGTGCCGACCAAGCAGGTGGTCGAGTTCGGCACGGAGCTGGAGATTTAGCGCAAATCGTAGCCCGGATGGAGCGAAGCGAAATCCGGGTTTCTTGCGCCGCGCAGAGAGTCCCGGATTGCGCTTCGCTCCATCCG
>NZ_JBVVPL010000010.1:24437-61446 GCF_055807615.1 Bradyrhizobium sp. MV1.5 | reverse complement strand
CCCCCCCGTCCGCGTCCTCACACCCACACCCCCTCCCCCGCCGCCCCCCCCCCGCCCCCCGCGTGCCGGCCCCCCCCCCCCCCCCCCCCGTCGCGCCCCCCCCCCCCCCCCGGCTACGAGGGGTGACGCATCACTCCCCGTTCGACTCCCCATTCGCCCCGTTCCCGCTCTCGGCCTCTTCCGTGATGTGCTCGACCGAGACGACGTGTTCGTCCTCGGCGGTGTCGAACACGATCACGCCCTGGGTCGAGCGGCCGGCGACGCGGATGCCTTCGACCGGGCAGCGGATCAGCTGGCCCTTGTCGGTGACCAGCATGATTTGATCAGCATCTTCCACCGGGAACGACGCTACGAGGTTGCCGTTGCGGTTGTTGACGCTCATGGCGACGATGCCTTTGCCGCCTCGGCCCGTGGTGCGGTACTCGTAGGACGAGGTCCGCTTGCCGTAACCGTTGACGGAGACAGTCAGCACGACCTGCTCCTGCGCCGACATCTCGATGTAGCGCTCCTGGGCGAGCTGGAAGCTGCCGGAGGTCTCCTCGGCCTCCGCGTCCGCCGCCGGCTCCTCGGGCGCAGCTTCGCCGGCGACCGCACGACGCATCTTCAGGTACGCCGAGCGCTCGTCGGACGTCGTCTCGACGTGGCGCAGGATCGCCAGAGAGATCACCTTGTCGCCCTCGGCAAGCGCAATGCCGCGCACGCCCATCGAGGTGCGCCCGGTGAACACGCGCACGTCGGTCACGGGGAAGCGGATGCACTGGCCGCCGGCGCCGGTCAAAAGCACGTCGTCGTGCTCGGTGCAGATCTGCACGTCGACGATGGCTTCGTTGTCGTCGAGCTTCATCGCGATGATGCCGGAGCGGCGGACATCGACGAAGTCGGACAGCTTGTTGCGCCGGACGTTGCCGCCGGTCGTGGCGAACATCACGTCGAGATTGCCCCAGGTGGACTCGTCCTCCGGCAGCGGCATGATGGTGGTGATGCGCTCGCCCTGCTCCAGCGGCAGGATGTTGATCAGCGCCTTGCCGCGCGCATTCGGCGCGGCCATCGGCAGGCGCCAGACCTTGATCTTGTAGACTTGGCCGCGCGAAGAGAAGAACAGCATCGGCGTATGCGTGGACGCCACGAACAGCCGGCTGACAAAATCCTCGTCGCGGGTCTGCATGCCGGCGCGGCCCTTGCCGCCGCGGCGCTGGGCCCGGTAGGCCGACAGCGGCACACGCTTGACGTAGCCGGCGTGGGAGACGGTGACGACCATGTCCTCGCGCTGGATCAGGTCCTCGTCCTCGACCTCGCCTTCCTGCTCGATGATGACGGTGCGGCGCGGGGTCGCGAACTCGGCTTTCACTTCGGCGAGCTCGGACTTGATGATTCCCAGCACGCGGTCGCGCGAACGCAGGATGTCGAGATAGTCGGCGATCTCGCCGGCGAGCTTGTCGAGCTCCTCGCGGATTTCGTCACGGCCGAGTGCGGTGAGGCGTTGCAGGCGCAAATCGAGAATGGCCCTCGCCTGCTCCATCGACAGCCGGATCGTGCCGTCCTCGCTGATGCGGTGGCGCGGATCGTCGATCAGCGTCAGCATGTCCTCAACGTCCCGGGCGGGCCAGTCGCGCGACATCAGGGTGTCGCGCGCGGTGGTCGGGTCGGGCGAGGTCCGGATGACGCGGATCATCTCATCGATATTGGCGACCGCGATGGCGAGACCGACCAGGATATGGGCGCGATCGCGGGCCTTGGCGAGCAGGAACTTGGTGCGCCGCGTGACGACCCGCTCGCGGAAGTCGACGAAGATCGCCAGCAGGTCCTTCAGATGCATGATCCGCGGACGGCCGCTGTCGAGCGCCACCATGTTGACGCCGAAGCTCGTTTGCAGCGGCGTGAACCTGTAGAGCTGATTGAGCACCACATCCGGCACGGCGTCGCGCTTCAATTCGATGACGACGCGGTAGCCGTCGCGATCGGATTCATCGCGCAGGTCGCCGATGCCCTCGATCTTCTTTTCCTTGACCAGCTCGGCGATGCGCTCGACCATCGTCGCCTTGTTCACCTGGTAGGGAATCTCGGTGATGATGATCGCCTCGCGCTCCTTGCGGATGGTCTCGATCGCGACCTTGCCGCGCATCATGACCGAGCCGCGGCCGAGGTGATAGGCGGCGCGGATGCCCTGCCGTCCGAGGATGACCCCGCCGGTCGGGAAATCCGGTCCCGGCACGATGTTGATGAGCTCGTCGATGGTGAGCGCGGGGTTGTCGATCAGCGCGACGCAGGCGTGGATGACCTCGCCGAGATTGTGCGGCGGGATGTTGGTCGCCATGCCGACCGCGATGCCGCCGGCGCCGTTGACGAGAAGGTTCGGGAACTTGGCCGGCAAGACCGACGGTTCGGTCTCGTTGTTGTCGTAGTTCGGCTGGAAATCGACCGTGTCCTTGTCGATGTCGGCCAGCAGGGCCAGCGCCGCCTTCGTCAATCGGGCTTCGGTGTAACGATAGGCAGCCGGAGGATCGCCGTCGACCGAGCCGAAATTGCCCTGGCCGTCGATCAGCGGCACGCGCATGGAGAAGTCCTGCGCCATCCGGACCATGGCGTCGTAGATCGACTGGTCGCCATGCGGATGATATTTACCGATGACGTCACCGACCACGCGGGCGGACTTGACGTACTTCTTGTCGGGCGTGTGCCCCTGCTCGTTCATCGAGTACAGGATGCGGCGATGCACCGGCTTCAGACCGTCGCGAGCGTCAGGCAGCGCCCGCGCCACGATCACGCTCATGGCGTAGTCGAGATAGGACTTCTTCATCTCCTCGAAGATGGAGACGGGGCGAATATCCGAGGGTTGCGCCGGCTGGTCGCCGGGCTTGTCGTCGTCGTCAGCCAAGGGGAAATCCGGTGAGATTTTATCTGGGAATCATATAGCGCATCGAGCCCCTGATAACCACCCTCGCGGCGTTCTGGGAAGCGCTTTTTCCGCCTATTTTTCCAACAACTTAAGCCCTTGCGAGCGGTGTCGCGGACGGCCCCCGCATCGGCCTTGCAAAATCGCCGGGGACGCGGGGAAAACCGCGCGGCGAGCTGGCCCCGTCAGCGCGTTTGCCAAGCCGCAATCCGAGCTCACCCCAAACATGAAGCGGGCCCGGAAATTCCGAGCCCGTCCTGCCGATTAGTGGGATTTTCTGACACGAGATGAGAAGCGCCGCCGATCCGGCGGGCGCATCCGCATCGAGACGCCGCGTTCTCAGAACGTGATCGCTCAGAACGGGATATCGTCGTCCATGTCGCTGTTGCGGCCACCGCCGCCGGCCGCTACAGGGCGCCGCGGTGCGCTGCTGACCGGACCGGAGGAGCCGAAATCGCCGCCCGGCTCGTCGCCGAAGCTGCCGCCTCCCCCACCGCCGCTACGGCCGTCCAGCATCGTCAGGGTGGAGTTGAATCCCTGCAGCACGACTTCGGTCGAGTACTTCTCGACGCCGCTCTGGTCGGTCCATTTGCGGGTCTGGAGCGCGCCCTCGACGTAGATCTTGGCGCCCTTCTTCAAATACTGTTCGGCGACCTTGCAGAGCCCTTCATTGAAGATCACGACGCGGTGCCACTCGGTCTTTTCCTTGCGCTCGCCGGTCGCTTTGTCGCGCCACGTCTCCGAGGTCGCGACGCTCAGATTGGCAATCGGCCGCCCGTCCTGGGTGCGGCGGATTTCAGGATCCTTGCCGAGATTTCCAACCAGAATGACCTTGTTGACGCTTCCCGCCATCTCCGCTCTCCGCTCCGAATGCCATTGAATTCAAGAAGGCCGGTCCGCTCCCCGCGTTCCGCCGTGCCTGTTGAGGCGACCCTATACGCTCGCCGAACGCTTGCGGACGCCGATCAGTCCGTCACCCCTCCGGTTATCCCCACATATAGCATCGACCTCCGGCTCGTTCCAGATTTGTTCTTGGCGAATGACAGCCCTGAAGGTGTGGGAATCGATCGGCCAATGTGCTGTGGGAAGGCACGGGTCGATTGGAACCTTTTTAGGTTCCAAAAAACGGAAGAAAGAACTTAACATTCAGCAAGTTATGGGTACTCGCACTGCCCCGTTCTTGTTGCATTTCGGAGACGGACTCTGCCGCTCCGCAGAGCTACGGTTGCCTCGGACTTAGTTCATATGGGCCCTCGCGCCTGATCAGCCGCTTCGGGGACATTAAGAGGCGGACGAACCTGGGGAGACTTGCAATGAATAGGCTTCTTATTGGTGCAATCGGTGCAGTGGCGATGGGCCTGTCGGCTCCGGCCAGTGCGGCGGACATGGCCGCGCGTCCTTACACGAAGGCGCCAATGGCCGCGCCCGCACCGATCTATACCTGGACCGGCTTCTACGCCGGTGTGCAGGGAGGCGGCGGCTGGGGTCGTAGCGACGAGACCTTCTTCGACGGTCCGAACACAGCGATCTTCGCAGGCAGCCAGAGGTATGACACGAGCGGCGGCTTCGTCGGCGGGGTGTTCGGCTACAATTGGCAGTCCGGTCCGGCCGTGTTCGGCATCGAAGGCGATTATCACTGGGCCGACATCAGCGGCCGTTCGGCCGAGATTAATGCCGGCCTCGGCGACACCTACTTCACGAAGATTCGTGGCTTCGGCGACATCAAGGGCCGTCTCGGCTACTCGACCGGCCCCGCGCTCTGGTTCGTCAGCGGCGGTGCCGCGGTCGGTGACATCCAGCACCGCTACGACGGCATTCCCGGAAACGTCTTTGTCCAGAACGACTGGCGCTGGGGTTGGACCGTCGGTGCAGGCGCTGAATACATGTTCGCTCCGAACTGGTCAGCCAAGGTCGAGTATAACTACATCGATTTCGGCAGGAGCACGATCCAATACTCTCCAGTGGTCACCAACCGCTCCGAATGGACCGACACCGTTCACACCATCAAGGTGGGCGTGAACTATCACTTCAACTGGGGCGGCTCGGTCGTCGCGAAGTACTGATATCCCTCTGATATCATTGAGATCAAAGGCCGGCCCTGTGCCGGCCTTTTTTGCTGTGCTTCCCCAGCTCGGAATAGTCAGTCAACAACCATTACGTTTCACACACGGTGTGACTTTTGAGTGACACAACTTGCGGCTTCACCGGTGTATGGAGACATCAGTTGGACCACCGCGTCCGATGCCCTTCCCGATCGTGGAAGGCACAATCAGAAACTGGGACTGGGATTAGTTGAAAATGAAAAAGGTTTGGTTGGCTTCGGCCTGTTTGTTCGCTCTCGCTGCCCCGGCCTCGGCCGCTGATCTCGCGGCGCGCCCCTACACCAAGGCGCCGGTGGCCATGGCTTCGGTCTACAACTGGACCGGCTTCTACCTCGGTATCGTCGGTGGTGGCGCCTGGGAAAATTCCTCCACCGACCCGAAGATGAAGGGCGGCTTCGTCGGCGGCACCGCCGGCTATAACTGGCAGACCGGCAACGTCGTGTTCGGCGTCGAGGCCGATGGCGCCTGGGCAGACGTCAGCGCTTCGGCCGCTGGTACGGTTTTCGTTGCGGGCGTCGGTGGCATCCCCGCCTCGCTGAGCTCCAAGACTGACGCGATGGGCACCGTGCGCGGCCGCATCGGCTGGGCCGTCAACAACGTGCTGTTCTACGGCACCGGTGGTTACGCCTGGATCGACAACAAGCTCACCGCCACCCTGGGCGGTCTCTCGGTCTCCGACAGCAAGTTCCACTCGGGCTGGACCGTCGGCGCGGGCGTCGAGGCGTTCTTCGCTCCGCAGTGGTCGGTCAAGGGCGAATACCTCTATCGCAGCCTCGGCGGCGAGACCTACTTCGGAGGCGCCATTCCGACCGGAACGCTCAACCTCCACACCGTGCAGGTCGGCGTGAACTATCACTTCGGGGGCCCGGTGGTCGCGAAGTACTGAGTTCAGTACCTAGCTCCAACGCATCCGCGTTACGAAAGGCCGGCCTTGCGCCGGCCTTTTTGTTTGACGGGCACGTCGCCTCGAGTTTCGACTGCCGCGCTCCTGCCAGATGCCGCCAGCGCGCCAACAATCCGTTGACGATTCGCAAACGCCACTGGAAATCCGCCCCCGTTCTTCCTACGTTCGCTCACATACCCATCGGCGCCGATCCCGGTTCCGGGCGAAGCGCGCCTGTTTCGTTGGCGCGATCGCGCGCTTTTGGATTCCTTGAGGACCACCAGGATGGATGAAGTGATCAAGGCGAAGCGCCAACAACAGAACGTGGGAGCACACCTGCGCGCAATTACGATCCGTGGCGCGCGCGAGCACAACCTCAAGAACGTCGACGTCGAGATTCCCCGCGACAAGCTGGTGGTGTTCACGGGGCTGTCAGGCTCCGGCAAATCCTCGCTCGCGTTCGACACCATCTACGCCGAGGGCCAGCGCCGCTACGTCGAATCGCTGTCGGCCTATGCCCGCCAGTTCCTGGAGATGATGCAGAAGCCTGATGTCGACCAGATCGACGGCCTGTCGCCGGCGATCTCGATCGAGCAGAAGACGACGTCGAAGAACCCGCGCTCCACCGTCGGCACCGTCACCGAAATCTACGACTATATGCGCCTGCTGTGGGCGCGTGTCGGCGTGCCCTATTCGCCCGCCACCGGCCTGCCGATCGAGAGCCAGACCGTCTCGCAGATGGTCGACCGCGTGCTGGCGCTCCCCGAGGGCTCGCGCCTCTATCTGCTCGCGCCGGTCGTGCGCGGCCGCAAGGGTGAGTACCGCAAAGAGCTCGCCGAATGGCTCAAGAAGGGCTTTCAGCGCGTCAAGATCGACGGCGCCTTCCACGAGCTCGCCGAAGCGCCGACGCTAGACAAGAAATTCCCGCACGACATCGACGTCGTCGTCGACCGCATCGTCGTGCGCCCCGACATCGGTCAGCGCCTCGCCGAAAGCTTCGAGACCGCGCTGAAGCTTGCCGAGGGTCTTGCCGTCATCGAATTCGCCGATGCGCCGGCTGCAGCAGCACCCGCGGAAGAGAAAAAGAAGACCGCAAAGATCCACGACAAGAGCGGACCCGAGCGCATGCTGTTCTCGGAAAAGTTCGCCTGCCCCGTGTCCGGCTTCACCATCCCCGAGATCGAGCCCCGACTGTTCTCGTTCAACAATCCCTATGGCGCCTGCCCGGCCTGCGGCGGACTCGGCGTCGAGCAGCATGTCGACGAAGACCTCGTCATCCCCGACAAGGAGCTCGCCATCGGCAAGGGCGCGATCGCGCCCTGGGCCAAATCCTCGTCGCCCTATTACATCCAGACGCTGACTGCGCTCGGCAAGCACTACAAGTTCACGCTGACCACCAAATGGAAGGATCTGCCCAAGAAGACGCAGAACGCGATCCTGCATGGCTCCGGCGAGGACGAGATCAAGTTCTCCTACGAGGACGGCGTCCGTTCCTACGACACCAAGAAGCCGTTCGAGGGCGTCATCACCAACATCAACCGCCGCTATCGCGAGACCGAGAGCGAGTGGGCGCGCGAGGAGCTGGCGAAGTACTTCCACGACGTGCCCTGCGAGGCGTGCCACGGCTTTCGGCTGAAGCCCGAGGCGCTCTGCGTCAAGATCGGCGGCAAGCATATCGGCGACATCTCCGAAATGTCGGTGAAGGGCGCCGGCGCGTGGTTCGAGACCGTGCCGGAGGCGCTGAACACCCAGCAGAACGAGATCGCCGGCCGCATCCTCAAGGAGATCCGCGAGCGCCTCACCTTCCTGCTCGACGTCGGCCTCAACTATCTCACGCTGTCCCGCTCCTCCGGCACGCTGTCCGGCGGCGAGAGCCAGCGCATCCGCCTGGCCTCGCAGATCGGCTCGGGGCTAACAGGCGTGCTCTACGTGCTGGACGAGCCCTCGATCGGACTGCACCAGCGCGACAACGCACGCCTGCTCGATACGCTGAAGCGCCTGCGCGACCTCGGCAACACCGTGATCGTAGTCGAGCATGACGAGGACGCGATCCTGCTCGCCGACCACGTCCTCGACATCGGGCCTGGCGCCGGCATGCATGGCGGCAACATCATCGCCGAAGGCACGCCCGCCGAAATCATGCGCAACCCGAACTCGCTGACCGGCAAATATCTCACGGGCGAGCTCGAGGTCGAGGTGCCGGAGCGGCGCCCGCCAAACCATCGCCGCACCATCAAGGTGGTCAACGCGCGCGGCAATAATCTGAAGAACGTCACGGCCGAAATCCCGCTCGGCCTGTTCACCTGCGTCACCGGCGTCTCCGGCGGCGGCAAGTCGACGCTGCTGATCGACACGCTGTACAAGGCGATCGCCCGCAAGCTGAACAATGCCAGCGAGGGCGCGGCTCCGCACGACCGCATCGAGGGCCTCGAGCACATCGACAAGATCATCGACATCGACCAGTCGCCGATCGGCCGCACGCCACGTTCGAACCCCGCGACCTACACCGGCGCCTTCACGCCGATCCGCGAATGGTTCGCCGGCCTGCCCGAGTCCAAAGCGCGCGGCTACGAGCCCGGCCGCTTCTCCTTCAACGTCAAGGGCGGCCGCTGCGAGGCCTGCCAGGGCGACGGCGTCATCAAGATCGAGATGCACTTTCTACCCGACGTCTACGTCACCTGCGACGTCTGCAAGGGCAAGCGCTACAACCGCGAGACGCTCGAGGTCCTGTTCAAGGGCAAGAGCATCGCCGACGTGCTCGACATGACCGTCGAGGAAGCCGCCGAGTTCTTCAAGGCGGTCCCGCGCGTGCGCGAGACCTTCCAGACGCTGCACCGCGTCGGCCTCGACTACATCCATGTCGGCCAGCAGGCCACGACGCTGTCCGGCGGCGAAGCCCAGCGCGTCAAGCTCGCCAAGGAGCTGTCAAAGCGCGCCACCGGCCGCACGCTCTACATCTTGGACGAGCCGACCACCGGCCTGCATTTCCACGACGTCAAGAAGCTGCTGGAGGTGCTGCACGAGCTGGTCGCGCAGGGCAACACGGTCGTCGTGATCGAGCACAATCTCGAAGTCATCAAGACCGCCGACTGGGTCATCGACCTCGGCCCCGAAGGCGGCGACGGCGGCGGCGAGATCGTCGCCTGGGGCCCGCCCGAGGACATTGCGAAAGCGCCGCGGAGCTACACCGGCAAGTTCCTGGCCCCGGTGCTCGCCAAGGCGCGGAAGCCGAAGCGGAGACGGACGGCGAGCGAGGCGGCGGAGTAGCGGCGCCTCGTTCCTACAGTCGAAGAAGCCACGATATCTGGCCGTGAAAATCAGCTGGGAATACCACGTGGAGTGGACGATCCGACCTCGACGTTTCGTGGGTCGCGTCAGCGAGTATCGCTAGATAGATCCTCGCATTCGCGATGTCTCGAACAAGTGGCACGTCTGCGTGCTCCAGAATGACCGGTCCCGCAGGTAACCAAGAGAGATCGCGCAGGCACTCCTCAAGAGCATCCCAATTCTCACCGAAATAGTCAGGACAACCAAGCTGCTTTGCAAGCAAGCCAAGAAGGATCATCTTGTGAGAGATGTCTGCCGGAAGGCAGACGCGGACAGCGGCATTGGTCGATAAATCCTCCCGACGGAATAGGAAGGGTGGTTCGAGCCCGCTTACCACGCTAACCACCGACAAATTCGATAACCGCCTCCCCCCGCGCAACCGCTTCGCTGATTTGCGGCATGGCGCTCAAGATCTGACGGATCAGGGCACGATTGTCGATGTTGCCAACCCGGACCCACAGCACGATCGGACCCTGTTTCTTTGCGGCGCGAAGGAGGGAGAAATCGCGGTCCTTGGTAACGAGAACGGCCGATCGAGAAACGGCTTCGCTCCAGATCATCCCGTCGGTCGCGTTTGCCATCCCGAACTCGGCCACATGAGCGGCATCGTACCCAGCGCGACGCATGGCCACCGAAAGTGCCGGAGGAAGCTGAGCGTCAATTAGGTAAAGCAAGCTACTTGGCCGCTATGACCGGGTGATCTACCTGACGGGCAGCATAGGCGAGCACTGCGTCGATATCGGCCGCTTCGAGATACGGATAGTCCTCAAGGATGCTCTCGCGCGACTGTCCGGCGGACAGCAGCCCCAGGACGTCAGCGACAGTTATGCGCAGATTGCGAATGCACGGGCGTCCATGCATGCGCTGCGGATCGACCGTAATCCTTGCCAGTAGCTCCGACATCTGTCACCTCTACACAGATCAATATAGCATTTGTCATAACATCTGTCAGCGGGTAGCAGGCCGCTCAATTCTCGACCCTCCGGCACTTTCCTCGCCCATGCCCTACTCCCTCGCCATCTTCGATCTCGACGGCACGCTGGCCGACAGCTTTCCGTGGTTCCTGCGCACCATCAACGACGTCGCCGATCGCTTCGGCTTTCGCCGTGTTGCGGATGAGGATGTCGAGGGGCTGCGGCACGCTTCGTCGCGCGAGATTCTTAGCCGCCTCGAGGTGCCCCTGTGGAAGCTGCCGGCGATCGCGCGACATGCGCGGCGGCTGAAGGCGGAGGCTGCGGCCGAGATTGCGCTGTTTCCGGGCGTCGAGGCGATGCTGCGGACGCTCGCGGAAACCGGCGTGCAGCTCGCGCTGGTGACGTCGGACAGCGAAGCCAATGCGCGCGAGAAGCTCGGCGATTGCGCGGCGCTGTTCGCCCATTTCGATTGCGCGGCATCGCTGTTCGGCAAGCCGTCGAAATTTCGCCGCGTCATGCGGCGCGCCGGCGTGGCGCCTGGCAAGGTGATCTCGATCGGCGACGAGGTGCGCGACATCGAGGCGGCGCGAGCTGTCGGCATTGCCTGCGGCGCGGTCGGCTGGGGTTATGCGGCGCCGGCGGCGCTGCGGGCGCTGGCACCGGATCACATGTTTGAGCGGATAGATGAGATTGTGTGGACGCTGTGCCCCGGTGCAGTAGCCCGGATGAGCGAAGCGACATCCGGGAACGCCGGTGGATGAGGAGAGCCCTGTCCCGCATGTCGCTCCGCTCATGCGGGCTACACGCCCCTACTCGGTCTTCCGCAAGAACGCCCCAAACGCGCGCGGGCCGTCGCCGGTCTTGACCTCACCGATCACCTTCATCTCGACCGCGTCGATGATGTCGAGCGTGTTGCTTTCCCAACAGGCGACGATGACGCGCTTGCCGTCGGCGGTCGCGGCGATGCCTTCGGGATAATCGCCGACATTGATGCGCTTGATCGGCTTCAAGGTCGCCAGATCGAACACGCTGACAGTGCCGCCATATTGATCGGTGACGAAGCCGCGTCCCAAGGTCAGCGCCACCGCATAAGGGCGCATCCCGACCGGCACGCGGCCGATCTCGTTACCCGCGGCGATATCGATCACGGAGACGTCGTTAGAGCCGACGTTGGCGGTGTAGGCGCGCTTGCCCTCGGCATCGACGGTGACACCGAACGGACGCGTGCCGACCTTGATGGTCGCCCCCCGCTGGCGCGTCGCGGTGTCGACCACCGAGACGCTGTCGTCGTCGCGGTCGGCCGAGAGCAGCAGCTTGCCATCCGGCGTCACCGCCAGACCTGACGGCGAGGCGCCGACCGCGATGCTGGCCGTGACGCTGCGCGAGGCCGTATCGATCACCCGCACAGCCGCGGCATACCAGTCGGCGACATAGACGGTGCGGCCATCCGGCGCGACCGCGATGCCGAGTGGCCCGCCGCCGACCTCGATCCGCCCGATAACCTGCCGCGTCGCTGCGTCCACCACATTCACGGCCTTGGCATCCGGGCTCGTCACATAGGCAAAACGCCCGTCCGCGCTGACGGCGATGCCGGCCGGCTTGCCGCCGATCGGGATCGTCGCAACGCTGCGCGCCGTGGCGAGGTCCACGATCATCAGATCGTCGCTGAGCTGGTTGGTGACGAACGCCTCTTCGGCGGACGTATGCGCGATGCCGACCAGGCAAAGGCTGGCGGCGAGCGCCGCCAGGACGAGCGTCCGCACCGTCAGCTTCCGCTCTCAATCTTCTTCTTCAAAGACTCGAGGCCGGCCTTGTAGAGCCCGCTCACCGCAGTCTTGGCAGCCTCGTCACTCAGCTCCGGCGGCGGGTCGTTGTTGGGAAAGCCGCGGTAGAACGCGCCGGCCCATTCCAGCGTCGAGCCCTTGCCGTCGGCACTCGGCGTCACGGTCAGGGTCGAGGAGTAATTGGTCACCGGCAGCACCTTCACGTCCACATTGGTGATCCGGTAGGAATAGCTCATGGCGGCGGCGTCGAACTTGTAGAGCTCCTCGTCGACGGTGGCGCCTCCCGTCAGCGTCAGCTTCCGCGTCGCGCCGATCTCGTTGCCCTTCTCGCCCTCGGTCTTGGTAACCGGCGGCAGCCAGCTCATGTCCTGGAAATTGCCGATTGCGGCCCACACCTTGGCCGGGGCGGCGTTGATCTCGATGGATTCGCGCACCTTCTGCCGGGTCGGCCCGTGAGCCCAAGCAGATGTCGAAGCCGGGCCAAACGCCGCCGTCAAAGCCGCCGCGCCCGCGGCAGTCAGCACCGCGGCCAGGACCGTGCGCCGTCCAATCGTCACCCTCATCTCGTTTCCTCATGCGTCTCGTTGATCATGCGCGACTTGAAGCGCGCTGGGATCATGGTAGCGCATTTTGCGGCCGCGGGGAGACCCGTTCGTGGCCGCGTTGCGGCGAGCGTCCGCGCGGCCCACAACCCCTTGCCGCCCGGCGGGCAAAACACCCTATAAGAGGGTCAATCACGGCACGCAGAAATATTTCTCTTTATCCGTATTTCGGTTTATCGTATAGAAGGCCATCCCAACCCGGCCGAGGGGCGGATCGCGATCGTCACGAACGCGGGATGGGACGTGGTGGGCGCAGGCGGCGTCGGCGCGAAGGGCTTTGCAGGGCGGGAAACCGTGAGCGAAGGCGTCGCGCACACGACCGGCGCAGCCTGCGTACGGCAAAATCGTGTGGTCCTGGCGCCCGGGGTCTGTGCGCCAAGTGTTGCGGTGATGTGGCGGCCCGACCGGGTTCGCGCATCAGCCATCCGCAAGGCGACGGGGGCAATAGTGCATCGCTCCCCGGGGAGATCACGACATAAGCCGTAAAACCACTGCGCAGGGAAGGCCGTGTGTTGGGCTTCACCTGTATGCCGCTGTGCAGCCTCTTGTAGCGCAACCTTCGCACAGTGGACCGTGGGTGCCAGCCGGCACCCGGCCTTCCCTGCGCCCTCGGCATTTTTGAGGGCAAAGAATTCCGCAAAGCTCGGGCCGCACAAGCCGCGAGAACGCGAAACCGCGCGGACTCCGTGGCTTGAAATACGAAGAGCGATTTTGCGCGCGTGCCCCGGACGCGGCGCAGCGCCCTTGCGGTGCGCCGCAGAGCCGCGGCCCACGCAGCGGCAAATGCACGGCTTCTGGATCCCGGCTCTACGCCGCAACGCTTACGCGTTGCAGCTTGTCCGGGATACGAGCGTGGAACTCTATCTGGCGCGCTGGCGACAGCAACATGCCAAGTACGAAAGCCTCGCGAAAGCTGCATCTGGGAAACAGCTAGAAACAAACGGCAACAAAACCCCGTATCCGTCACTTGACGCAAATTGTAACCTGAGAATGTGAACCAGAATCGTCCTGGGAAGACGCAGCTGAGACAGTTTCCTGGCATGAAGCCAGCCCCCACCTCGCGACCCCGCAATGATTGACGGACGTCCGGGACCGCAAGAGCCGCGAGGAGTGCGCGATGGTATCGACCTATTTCAGTTACAGCTACATCACGCGCAATCTCAAGCAGTCCCTGACGCGGGTCGAACAGCAACAGGACGTGGCGCGCGAGGCCGCCTATTACAAAGCCCACATCGGCAAGGTGAAGTCCGTCGATGACTTCATGAAAGACTATCGCCTTTATCATTATGCAACGAAGGCATACGGCCTCGAAGACATGGCCTACGCCAAGGCCTTCATGAAAAAGGTGCTGGAGAGCGACCTCTCCGACGCAAACAGCTTTGTCAACAAGCTGGTCGACAAGCGTTACCGCGAGTTCGCCGCGGCATTTTCCTTCAATGGCAGTGCAACGCCGGTTGCGCAATCGGAGAACCAGACCGACGAGATGATCGGTCTGTACACGGCGACCAGGAAAAACCAGGTCGATGCACTTGCCAGCGACTCCAATTACTACAGCGCCGAAATCGGCAACATCAGCAGTGCAGACCAGCTCCTGAACAACGACCGTCTTCGCAACTATGTTTATTCGGCGTACGGGATCGATCAAAGCAAGTGGTCGCGTGACACGATAAGCCAGGTCTTGCGCAGCGATCCATCCGATCCAAACAGCTACGTCAACACCACTTTTGCGTCTCAGCTGACTGGCCTCAACACCCAGCTTGCTCAAGCCCAATCAGATGTCAGCGCCGCCAAATTGAATATCGCCAATTACACCGCCCAACTCTCGCAACCGGGCGCGAACGTGACCCAGTTGAACGTCCAGATCCTGGTCGAAAAGCATCATTTGGAGTCATATGCGAGCAGCATTTCCAGCCTCAGCGACCAGATAGGGACGATTGGCGGGTTCGTCGACCTGGCCGGCGCGTTCGAATTTTCCTCCGACGGGTCGCTTCCGTCAGGTGTGTCGGCGCAGACTGCTGCAAATGTCACGATCACGAAACAGAAGTTCGACGACAGCAAGTCCGCCGTCTATTCGGCGGCAAGCCCGTTGAACGAAGCTTTCGCAATCAGGCAATTCAGAACTGCCATCCTCAAGATCAATTCAGTCGAGGCGTTCGTATCGACACCAGGCGTATATGATTTTGCGCTGGGAGCCGTCGGCCTCGATCCCGCAAACGTGTCGCCGGCGACTGTGAAGGCCGTGCTCGAAAGCGACATCAACGACCCCAAGAGCTACGTGTATACCCTCAAGGACGACCGATATTTGGGACTGGCCCGCGCCTTCAACTTCGACGCAAAGGGCAATCTGACCACCCCCTTGGTGGCTCAGGACTCGGCTGAAGTCCTCCAGATCGCGAAGGACTACGTCATTGGCGCGGTGAAGAGCGCAAGCACGGCAACTCCCCAGCAGCAGGCCGCAGTTCGGGCACAGGCCACGAAGGATGCGACGGAATATCAGCAAGCCATCGCCGGCATCGACAGTGTTTCCGATCTTCTCGCAAACAGGCCGATGGTCGATTTCATTCTCCTGGCCAAGGGTCTGGATCCCAGGAAGGTCAGCACCGATTTTCTCAAGAAGGTCTTCGCCTCCGATCTGAACGATCCAAAGAGCTTCGCGAACACCGAGAACGATCCTCGCTTCGCCGAAATCGTGGCGTCGTTCAATTTCGACAGCAAAGGCAACGTCGCGCGTCTTCCGATGATGGGTCCGCAGAAGCGGGATCAGTTCCGGGAAACACAGGCGAACTATGTCGAGCAAAGCCTGGAGCAGCAGCAAGGGGATGCCAATCCCGGCGTGCGCCTGGCGCTCTATTTCCAGCGAAAGGCGGGGGACATCACGTCCGCGTACGACATCTTGGCCGACAAGGCTCTTTCGGAGGTGTTCAGGACCACCTTCGATCTGCCTGACTCGATGGCGGCGATGCCGATCGATCAGCAGGCCAAGTTCGTGGACAGGTTCATGAAGATCAAGGATCTGTCCGATTCCGCGAAGGTTACGAAGCTGCTGAACCGTTTCTCCGCCATGTATGACATCAGAAACAGCCAGAGCACCGGCCAGGGCCAATCCCCCCTGCTCAACCTGTTTCAGGGATCGAGTTCGGGGATCAGTGACTCCACGTACTTGGCCATTGCCAAGCTACGCGCCCACTGATGATCGCTCGCCGGGGCTAGCCCAACACCTCGAGCACCAGCTCCATGGTCATCAGCACGGGATTGTCGCCACGGATCAGACGGCCCTCCGCCATGCCGCCGGTGCAGTCGATCAGCGCGACGTCGAGTGCGGCTTCGAGCGCGCCGGAGGAGCCGGCCGCAATCGTGCCGGCTGTCACCGCAAGCTCGGTCGCGAAGGGCTCGGTCACCCCGCCATGGGTAAATCGGGCGCCGATGGTCGAACCAACACCGCCATGGATCCTGCCGCGCGCGATGCCTTGCGCGCGGCAGAAGTCTTCGAGACAGAAGGCAAAATCCTGATTGGGGCGCAGCCGCAGCGCGAAAGCGCGGCTGGTCGTGCGTGCGCCGGTGCGCGCAGCCGCCACGGGCCCGAACAGCTTGAAATTGGTCTCGGGATCGGGCTCTGCGCTGAACATCGCACCATCGAGACCGAAGGCCTCGACCTCGAACGGCTCGGCGACGTCAGTCTCGTCCGGCAGCATGTGGCCGCCACCGGCGCGGCCATCGGCCTCCGTCCACAGCCCATGGCAATGAAAGAACGGCGCGCCATCGCGCATGCCCAGCGTCATGCTGGCGAGCCTGGTGCGCGTCACGCCGCCCGGTCGGAATGTGTCGCTGTAGAACGCGGCGTTCTCGCTGGTCTTCGACAGCGCCGGCATGACATACCCGAACGGCCCGAGCGCGCCGCGCCCGAAGTTGAGCACACCGCCGGCCAATCCCTCCGCGGCAAAACCACGGCGTGCCGCCTCCAGCAGCGGCAGACCTGCTTGAAGCGTGAAAGAGAAAGCGCGTCCCCTCGCCTCCACCCACTGGATGCGTTCGGCGACCGGCACGCCAGGCTGCTTGATGCTGCGCATGACCTTTGCTCAGCCCGTCCGTGTCTTGTCGAGATCGAGCAGGCCGCGCGCCTCGAGCTCGTCGCGAACCATCCGTTTGGGAACCTTCCCGTAGCCGGATTTCGGCAAGGCCTCCCAGAAGAAGAACCGCTTCGGCATCTTGTAGCGCGGTACCTTGGGCGACAGGAATGCCGCCATCTCCGCTTCGCTCACCGGCTTCGCGCCTTCGCGGACGACGCAGACGGCAACGCCGACCTCGCCCCAGGTCGCATCGGGCACGCCGAGCACCGCAACCTCGCCGACGCAAGGATGGGTCAGGATCTTCTCCTCGATCTCGCGCGGATAGATATTGGAGCCGCCGGAGATGTACATGTCGGAGGCTCGTCCCGTGATGTAGACGAACCCCTTCTCGTCCATGTGACCGAGATCGCCGGTGCGGAACCAGCCGTTGCGGAACGCCTTCGCATTGGCTTCGGGATTGTCGTAATAGCCGGCAAGCACCGCGGGGCCGATCACGCAGATCTCGCCGCTCTGGTTGGCGCCGAGTTCGCGGCCGTCGTCGTCCTGGATCGAGACCTGCATGCCGGTACGCTCGAAGCCACAGGTGCCGATCTTCGCGTGCGGCCCGTCCTCGGGATCATGCAGCGCCGCCGGCAGCACGGTGATGTTGCCGGTCACCTCGCCGAGGCCGAAATACTGCACGATGACCTTGCCAAGCTTCCTCAGCGCAGCCTTCTGGTCCTCGCGATACATCGGCGCACCCGCATAGATCACCTGGCGCAGCGAGGAATGATCGTATTTGTCGGCAGCGGGATGCTCGACCATCATCTTCAGAATGGTCGGCACCACGAAGAGATTGCTGACCCGATGCGCCTCGATCAGGCGGAACGCCTCGTCGATGTCGAATTTCTCGGTCGACAACAGCACGGTGCACACGCCGCGCGCGGTCTGCACCAGCTGATGCACGCCCGCGCCATGCGACAGCGGCGCCACCACCAGCGAGGCATCCGATTCGGTGACGCCGGGGGTGAGATCGGCGAGGTGGTTGGTGACGACAAAACCCATCTGACCGTGGGTGAGCACCGCAGCCTTGGAGCGGCCGGTGGTGCCCGACGTGAAGAAGAACCAGCAGGGATCGTCGTGCTCGACCGCGACGTTCTCGACCACGGCGCCGGCCTGCGAACCAACGGCATCGGCCACCGAGCGCTCGCCGAACGAGGCCTTGCCACCGACGCTCCAGGTGAATTCCAGCGCGCCACCGCTCACGGCCGCCGCGTGTTCGGGAAAATCGACATGGCACAGAAACGCCTTCGCCCCGGAGGCCTGCGCAAGATAAGTCACCTCGTCCGGCATCAGGCGGAAATTGGTGGGTACCCAGACCGCGCCGAGCCGGAACGCGGCGAACATCGAGAAGAACATCTCATCGCCGTTCTTGGAATGGACGAGGATGCGGTCGCCCTTCGCGATGCCGCGCGCCGCGAGGGCAGCCGCCAGCGCCGAGACCTGCGCGTCGATCTCCCGCCAGGTCCAGGACCTGTCGCCCCAGACGAAACCGGGACGCGCCCCATGCCGCCGCGCATTCTGGGTCAACATGTGAGCGAGATTCATGACGCGGCGGGACATGCGCAGGGGCTGCATCGGGCTTCCTCTTCGGCGGCGGACGGCACGCGAGCCGCCCGCTCATTGCAGCCCATTTATCGCCATCGCCCACGACCTCGCAAGACCGTCGGCCGCACGCCTGCCCTACGGCTGCCTGAATGCGAATGGTGTTGCCGTAACGGCCTTCTCCTTGACGCAGGCCTGCGCACCAAAGCCGCCGCAATAGCTGCCATGCAGATCGAAGCGGATGGTGCGCGCCGCACCCCGCTTCATTGGTTTTGGCTTGATCTCGTAGCCGCGGACACGGCCATCGAAGACGGGTTGCACGCTGCCGTCCGGCAACGTGACCAGGATGTTCATGACGCAGCCGCCGGTTCCGCAATAGGTCGTCTCGCGATCGCCACATCTGGTCTCGCTGAAATCGACGATGTAGTCGGCGCGACCGTCGCCGGTCAGATCGATCCTGCGCACCGTATCGGGCGCAAAAGTGACCGCGCCACCGCCCTGGCTCTCGCATTCCTCGTTCGCGTAGCGCACGGCCTTCTGCACGCCCGGCGGATAGTCGACAGGATTGAACGGCTTTGCGTTCTCGGCGCGCGCAGCGGTTGCGAACAGGACGAGCAGGAGGATCAGATATCGCATTGGCATTGGTCGTCAGCGCAGCCGCGATCGTTCAGGGAATTTTAAACATGATCGGCGCAACCTTGGTCAGTTCTCGCGTACAGAGTGCCGCATCATGGTCAAAGCGCCCGCCCTCCTCCTGTTATCGCTGGCGCTTGCCGGATGTGCCGTGGGCCCACAAGCGCACCTCGCCTCCGATCCCGTCTTCAAGCCTGCGCGCTATGCCTGGGACGGCGCCGGCGAAAATCCCAATCACCCGCGCGCCGCTTCAGAACCAGCACGGACGGCCCGATCCGAGCGCAACAGATCGCAAGCCGGGCTTCAGCCCTATTCGAAGGAATGGTGGCAGGCGCAGGATGGCATCGAGGCTGAACGGGACGCCAGGGTCAACCGTTCCCTCGTCATCTGCCAGGGCTGCCTGCACCCGCAGGCGCAGCCGGAGGATTCCAGGCTCGCCAAGGCGACCGATTGAAGCATCCGGACTATCAGGACCCGGAGGAAGTCCAGCCCCGTCGTCGCGAGAAGCGACCGAGAGCTACAACGCCCCGAGCTTCCGCAATCACTCCTGTGCGGTCTGCAGGCCCGGTTTCAATTCCGGCGCCTTCCTGAAATCGGCAATCGTACCCTGTTTGTCGCCGAGCCGCGCGCGTCGGTCGGCGCAACACGGATCGCCTCGCCTTAGTCGACGCGGATCGAGCTTGATGGCCTGGTCGTATTCGGCGATTGCACGATGAGGCTGAGCGGGACACGCAGTTTCCGGATATCTCCCCTGCGGCAACCGCTCTTGGTCGCACCATGGCAAGGGCCGGTTCAGGCGCCTAAATCAGAGGCAAGCAGTACGTCGGAAGGATTTTGCATGGCGCCATCGGTACGGGACAACAAGGACGGAAGCCGCTTCGAGCTCGATGTCGGCAGCGAAATCGCCTTCGCCAATTACCGGCTGACGCCGTCGGCGGTGATTATCACCCACACCGAGACGCCGCGCGCGCTGCGCGGCCGCGGCATCGGCTCCGAGCTGGTCAAGGGCGCGCTGGAATTGATCCGCCGCGACGGCAGGAAGGTGATCGCCGGTTGCGGTTTCGTCGTCGATTATCTCGACAGGCATCCGGAAGATGCGGATCTCGTCGCCTGAATGCAAAGGGCCCGCGCGATCGCGGGCCCTTGGGTTATGACCGGGCGATCGGTCAGTGCTTGATCTCCGGCGGCAGCTTGCCGCCATTCGCGGCGAGCTTGGACATCACCTGCTTGTGCAGCCAGACGTTCATGGTCGCGGAATCGTTGGTGTCGCCGCTGTAGCCGAGCTCCTTGGCGAGGTCCTTGCGCGCCGCGAGGCTGGAATCGATGTCGAGCGCCTTCATGAGATCGACGATAGAGGTGCGCCATTCCAGCTTCTCGCCCTTGTGCGCGGCGACCGCCGCGTCGACGATCGATGCAACGTCCACCGCTGGCGCCGATCCGCCCGGCGCTTCCCCCGCGGGCGCGCTGCCCGATGGTGCGCTGCCTGCGGGCGCGGCAGAAGCTGGATGGCTACCGAAGATCGCGCCCATAATTTTCCCGAAAATGCTCATGTCTGCTCCCCGAAAAGGACCCGTGGAAGGGCCTTGAGCGGCCCTTATAGACCAAGTTGCGTCATTGCGCCCGCGAAGTTCCGCGAACCAATACGCAGCATCAGCTTATCTGCGGCGAAATGACGGCCGAATGACATCGTCGAGGTTGCGCTGCGGCATCGAATCTCACCCAAGCGTGAGGGACAGGACTCGCAAATGGGCGTACGCTTGACGTTCAGTTCGCGATGCCATCCGGAATTCGCGTCTGGTCGGGATCGCGAAACTCAGAATAGCGGCCGCTTGCGCCGTTTGCTGGCGCCAGATGCGGCCGCATGGCAAGGGAGCTAGCGACCATGGCCACACTCTACCAGGGCAATGTCCCAACTATGGGCCAGACCGCCGAAGCGGCTGGACCGGTGATCCGAACCATCCAACTCTCCGATCTGCACGATGCGCTCAAGCGCGGCTGGGAAGATTTCAAGGCGGTGCCGAGCCACGCCATCATCCTCTGCGTGATCTATCCTGTGCTGGGCCTCGTGCTCGCCCGCGTGGTGATGGGCTATTCAGTGCTGCCGTTGTTGTTTCCGCTGGCCGCGGGCTTCGCGCTGATCGGCCCGTTCGCCGCTCTCGGTCTCTACGAGCTCTCCAGCCGGCGCGAGCGCTATGAAGAGGCCAGCGCCTGGGATGCCATGGAGGTGCTGCGTTCGCCCTCCTTCGGCGCCATGCTCGGTCTCGGCGCGCTGCTGCTAGCCCTGTTCGTGACCTGGGTTGCGACCGCGCAGGCGATCTACGTCGCCGCTTTCGGCTATGAAGGCGCATCCGGGATATCGGATTTTCTGACGCGCGTTCTCACGAGCCGGCAAGGCTGGTGGCTGATCGTGGTCGGCTGCGGCACCGGCTTCCTGTTCGCCCTTGCCGCTCTCTGCATCAGTGCTGTGTCGTTCCCGCTGATGCTCGACCGCCATGCCGGCGCGTTCGAGGCCATGGTGACGTCGTTGCGCGTCGTCGCGAAGAATCCGGTGCCGATGGCGGCCTGGGGCCTGATCGTGGCCGTCCTGCTGGCGCTGGGCACGATTCCCGCCTTCCTCGGCCTTGCCGTGGTGGTCCCCGTGCTCGGCCATGCCACCTGGCATCTCTACCGCAAGGTGATCGCGGCCGATCCGGGCGCGCGTCCGGTGCCGCCTCCCCCGCATCGTCCACGCAAGCCGGCCGCCGATTTCCCCGCCAACCTCTTCCCTTGGCGCAATCGGTCCGACGCCTGACGATATCGTGACATGCGATCCTGCCCCGGTGCGGGCAGGATCGCGCACTGTCATACGCCTTGCTTTGGCCGCGGTTACCATCGAGATTGCGCCCGCCGGTCAGATCACTTCACGGAATTTATTTGCTCGAATGACCCCGACGATTTCTCGTCTCGCCCTCGCAGCTTTAGCCATCACCGCGTCCATCCTATCCGCTCAGCCAGCGCTCGCCGCTGTTGCCTGCGGTTCGGGCAATTTCGACGCGTGGCTTGCAGACTTCAAAACCGACGCCGCGGCCAAAGGCGTCTCGCCACAGGCCATTTCCGCCGGGCTCGCTGGTGTGACGCTCGATCAGAACGTGCTCAACCGCGACCGCTCGCAGAAGGTCTTCAGCCAAACCTTCGAGGAATTTTCTGGCCGCATGGTGCCGCCGCGCATGACGCGCGGCTCCAACATGATGAAGCAATACGGCTCGGTGCTGTCGCGTATCGAGCAGACCTACGGCGTGCCTGGCGAGGTGCTAGTCGCGATCTGGGGTCTCGAGACCGATTTCGGCGTCAATACCGGCAAGTTCGCGACCATCCGCTCGCTGGCGACGCTGGCGTATGACTGCCGGCGCTCCGAGCAGTTTCGCGCCGAGCTGTTGGATGCGCTCCGCATCGTCCAGCGCGGCGACCTCGCACCGGCCGAGATGAAGGGCGCGTGGGCCGGCGAGCTCGGACAGACCCAGTTCATGCCGTCGTCATGGATGAAATACGCCGTCGATTTCGACGGCAATGGCAAGCGCGATCTCCTGCACAACGCCCCCGACGTGCTCGCCTCCACCGCGAACTATCTCGCCGGGTACGGCTGGCAGAAGGGTAAGGATTGGCAGCCGGGCAGTCCGAATTTCGCCGTGCTGCAGCAGTGGAACAAGAGCGAGGTTTACTCGAAGACCATCGCGTATTTTGCGACCCAGCTCGCGCGCGCCCCCTAGCAGCCCCATAGTTCGGCGCGTGTGCACTGCAACCAGCACCCTCGTCATGTCGATCCGCCGGTCCAGTCGCACCGCTGCCCACGGCTGGCGAAGTGTACCGCACGTGCCGGTAAATGAATTATGATTCATTTCTAGTACTCAACGAGCATGCGATTCGCGCATGCAAGACTTGGGTATAGGAGCTAGGCAATCAGCTTGCAGACAACCTAAAAGCAACCTATTTGCACTTAAATGGAACCGACTGAACTGCGATAAATCCGTGAATTAACGGGCATTTTCAGCACCCCTTTTCCCCTTCCGCCCACCCTTTGGGCGCGAGTGCTCCTGGGTTAATCGTCCGTTACCAATGCCATGCACCCAGCGCTTAGCTGCATCGCAACATTGGAACTTTCGCACTGCACCACTCTCACCTATATTCATTTCAACGATGAGGCTCGGGCAAGAGCTGAATCGAACTACAGGAGACTACCAATGCTGCTCTCGCTCATCCGCATGATCCAGGCTTTCCGGGACTATCAGCGCAATGTTGCCGAGCTGTCCCAGCTCAGCGATCGCGAGCTGGCCGATATCGGCCTCGATCGCTCGGACATCCCGCGCGTTGCCGCCGGTCAGTATCAGGGCTGATATCGTTCAGCCCTTAACCGGACGAACCGATAGCGCCCGCCTCGTGCGGGCGTTGTCGCATCCGGAGGCAGAAAACTCGATCTCGGCGATTCCACTGATCGCCGAAAAGCGCTACCTGTCCGCCCATGACAGGACCCCAATCAAATACCGTGCACGTGATCGGCGCAGGCCTTGCCGGCTCCGAAGCCGCCTGGCAGGTGGCCAAATCCGGCGTGCCCGTGGTGCTGCACGAGATGCGGCCGACCCGCATGACCGAGGCGCACCGCACCGACGGGCTTGCCGAGCTCGTCTGCTCCAATTCGTTCCGCTCGGACGATGCCGCCAACAACGCCGTCGGCCTGCTGCATGCCGAGATGCGCCGCCTCGATTCGCTGATCATGCGCGCAGCCGACGCCAACCAGGTGCCCGCCGGCGGCGCGCTGGCGGTGGACCGCGACGGCTTCTCGGCGGCCGTCACCAAGGCGCTGAACGATCATCCATTGATCGAGATCGCCCGCGGCGAGGTCGCAGGCCTGCCGCCGGCCGAGTGGAGCAACGTCATCGTTGCGACCGGCCCCCTCACTTCGGCGCCGCTGGCCGACGCGATCCGCGAGTTGACCGACGAGAACGCCCTCGCCTTCTTCGACGCGATCGCGCCGATCGTGCACCGCGAATCCATCGACATGTCAGTGGCCTGGTTCCAGTCGCGCTACGATAAGGTCGGTCCCGGCGGCACCGGCGCCGACTACATCAACTGCCCGATGACAAAGGAGCAGTATGACGGCTTCGTCGCCGCGCTGGTGGCCGGCGAGAAGACCGAGTTCAAGGAATGGGAGACCAACACGCCCTATTTCGACGGCTGCCTGCCGATCGAGGTCATGGCGGAACGCGGCGCCGAGACTCTTCGCCACGGGCCGATGAAGCCGGTCGGCCTCACCAATCCGCACGATCCCACTACAAAGGCCTACGCGATCGTGCAGCTGCGCCAGGACAACAAGCTCGGCACGCTCTACAACATCGTCGGCTTCCAGACGAAACTGAAATACGGCGAGCAGCAACGCATCTTCCGCACCATTCCGGGGCTGGAGAAGGCCGAATTTGCTCGCCTTGGCGGCCTGCATCGCAACACCTTTCTCAACTCGCCAAAGCTGCTCGACGGCCAGTTGCGCCTGCGGGCGCAGCCGCGGCTGCGCTTTGCCGGCCAGATGACGGGCTGCGAGGGCTATGTGGAATCCGCCAGCGTCGGCCTGATTGCCGGTCTCTATGCGGCAGCGGAGGTGCGCGGCGAGACGCTTGCGAGTCCGCCGGTCACGACGGCGCTCGGATCCCTGCTTGGCCACATCACCGGCGGCCATATCGAGACCATCGAGCCCGGCACGCGCTCGTTCCAGCCGATGAACATCAATTTCGGTCTGTTCCCGCCGCTCGCCAGCGCACCGACGAAGAAGCCCGACGGAAGCCGGCTGCGCGGGAATGAGAAGACGGTGGCCAAAAAGCAGGCGATGAGCGCGCTGGCGCTCGCCGATCTCGATCGCTGGATCGCCGATCACCTGCGCATTGCCGCTGCGGCGTGAGTTTTCGATGAACCTTCCCAAAGACGACGCCGCAACACTCTCCGCGCGCTGGACCGAGGGCGTGCTGCTCAAGCGCGACGTGTTCTCGACCGTCGAGCGCGGCCGATTCCGCGACGATGACGGCGAGGTCGAGGCGGTGCTGCGCCGCCTCGACGAGGTGCCGTGGTGGTCATTCCTTTTGGCGCGCCATCTGTTCGCCCGCGAGAAGCATGCGCTGGCTCTCGCCAAGGGCCTCGATGTCGGGCCGGAGCTGCTGTGGGCCGGACGCCGCGCGCTGGTGCGCAGCTTCGTCGATGGTGTCGCGCTGCATCTGGCGAAACCGCATGGCGACCTCGCCTATTTTCGCTCGGCGAAGGCCGCGCTGCGACGGCTGCGCCGCGCCGGCATCTGCCACAACGATCTTGCCAAGGAACAGAACTGGCTGGTCGGCCGCGACGGTCGCGCCTATGTGACGGACTTCCAGCTCGCGGCCTGCTTCGACCGTCGCAGCCGGCTTTATCGCATCCTCGCCTATGAAGATCTCCGGCATCTGCTCAAGCACAAGCGCTCCTACGCACCCGAGGCGCTGACGCCGCGCGAGCGAAAGATCCTGGCGAAGAAGTCGTTCGCCGCCAGCCTCTGGCTCGCCACCGGAAAGAAGGTCTATCGGGCAATCACGCGCGGCCTGTTCAACTTCACCGACCGTGAAGGCGGCGGCCGAAGGCTCGTCAACGACGCGCCGGTGCTGACGGAATTGATCCGCAAGAACCCCGCCGTGCGCGACACCGCCATCGTCGCCTTTGCCGACCGCCGCTCCGGTGTCGGCCTCTATGCCTTCGTCGAAGCCGATCAGGCCGCGCTCGAAGGCCAATTGCGCAACGAGCTCACCGCCGCCAACGGGCCGAAGCCCCCGGAACACATCCAGGTCGTGCACGCACTGCCACGCAACGCCGACGGCAAGCCGCGCACAGAGATCCTGCAACTGGTCGCCATGAACCAGCTCGACCTGATCGAGCCGATGATGAAGAACGATCAGGACCGCGCCTTCCTCAAGGACATCCTGGAGCAGCGCAAGAACCTGCGCGACCGTTTCAATTTCGAGGCCGACCTGCCTGCTGGCTAGCGTGGATCACGCCTTGAAGCGTCCACATTGGCGATAGAGAAGCGATCGGATAATTCGGGGCTTGGCGGGAGGACTTGGCGGGGTCATGGGCAGTCGGGGGACAATGGTGCATCGTGTGGTTGGCAGCCTGATCGCCGGCCTTCTGCTGCTCGCCACCACGCCCGCAATGGCCGAGGCTCCGGCCGAGCTGATCTCCAGCTTCCGCCTCAAGCATGGTGAGGTCCGCGTCGTCCGCGATTCGACCCTCGACCGCATCGCCATGGACCAGGCGCGCGCGATGGCGACGAAGGACGACCTCAGTCACGACGCCCTCGGCCCGTTCAACCGCCGCGTCGCACCGGCCGGCGCAGGCCGCGCCGCCGAGAACATCGCCTACGGCTACGACAATTTCGAGAAGACCCTCGGACAGTGGATCGACTCGTCGGGACACCGCAAGAATTTGCTGCTGCACAACGCTTCCCGCGTGGGGATCGCGAGCGCGAAAAACGCCAGCGGCAAACGCACCTATTGGGCGATGGTGATCGCCGGCGACTACGAACCGAAGGGCAAAGGCAAAGGCAAAAAAGACGGGGAACCTCTGGTTGCCGTGAAGCGCGAGGCCGCGCCCGCGAGCAAGCCGAAATCCAGCGGTTGCCACATCAAGCTGCTCGGCCTCTGCATCTGAGACCAAGCCCGATCTGAGACCAAGCCCGGCCATCTTGCCCGCATCCCTCGACGCGTTTAATCCATGCACGAGGATCGCGAGACGCGGAGGCATGGATGATGGATATCAACCGAATTCGCCGCGACACGCCGGCTGCCTCTCGGCTCGCCTATCTCCACAACGCGGGCGCGGCGCTGATGCCGGCGCCGGTTGTTGCGGCGATGAAGGAACACATCGATCTGGAGAGCGAGATCGGAGGCTATGCCGCCGCCGACCGTGAGTCCCGCCGGCTTGATTCAGTCTACGGCTCAGTGGCGCGCCTGCTGAATGCCGCGCCAGATGAGATCGCCCTTATGGAGAACGCGACGGTTGCGTGGCAGATGGCTTTCTACGCGCTTCCATTTAGCAAGGGCGATCGGATCCTGACTGCCGAGGCGGAGTACGCGGCCAACTATGTCGCCTTTCTTCAGGTCGCCAAGCGAACAGGCGTCGCGATCGATATCGTACCGAGCGATGCCAGCGGCGAACTCGACCTCGACGCGCTCGAACGCATGATCGATGGGCGCGTGAAGCTGATTGCGATCACATGGGTTCCGACCAATGGCGGGCTGGTCAATCCGGCTGCGGCCGTCGGCAAGATCGCGCGAGCGCGAGGCATTCCTTATCTGCTCGACGCCTGCCAGGCGGTCGGACAGATGTCGGTCGACGTCGAGGCCATCGGCTGTGACATGTTGTCGGCGACCGGGCGTAAATTCCTCCGCGGCCCGCGCGGCACCGGCTTTCTCTACGTCCGCCGGGCGATGCTGCAGCGGCTCGAACCGCCAATGATCGACCACTTCGCCGCACCCTGGGTCTCGCGGGACGCTTATCGGCTGCGTGACGATGCGCGCCGTTTCGAAACCTGGGAGAACAACTACGCAGCCCGGCTTGGGCTGGGCACGGCTGTCGATTATGCCCTCGATATCGGGATCGGCCCCATCGAGCAGCGTTGCCGCATGTTGGCGGACCGCCTAAGGGGCGGCCTTGCGACCATTCGCGGCATCAGAGTTCGCGACCTCGGACGCGCGCCGGGAGCCATCGTCAGCTTCACGGTGGAAGGGTACGAGGCGGACACGATCGTCAGCGACGCGGCCGCCGCCGGCATCACGATCGGTGCGTCAGATCCATCGAGCACGCGCATCGATGCCGAAATTCGCGCGCTGCCCCCGGTGGTGCGCGCCTCCCCGCATTACTACAATACGGAAGCCGAGATCGATCGGCTGATCGCCCACCTGGAAGCTTTGACGCCCCGATAGCAAGGCGCAAGAACCTGCTCGACCGAATCGAGTTCGAAGCCGATCCGCCGTCGCCCCAGCACATGGCCTTCAACCTTTCGTTGTCAGCGCCGACAGCTGGTCGGTGTCGAAACGGGCGCGCAATTCACTGATGGCTTTCGCGTCCGGGGCTCCGCTTGCGGTCAGCTTGGCCAATTCCTCGAAGTAGCGTTCGTGTCCCGGTGGAGAGACCGTCATGAGCACGCGCGCTGGCTTCTCGCTGACGTTGGTGATGTTGTGCGGGACGCCGGGGGGAATGAAGAGATAGGTCCCCGGTGCCGCTCGGACGACTTCGTCACCGACATGCCATTCGCACTCGCCCTCCAGCATGTAGAAGGTCTCTTCCTGCACGCGATGAACGTGCCGGCCTGTGGCGAACCCTGCCGGTATCGTCCAGTCGAACATGCTGGTGTGCTTTGTATCTTCGCCGGTTACCAGGAAGGCCATCGGTTGACCGCGCAGCATGATTCCCTTGGTCTCGCCGGACCTGCGGATGAGCGGTTTGGCGTTCATGTGACCCTCCATGGCTCGGTGCGGCTCTGCTGAAAACCACGCCATGGTGATCCAGCGGCTCCTGAAAGTGGTGAAGCCGTTCGGAAAACATTGCAAAAAACCTCCGAAATGTGCCCTTCTTTGGCAATGGCCATGATCCTTGAATTTGGTCCATTCCGTCTCGACGCCGATGCAGGAATCCTTTTCCACGGTGCCGAGCCGATCCCCCTCGGCCAGCGAGCCGTCCTGCTCTTGGCCCTGCTCGTGCAACGGGCCGGCGCGCCGGTGTCCAAGGAAGCCTTGATCGAGGCGGCGTGGCCTGCCCAGGCAATCGAGGACAGTAATTTGACCGTCCAAATCGCTGCTGTGCGGCGCATTTTGGCAGATATCTCTGGAGAGGCCCGCTGGATCGAGACCCTGCCACGGCGTGGCTATCGCTATGTGGGTCCCTCCGTTACGACGTCCCATCGGGATCACGCATCCGCCGCCTCCGCAGCGCCATCGCTGATGTTGCCTGACAGGCCGTCAATCGCGGTCTTGCCCTTCGCGAACCTGAGCGGTGATGCAGAGCAAGACTACTTTGCCGAAGGGATGGTCGACGACATCATCACCGGACTGTCGCGCATCAACTGGCTGTTCGTAATCGCGCGGAATTCGACGTTCATATACAAGGGCCGTGCGGTAGACTTGAAACAGGTCGGCCGCGAGCTTGGCGTCCGGTATGTGCTGGAAGGCAGCGTCCGGAAGACCGGCACAACGGTCCGCATCACTGGTCAGTTGATCGATACGTCGACCGGCGGGCATGTGTGGGCCGAGCGCTACGACCGCGGGTCCGAGGACGTTTTCGCCCTCCAGGATGACATCGCCCTATCGGTCGTCGGCGCCATTGCGCCGAGCCTGCGGCGCGCCGAATTCAACAGGGTCAAGCGCCAACGGCCCGACAGCCTCGATGCCTATGATCTTGTCCTGCGGGCCCAGCCGGATGTCGATTCCGGAATGCCAGAGCAGGTCACGCAAGCCCTTGTGCTGCTCGCACGTTCGATCGCGCTTGAGCCCACTTATGCGCTAGCGCACGGCAATGCCGCAATGTGCCACCATTGCCTGTTCCTTCGAGCCGGTTTGCAGGCGGTCAATCGGGCCGCGTCGATCCATCATGCACGGTCGGCTCTGATCCACGGACAGGATGACGCGCTTGCTCTCACCCTTGCGGCTTTTTCGATCGGCATGGATGGGCACGATCGTTCCGCAGCATTCACTGCACTCGACGCCGCACTCGCCATCAGCCCATCATCGGCGCTGACCTACATCCTCGGCAGCGTCATGCTCGGTTGGAGCGGCGAAGCCGACCGCGCCATCGAGTGGAGCGAAAGGGGCGTGCGGCTCAGTCCGTTCGATCCCTGGGCCTTTGCTGCGTTCGACGCGCAAGCCATGGGTCACTTCCACCGCGGTCGATATGAAGAAGCATGTCGTGCGGCCTACCGGTCGGTTCAGGCCAATCCTCGACACAGCATTACCTATGTGCAACTGGCTGCGGCGCTCGCAAAGCTCGGACGTCTGGAAGAAGCGAGGGCGGCGGCCGCCCGGGTGCTCGAGTTGCACCCGACGTTTCGCTACAGCCGGCAGTTCTCAGGCGTTAACTGTTCCCCGTCGCTTGCGTCGTCCCTTGGCGAGGCGCTTCGTGCCGCCGGCCTGCCGGAATAACGTCGCGCCAATCAGGTACAGCGCGCACTCAATCCGGATGCGCCAAGCTTCGCCATGACCTCGTCGAGATGGGCGCTGTCGCGAGTCTCGATCACCAGTTGCAGCAGCGTCGCCTTGGCCGGAAGATCCGAGAACGTGCGCTGGTGCGAGACCTCGATGATGTTGGCGCCGGCCTCGGCCAGCAGTGCCGCGACCGCAGCCAGTTGGCCGGGCCTGTCGGGGATGTCGAGCGACAGCTGGGTGAGCCGCCCCTCGCGCGCCAACTCGCGGGTCAGGACCGATGCGATCAGCCGCGTGTCGATATTGCCGCCGCTCAGCACCAGCCCGACCTTCTGGCCGGCGAAACGGGACGGGTCCGACATCAGTGCGGCGAGACCGGCGGCGCCGGCGCCCTCGACGACTGTCTTCTCGATCGAGATCAAGGTCGCGACTGCGCGCTCGAGCTCGGCTTCGTTCACAAGCGCGATATCGTCGACCAGGCGGCGGACGATTTCGGTCGTGATCCTGCCAGGCGATTTCACCGCGATGCCTTCGGCGAGCGTGTCGCCACGTGCCGGCAGATTGCCGCCGTGGATGGCGTTGTACATCGAGGGGTAGAGCCAGGCCTCGACGCCGAGGATCCGCAGCGACGGCTTGATCGATTTCGCGGCAATGGCGATCCCGCTGATCAGGCCACCGCCGCCGATCGGGACGACCAGCGTATCGAGCTCCGGCACGGCCTTGAGTATTTCGAGCCCGACCGTGCCCTGCCCCGCGATGACGAGCGGATCGTCATAGGGATGGACGAAGATCATGCCGCGGGCTTCGCCGTGGCTGCGCGCATACGTGGCCGCCTCCTCCAGCGTGGCGCCCGTCACCACCACCTCGGCACCGTGATGCCTGGTGTTTTCGACCTTCACCATGGGCGTGCCGACCGGCATGACGATGGTGGCGGGAATGCCGAGCCGCTTGGCGTGATAGGCGACGCCCTGCGCGTGGTTACCCGCCGACATCGCGACGACGCCCCGCGCGCACTCCTCCGGCGTCAACGCCGTGAGGCGGTTGAGCGCACCGCGCTCCTTGAACGAGGACGTGAACTGGAGGTTCTCGAATTTCAGCCAGATGTCGGAGCCGCAGATATGGCTCAGCGTTCGGCTGTAGCTACAGGGCGTCTCGACGACGGCGCCGCGGATCGTCTCGGCGGCGGCATGGATGTCATCAGGTGCGACCGGAAGGCCGCTGAGATCAGAGGAGATGCTTTGGGACAACTCAGCCATAGGACAGCATAGAGCATTTGCCCGGCTCCGGCGATAAGCCAACCGCTATTTGGTAAATTCCCGCGAACGTGAAGCCCGCCAAAGCGTCCACAGCGTATGCAGCCGCGATGACGGCTGCGGCGTAAATAGATTGCGCCCGGGCTGCGACAGGCGCTTGAGGTCGGCCCGCGCTTGTCCGAGCGGAAGGAACGCTGGACGCACTGATGCCGGCACCTCCACCAGCAGCGACAAGGCCGTCGTCAAATGTTGCCGCGCCTCGGCCAAGAGCTGGTCCAGCGCGGCGCGCAAGTTTGGCGTCTCCTTGCCGGCGAAGACGTCTTCCACGTCGCAATCGTGGCTCGCCAGCACCTGCTGCGGCAGGAACAATTGCCGGCGCGCCGCATCGCGCGGCAGATTGGCGATGACCTCTACGATGCCCTGCGCCAGCCCGGCATGGCGGGCGAGATGCTCGGCCGCCTCCGACGATGGTCCCATGATCCGGGCGGCGAGATCGAACAGCGCCGATGAGGTCGCCGCGAGGTAGCCCTCCAGCGCCGCCATTGTTGGCATTGGGTCGTTGTAGAGATCGAATTGATGCTCGTCGGCGAGTAGCGACAGCGGTTCGACCGGCAGGTCGAAATCACGAATTGCGCGGAGCAGCTCCGCCGCCACCGGATTGCCCTCGGCGCTGCCATGGACCTGGCCCGACAGCATGTCGGTCCACCATTGCAGGCGGATTTCACCGGGCAAGGGCTGGGTCACCTGGTCGCGGACGCGGACGATCTCGACATTGAAGGCATAGAGCGCCAGCAGCGCGCGGCGCTCGGCAGCAGGCGCGAACAGGGTCGCGGCATAGCGCGGAAAGTCGTGGCTGCGCACGAGGTCAGCACAGAACGCGGCAGAATCCGGCGGCGGCGCGGAGCCACTCATGGCACGGCGATCAGCGCGGCCGCGACGCGCCGCCGTTCGCCGATCATGATGTTGTAGGTACGCACGGCGGGACCGGTCTGCATCGTATCCAGCACCACCCTCGCCGCTTTAAGCGCCTGGCGCAGTTCCGCTGGCGGCAGCCAGACTCCGGTTCCGGTGCCGATCAGGAGCGTGTCGATGCTGTTGGCGGACTTGAAGACTCGATCCAGCGAATAGCGGTCGATCTTCGCGGGGTCCGTTATGTCCCAGGCCCAGATCGCGTCGGGCAGGCAAAGCAGCGATCCCCGATGCGACATGCCGGCAAAGGCAAAGCCGCCCTTGCCATAAGCTTCGATCGGCGCCGAGCGGGGGAAATGCGGTGCGTTGGGATCGCCGGCCATGAGCTTCGTCCGAAGGAGCCTACTGCCCTCGCAAACTCCTGCGAGGGCATCCGGTTCGGATCATGCCTTGCTTTTCTTCGCGGGCGTAGCCTTATCGACCGAATCTTCACGATGCTCGCCGACGCCGAGATAGATCAGGATCGGGGCCGCGATGAAGATCGAGGTATAGGTGCCGACCAGCACCACGCCGAACATCATCACCGCGGTGAAGCTGTGGATCGCATGGCCGCCGAACAGCAGCAGGGCCAGCAGCGCCAGCGTCACAGTGAAATGGGTGATGATCGAGCGCGACAGCGTCGAGTTGATGGACTCGTTGAGGAGCTGCGGCATCGGCATCTTCTTGTAGCGCCGCAGCATTTCACGGATGCGGTCGTAGATGACGACGGTGTCGTTGAGTGAATAGCCCAAAATGGTCAGAAGCGCCGCGATGCTGGTCAGGTCGAAATCGACCTGACTGATCGACATGAAGCCGATCGTCAGCACGATGTCGTGCACGTTGGCGATCATGGCGCCGAGCGCAAACTGCCACTCGAAGCGGAACCAGAGATAGACCAGGATCGAGACGATCGCCAGCATCAGGCCGAGCATGCCGTAGCTCAGCAGTTCGCCGGAGACACGCGGCCCCACCACCTCGACGCGGCGATAGTCCACGGAGTCGCCGAGGGCAGCGCGGACCTTGTCGACAGCTGCCTGCTGCGCCTTGTCGCCGCCCGGCTGCTCGGCAACGCGAAGCAGCACGTCGGCGGGGCCGCCGAATTGCTGCAGCTGGACTTCTCCGAGGCCCAGACTGCCGAGGGTGGACCGCATCTGCGCAATGTCCGCCGTGCCCGACTTGGCACGCACCTCCATCAGGGTGCCACCCTTGAAGTCGATGCCGAAATTCAGGCCGTGCGTGAAGAACAGCACGATGGCGAGGATCGAGAGCGTCGCCGAGATCGGGAACGAGATGCGGCGGAACTGGGTGAAGTCGAAATGCGTGTCATCCGGCACTATGCGCAGCGACGGCAGCAGCCCGAGCACGCTGACCACGGTCAGCACGGCAATGACGACGCCGAGGGAGATGAGAACGATTTGAGTAGTGGTCACAGCCGGCCTCGATGATCAAATCGGCACGGTCTTCGGCCGCTTCCACTGCACCCACCATGCGACGATCAGGCGGGTCATTGTGAAGGCGGTGAAGACGGTGGTTATGATGCCAATGCCGAGCGTCACTGCGAAGCCGCGCACCGGACCGGTGCCGATCATGAACAGCACTGCAGCGGCGATGAAGGTGGTGATATTGGAGTCGAGAATGGTGGCAAGCGCCCGCTTGAAGCCTGCGTCGATCGCCGATATCGGGCTTCTCCCGCCGCGCAATTCCTCGCGGATGCGCTCATAGATCAGCACGTTGGAGTCGACCGCGATACCGACCGTGAGCACGATGCCGGCGATGCCCGGCAGGGTCAGCGTGGCGCTGAGCAGCGACAGCAGGCCGAAGATCATGGCAACGTTGATACAGACGGCGATGTTGGCGAACACGCCGAACAGCCGATACGTCAACAGCATGAACACGACGACCATGATCGAACCGACATAAGCAGCAAGTTCGCCCTTCTCGATCGAGTCCTGGCCGAGGCCCGGCCCGACAGTGCGTTCCTCCACGACAGTCAGTGGCGCCGGCAGCGCGCCGGCGCGCAAGAGGATCGCGAGGTCGTTGGCCGACTGCACGGTGAAACTGCCGGAGATCTGGCCCTGGCCGCCGGTGATCGGCTCGCGAATGACCGGCGCGGAGATCACCTTGTTGTCGAGAATGATTGCGAAGCGCAGCCCGACATTCTCCTGCGTGGCCTGCGCAAACTTGCGCGCACCCGAGCTATTGAACTTGAAGCTGACGACCGGCTCATTGCTACGCTGGTCGAAGGTCGCCTGGGCGTCGGTTAGATCGCCGCCCGCAACCAGCACCTGCTTCTTGACCACCTCGCCGGGCGGCGGCGGCGAGGCGCTCGGCAGGTACTCGGTGTCCGGCGGCAACGTGCCTTGCTGCGCCTGGTCTGGCGGCACCGAGGGATCGACCATGCGGAATTCCAACTTCGCAGTCTTGCCCAGCAGCTCCTTCAGGCGGGTCGGATCCTGAAGGCCGGGGACCTGCACCAGGATGCGGTCGTTACCCTGACGCTGGATGATAGGCTCGACGGTGCCAAGCTCGTTGACGCGCTTCTCGACGATTTGGATCGACTGCTCGATGGTCTTGCGCAAACGGTCGAGCATCGCGCCCTGCGGGATGCTCAGGCGGATCAATCCGCCCCCGGCGTCAGTCACTTCGAGGTCGCGCTGACCGCTGGATCCCATCAGGCCGCCGAGCGGCTGGGCCAAATCACGCAGCTTGGCCAGCGCCGGCTGCTGGTCGGATTCCTTGGTGATGCGAACCTCGGCCGCGTCGTTGCGCACGGTGACGCCGCCGGTAAAGCCGATCTTGGCCTCGCGCAGCACGCGACGGACGTCGTCGCGGATCTGATCGAGCTTTTCCTTCTTCACATAGTTGGAATCGACCTCGAGCAGCAAAGAGGAGCCGCCCTGGAGATCGAGGCCGAGCACGAGCTTCCGCTGCGCCCAGGCGGGCCAGGTCTTGACCTGCGCTTCGGAGAAGAAGTTCGGGACCGCGCAGAGGCACACGATCAGCGCCGTCAGGATAATCCCGAGCGCCTTCCACCGCGTGAAATACAACATCGACTGGACCTGTCAGATCAGGAGATTTGCAGGAAAACTTGAGAGACTCGCGGAAGCACTTACTTCGACGCGGCGTCTTCCTTGGCGCTTTCCTTGGATTCCTTGGCCGGCTCCCCCTTGGCGCGCACGCCGGAGACCATCGAGCGCATCTGCCGCACCCGCACGCCATCGGCGATCTCGAACTCGATCTGGTCGTCGTCGACGACCTTGGTGACCTTGCCGACGAGACCGCCCGAGGTCACCACGGTGTCGCCGCGGCGGATGTTTTTCACGAGGTCGGCGTGGTCACGGACCTTCTTCTGCTGCGGACGCAGAATCAGGAAGTACATGATCACGAAGATCAGGGCGAACGGCAGCAGCGACATCAACATGCCGCTGGTGTCGCCGGCGCCCGCAGCCTGGGCATACGCAGGGGTAATCAGCATTCGGACGATCCTCGTGAGAACGGGGGAAAACCGGTCAGGCCCAGATGGCGACCGGTTCGGTCAAATTCGCGCGGACTATAGCGGCCATTGCCCCAATTGCAACGCTGCCAGACCGCCCTTTTAGCCACCTTGCGGCGCGCGCTCAGGCCCGATAAGGCTGCATTCTCAGGAACTTCGGACATGCCCCAAAAACCAAGCAAAAGCCCGGCCGGCAAAGGCCCCCGCACCCCTGCCGCGAAGCCAGCCGGCGTCGCGGCAAAACGTCCCAAGGCGGCCGTCAAAGCGGCTTTCAAGACGATTTCCAAGGCGACTTCCAAGACGACTTCGAAGGCCAACCAAAGCGTCTCCCAGGAGCGCATCGTTCGCGCGCTGGAGACGATCGCGGCGCATCTCTCCGCTCGAGGCAAGCCCGCCGCCGAACGCGAGTCGTTCAAGCAGGCAGATGCATTCGTCTGGCACCCGGACGGCCGCCTTGCGGCGGTGCCGCGGGTCAGCCGCGTCGAACTGTTCCTGCTCAAGGGCGTCGATCGGATGCGCGACATCCTGATGGAGAACACCGAGCGCTTCGCCAACGGATTGCCCGCCAACAACGCACTGCTCTGGGGCGCGCGCGGCATGGGCAAGTCGTCGCTGGTGAAAGCGGCGCATGCCAGCATAAACGCGGAGCGCAAACCGGCCGACAGACTGAAGCTGATCGAGATTCATCGCGAGGACATCGAGAGCCTGCCGACCCTCATGGAGCAGCTACGCGCCTCGTCCTTCCGCTTCATCGTGTTCTGCGACGATCTCTCCTTCGACGGCAATGATGCGTCCTACAAATCGCTCAAGGCGGTGCTGGAAGGTGGCATCGAAGGTCGGCCGGAGAACGTCATCCTCTACGCCACCTCCAACCGCCGCCATCTGCTGGCGCGCGAGATGATCGAGAACGAGCGCTCGACCGCGATCAATCCCGGCGAAGCCGTCGAGGAGAAGGTCTCGCTGTCGGATCGCTTTGGCCTCTGGCTTGGCTTCCACCGCTGCAGCCAGGACGAATATCTCGCCATGGTGCGGGGCTATTGCAGCCATTTCGGCGTCAAGGTCGACGATGACGCGCTGGAGCGCGAGGCACTTGAATGGTCGACGACGCGCGGTTCGCGCTCGGGCCGCGTCGCCTGGCAGTTCGTGCAGGAGCTTGCGGGCCGGCTCGGCGTGAAGCTGACGGCGACGTAGCCACAGTCATAGCCCAACCCAAAACTGTCATCGCCCCCGCAAGCGGGGGGTGCAGGATTGCAGAGAAGGGTGTGTTGAATAGAGGGGCCGCGGGGGTCTGGGGCCCCCCCCCGCCCGCGGGGGCGCCCCCCCGGGGGGGGGGGGGGGGGGGGGGGGGAGGT
>NZ_JBVVPL010000010.1:18595-24427 GCF_055807615.1 Bradyrhizobium sp. MV1.5 | reverse complement strand
CGGCGCGTGTGTTTTGGTGCTGGTGTGTGGGGGGGGGCGGGGGTTTAGGGTCCGGGGTAGGTCGCTATTTTAATACCCAAACCCAACCCCCCCCCCCCCCCCCCCCGCGCCCGATCCAGTATTCCAGAGACGGTTGTGATCGATCGAGACGCTGCGGCGTACTGGGTCGCCCGGTCGAGCCGGGCGACGACACCGCTTTGTGGCGATGGCGCGCCCTACTTCAGGCTCAAGCCCCGTTCAGGAATTGAAGCGGGTCAACCGGGCTCGATCCCTTACGGATCTCGAAGTGGAGTTGCGGCGACGCCACCTCCCCGGATTGACCCGACTTGGCAATGACCTGGCCGCGCTTGATGGTATCGCCGCGCTTCACCATCAGCTCACTCGCATGGGCATATGCGGTGACGTAGCCGTTGGAGTGCCGAACCAGGACGAGATTGCCGTAACCTTTCAGCTCGTTGCCGGAATAGGCAACGACACCGTCTTCAGCTGCCTTGACCGGCGTACCCTCGGGCACCGCGAGATTGATGCCGTCGTTGGACTTGCCATTGGTCTTGGCGCCGTAGCTCGTGACCACCTTGCCGCGCACCGGCCAGCGGAAAGTCGGCAGCGCGCTGGTGGTCTCCGCGGCTTTCGCCGGAGCTTCCGCGGCCTTGTCTTCGACATTGGCCGTGGCCTGGGCCAGGCGCGCGCTCTGCACGGGCGCGGCGACGGCCGCCATTTTGGTAGCGGGCGCAGGTGCGGCCGCAACGGGCTGCAGCGTCCCCGCGACGGGAGCGGCTCCGATCGGAGCCGCAGCAAGCGGTGCCGCGACCGCGGCGGTCTTGGCGCCGGGCACGGTCAGCCTGGCGCCAAGCTTGAGCTTTGCAGAGGGATCGAGGCGGTTGGCGCGGGCCAGTTCGGCCGCCGAGATATGGTTCTTGCGGGCAATGCTGGCGAGCGTGTCGCCGTGGTTCACGAAGTGCGTGCTCGACGGCGCGGCAACGGCCGCAACCGGCCTCGCAGCAGGCGCCAGCGCGGGGGCCGCCGCAACGGGAACCATGAGCGGCGCGGGCGCAGCGGCCGTCGCCTGGTGCGGAATGATCAGTTGCTGGCCGGGCGAGAGCGCGCGCGGCCCCTTATAGCCGTTGGCGGCGAGAATCGCCTGCGGCGTGACGCGATAGCGTTTGGCAAGCAGGTCGAGCGTATCGCTGGTGCCGACGATGATCTTGGTTCCACCGACCGGCTGGGCGGCTGCAACCGAGCGCGGCGGCACGGTGGCCGTGGTCTCCAGATGCGGCTGCGCCGGGGGGGCGTAGGAGCCGACACCGCGACCACCTCCGGACACACCGCCTGTTGCAACGGGGTAGGATTGCGGCGCGGACACCGCCGGCGGCAAAGGCTGCGACTGATAGGAACCGGGCTGCGTCTGCGGCCGCGAATATTGCGGCAGCTCACGCTGCGGCGGCGGTGCCTGCTGCACCGAACCGGTCGATTCCTGCGCGAAGGGATTGGAGAAGTTCGACTGGGACATGCGCGACGACATGTCGGCGCTGCACCCTGCGAAGCTGAAGGAGATCAGCGCCAGCACCGCGACCTGCGGCACACGGCGCGAGTAAAGCAACTCGGCGGCAACGGACATGGTTACTCACTCGTACGCAACAGAACTGGTGTTTTAAGTAAACACGCGCCGAGTAAATAACGGCTTAACCCTCCCAATAAGACGTTGTCAGCACAGCCAATCCGGAATTCTACAGCTCCCGCGCCACACCGGGCAGCGCCGGCACGAAGCGGACCTCGACGAGTTCCTTGCGCTCGACCGCGGCTTCGGTCCGGCTCAGCCGGATCAGCGTCTGGACGCCCTGATGGGGGCCGACGGGCGCGATCAGGATGCCGCCCACCTCCAGCCGCTCGACCAGATTCTCCGGGAGCTGCTCCATCGCCGCCGTGACGATGATGCGGTCGAACGGGCCGATATTGGGGGGCAGATTGAGTCCGTCGCCCAGCATCACCTCGACGTTGTGATAGTTGAGCTTTTCAAGCCTGATACGTGCGGCATCCGCCAGCTTGCGGTAGCGCTCGACCGTCAACACCTGGCCGGCGAGCCGCGACAGCACCGCCGCCTGGTAGCCCGAGCCGGCGCCGATCTCGAGCACGCGGTGCTTCTTCTGAAGCTGGAGCTGCTCGGTCATGTAGGCGACGACGAAGGGCTGGCTGATGGTCTGCCCGCAGGCAATCGGTAGCGCGCTGTCGCGATAGGCGCCGTCGCGATCGGCGTCGTCGACGAATTGATCGCGCGGCACCTCCTCCATGGCCCGCAGGACCGCCTGGTCGCTGATGCCCCGACGCCTCAGCGTGAGCTGAAACATCATCTTTTCCGGCGGGTGCTGATGGGGGGTCATTGCCTGCTGTGCTGTCTTTTGGAGTCCGGGGCGCCAACCCGGGGGGCGCTAGATTCTTGTTCCGGCTCAGGAACCCATGATACGCTTGGGATGGCGTAGTTGACCACAAATTGGCTTGCAACGGGCGAGCCGCGATGGCCATTTTCAGGCATCCGTTCGTCGAAACGCGCATTGCGTCGATTCATGTTATCTGCGAACGTTTTTGGCAATGGGCAAGGACTCCACCATGACCGCGACGGGGCTTACCGGCCGCTCTGTATTCCTCGTCGAAGACGAGGTGATGATCAGGATGATGGTCGCGGACATGCTCGAAGAGCTTGGCTACAAGGTCGCAGCCGAAGCTGGCGACATCACCGAGGCCATGCGGCTCGCCCAGGCAACCGAGTTCGACATCGCCATTCTCGACGTCAACGTCAACGGCAAGGTCATCTCGCCGGTCGCCGACGTCATCAAGGCGAAGGGCTGCCCGTTCATCTTCGCGACCGGATACGGCTCCTCCGGCCTGCCCGAGCAGTACCGCGATCGGCCGGCGCTTCAGAAGCCGTTTCAGCTCGACGCGCTCGGCAAGACCATCGAAGCCGCGCTTCGCGGCGGCTAGGCCCCGTTCCAGTCGGACTTACTTCAGCGTTGCACTCAGCGCCTCGGAAAACGCCTCGTTGGTCCGGTCGAGCCTGAGCGGCGTGACGGAGACGTAGCGTTCGCGCAGCGCCGCGAGATCGGTGCCTTCAGCGGGCGTATCCATCATCGCAGTGCGCTCGAAGCCGATCCAGAAATAGGGATTGCCACGGCCGTCCTTGCGCTCGTCGATTTTGAGGAAGCCGAGGTTGCGCTTGCCCTGCCGCGTCACGCGAATGCCCAGCACATCCTCCGGCGCGCAGGCGGGGAAGTTGACGTTGATGACGGTGTCCTTCGGGATGCCGGCGGCGATCACCTTGCGCAGGATGTCGGGCCCGAATTTGCGCGCAGTGTCCCACAGCGGCCGGTCGCGGGTCTCGACGCTGAATTCCTGCGACAGGGCGAAGGACGGCAGCCCCAGGATGGTACCCTCCAGCGCGCCGGCGATGGTGCCGGAATAGACCACGTCCTCGGCGACGTTGCGGCCCTTGTTGACGCCGGACAGCACGACATCGGGCAGCTTGGCGCCGAGGATGTGGCGCGCGCCCATGATGACGCAGTCGGTCGGCGTGCCGCGCACCGCGAAATGCCGCGGTCCGACCTCGCGCAGCCGCAGCGGATCGTTCAGCGACAGCGAATGCGACACGCCGGACTGGTCGAGCTCAGGCGCGACCACCCAGACGTCATCGGACAATGCGCGCGCGATCTCCTCCAGGACCTTGAGGCCGGGGGCGTGGATGCCGTCGTCATTGGTACAGAGAATGCGCATGGGAAAGGTCGATTCCTGAAGCGGGTCTGAGCCGTCTTATCCGGCCGGGGCCGATCAGGCAAACCGGCCGACTGGCGCCGGCACCCGGTTGCCGGCCTGGCCGGCTATCGGCGAACGCGCCATTGCGGCAGGAAGCGCGCCAGCCGGCCCTCCGCGTGCAATTTCATCGCCGGCACGACCGGGCTCACGATGGGAGCCTCGATGACGCCGAGCGCCTCCAGCTGTGCAACGACCGGATCCGCCAACGGCGCCTGCGGAAAGCGTTCGCGTGCCAGCGTCAGTGCCCGGTCGAAATCCGCGGCATTCACACCGGGCTTGGCCCGCCGGCTCTGGACGAGATGATCGTCCCAGAGCCGCGTGATCTCGATGTCGAGCACGCCACGCAGCCGCTGATCGACAGCCTGGATGCCGGCACCCGTCACCGCCCATTGTCTGCCGACCCAGAAGATGTCGCGGTGCAAGGCCATGAACGATCGGTTCGCGTTGTCGGGTGGCCGGCAGGATAACCGGCCGCCCGATCTTCGCAACCAAACGTTTCGACCGTTTCAGGCGAGCAACGTGCCTTACTCGCGCGCGACGACCTTCAGGCCGCCCATATAGGGCTGGAGCACATCGGGGACTGCAATCGAGCCGTCCTCCTGCTGATAAGTCTCCATCACGGCGATCAGCGCGCGGCCGACCGCGGTACCCGAGCCGTTCAGCGTATGCACGAAACGCGGCTTGCCGTCGGGCCCGCGCGAGCGGGCATCCATGCGCCGCGCCTGGAAGTCGCCGCAGACCGAGCAGCTCGAGATCTCGCGGAACATGCCGCCCTCGCCCTGCCCCGGCATCCAGACCTCGATGTCATAGGTTTTTTGCGACGAGAAACCCATATCTCCTGCGCACAGCGTCATCACGCGATAATGCAACTCGAGCTTCTGCAACACCTGTTCGGCGCAGGACAGCATCCGCTCCAGTTCGTCCTTGCTGGTTTCGGGCGTTGTGATCGAGACCAGCTCGACCTTGGTGAACTGGTGCTGCCGGATCATGCCTCGGGTGTCGCGCCCGGCCGCACCAGCCTCCGCGCGAAAACACGGCGTCAGCGCAGTCAGCCGCATCGGCAATTGTTTCTCGTCCAGGATGGATTCGCGGACGAGGTTGGTGAGGGCAACCTCGGCGGTCGGGATGAGGCCGAGGCGCTCGGTCATCAGCCGCTCTGGGTCCGGCGCGGCCAGGAGCTCACCCCTGATCGCCCAGAACTGATCGTCCTCGAATTTCGGCAACTGCCCGGTGCCGAACATCACCTCGTTGCGCACCAGCAGCGGCGGATTGACCTCGGTGTAGCCGTGCTCGTTGATATGCAGGTCGAGCATGAACTGGCCGAGCGCGCGCTCCAGTCTCGCCAACCCCTTCTTGAGTACGACGAAGCGCGCACCCGATAGTTTTGCCGCTGTCTCGAAATCCATGTAGCCGAGGGCGGTCCCGAGATCGTCGTGCAGCTTCGGCGCGAAGCCGTAATTGCGCTTGTTGCCGAACACATGGTGCTGAACGTTGCCGTGCTCGTCGACGCCATCGGGCACTTCGTCTAACGGGATGTTCGGAATCGCGGACAGCTCTTTCGTCAGCTCCTCGTCGGCAGCCTTCGCGGTCGCCTCGAGCTCCGGCATCGTGGTCTTGAGCTCGGTAACTTCCGCCATCAGCTTCGCCGCGCGCGCCTCGTCCTTCGCCTTCTTGGCATCGCCGATTTCCTTGGAGGCCGCATTGCGCCGCGCCTGCGCCTGCTCGGAAGCCAGGATCGCCGTACGCCGGGTCTCGTCGATCGCTAGCAGCGAGGCCGACAACGGCTTCAGGCCGCGTCGTACGAGGCCGGCGTCGAAGGCTTGCGGGTTGTCGCGGATCGATTTGATGTCGTGCATGGCCGAAGTCCTGGGGCTTGTTGCAACCCTGCAAATCCTGGATTTGCATTCATGCAAATGGCTGACTCCCCTAGCACGGCTGTCATGGCCCCCGCAAGCGGGCGGGCCAGGATTAAAGAGGGATGACAGGGGTGCCGAAAGGGCGCCGCGGACAGGTTTACCCCCACCCCAGGGC
>NZ_JBVVPL010000010.1:0-18585 GCF_055807615.1 Bradyrhizobium sp. MV1.5 | reverse complement strand
TGGGTTGTTTTCACCCCAACAAAAAATTTTTTTTTAAAAAAAACACACCCCCCCCCCCCCCCCCCGCGCGGCGCCCCCCCCCCCCCCCCGCGCCCGATCCAGTATTCCAGAGGCATCACTGCTTTCCCGATAGGCCGCCTCGTACTGGATTCCCCGCTCCAGTGCGCAATTGCGCACAAGGCGGGGAATGACAGCGAGGGGTATCGCCTACTCCGCCGGATTGGCCGGCGTCGATATGTCGGTGCCGCTAGAGGCTTGCGAAGCTGCCGCCTTCTTCTCCACGATCCCCACCGCGATGATCGAACCCTCGTAGAGCGCGAGCAAGGGTATCGCGAGCGAGCACTGGCTGAGCACGTCGGGCGGGGTCAGAACGGCCGCGATGACGAAGGCGACGACGATGAAATAGCGGCGCTTCTCGCGCAGCATTTTTGACGTGACGATGCCGATACGCCCGAGCAGTGTCAGGATCACCGGAAGCTGGAAGGCGATGCCGAAGGCGAAGATCAGCGACATCATCAGCGACAGATATTCGCCGACCTTGGGCAGCAGCTGGATCTGTGCGGTGTCGTCGCTGCCGGCCTGCTGCATGCCGAGCGAGAAGCGGACCAGCATCGGCAGCACGACGAAATAGACCAGTGCTGCGCCCAACACGAAGAAGAACGGGGTCGCGACCAGATACGGCAGAAAGGCCTGCTTCTCGTGCTTGTAGAGGCCGGGAGCGACGAACTTGTAGATCTGCGTCGCGACGATCGGGAACGAGATGAAGCCGGCGCCGAACAGCGCCAGCTTGAGCTGGGTGATGAAATATTCCAGCAGCGCCGTGTAGATGAATTTCGAGTTCTCGGGACCCGCGACCCACACGAACGGCCAGACGAGCACGTTGTAGATCTGCTTGGCGAAGAAGAAGCAGAAGATGAAGGCAATGCCGAAGCCGAGCAGTGCTTTGATCAGCCGCGAACGCAGCTCGATCAAATGGTCCATCAGGGGAGCTTTGCTGGCCTCGATATCCGCGGCGCTCATGACGCTCTGGCGTCCTTGATCGCCTCGGCCGGCGCGGTGTCCTGGATCACCGAATCTTGCGTGGCCGAACCTTGCGCCACCTGCGCCTGCTCGACCTCACGGGTGATGGCGAGCGGCTCATTCACGGGCGCATGTGCCTCGGCTTCCACGAAGGTCTCGGGCGTCGGCGCTTCGGGCGTGGTGGGCGTCGCCAGCGCTTCGCTTGAAGTCGCCAGCGCCTCGATTGAAGTCGCCAGCGGTTCGACAGCGGTGGTGGTCGAGGTCTCGGCTGGCTTGTCCAGCGCATCGACGCGGAGCGCGTCGCTGACGTCTTTCTGAAGCGAAGTCATCAAATTGTTGCCGGCGAATCCGGAAGCCGCTTCCTTGACCTCGTCAAAGCTCTTCTTGAGGTCGGCCATTTCGGCCTCGCGCATCGCTTCCTGGAATTGCCCCTGGAATTCGGCGGCCATCTTGCGCGCCTTGCCCATCCATTGCCCGACCATGCGCAGCACGCCCGGCAGCTCTTTCGGGCCGATGGCGATCAGGGCCACGACCCCGATCAGGACCAGTTCACTCCACCCGATGTCGAACATGAGGTCTTCCGTTCACGCCAGCAGCAAGCCGGCCCAATCCCTCGCGCGCAGGATCGGGTCCGCTACCCGCGTCTCGCGTGCTCTCTGGCTCAGACGGCCTTGCTGCCGACGTCGGACCGTGCCGCGGTCGGCGCGGCATTGTTGTGCTCGATGGACTTGGCCGGCTCGGGCTTGTCGGCGACCTTGTCGTCGTCCTGCATGCCCTTCTTGAACGCCTTGATGCCCTGCGCCACGTCGCCCATCAGATCCGAGATCTTGCCGCGACCGAACAGCAGCAGGACCACTGCGATCACCAGGACCCAGTGCCAAATGCTGAGTGAACCCATCCTGCAACCCTCCAAACGCGCATGGCCGAGGACCGGCCGATCTTCACCGAAACCTAGGCTTGGCAGGTGTCAAAAACAAGGACCAAGGCAGCGCCAATTCGCTGTTGGCGCTACGTAATTTTGCTAGTGTTAACTGGTCGCAGGTGTCCGGTAAAAGGCCGGGACGTCAGTCCTCGCCACCCTCATTGCCGCCTTCCGGCGGCGTCTCGGGCTCGACCGCGGGCGCCAGCGCAAGATCAAGGTCCTCGCCCGGTTCCAGCGGATCCTCGTCCTCCCGCAAAGTCGGGTCATCCGACGGCGTCGGCACGCTGAATCCGGTCGGCAGACGCGAATCCAGGAGGCCGGTGCCCTTCAGCTCCTCCAGGCCCGGCAGATCGCCAAGCTGTTCCAGAGTGAACTGCGACAGGAAGTCCTCGGTGGTTCCGAAGGTCAAGGGACGGCCCGGCGTCTTGCGACGGCCGCGCGGCTTGATCCAGCCGGTTTCCAGCAGCACGTCCAGCGTGCCCTTCGAGGTGACGACGCCGCGGATCTCCTCGATCTCGGCGCGCGTCACCGGCTGGTGATAGGCGATGATCGCCAGCACCTCGATCGCGGCGCGCGACAGGCGGCGGGTCTCGGTGCTCTCGCGGGTCATCAGCCAAGCGAGATCGCCCGCGGTGCGGAAGGTCCATTTGTTGGCGACCCGCACGAGATTCACGCCGCGCAGGGAATAGTCGGCCTGCAACTGCTCGAGCGCGGCCTTCACGTCCACGCCCTCGGGCATGCGCTTGGCCAACGTCGCGGTGTCCAGCGGTTCATTCGAAGCGAACAGCAGCGCTTCCAGCAGCCGCAATTCTTCGGGACGTGCCTGGGACTCGTTCTCCATCGGCTCGGCCTCTTCTACCCGCACTTCAGCCAGGCTTGCCATGGCAGATTCTCCTTGTTGCACTTAAGCGACCGGCGCATCGGGCGCAGGAGCTGCGTCCATGACCGGCTTGGGGCGCCCCTTCCGGAAATAGATGGGCGCAAACGCCTCTTTCTGATTCAGCTCGAGCTGACCTTCGCGCACCAGCTCGAGCGCAGCCGCGAAGCTCGAGGCGAGCACCGTCGCGCGCTGCGTCGGATCGGCGACGTGCTGCAGCAGAAAATCGTCGAGAACGCCCCAATCGTCTTGCTCGCTGATGCTGCCGACCAGCCGCTCCAGCGTGGCGCGCGCCTCGGCGAGCGACCACACCGTGCGCTTGGCCAGATGCACGCTCGCCAGCACGCGCGACTGGCGCTGCGCGGCATAAGCGGTGAGCAGGTCATAGAGCGTCGCGGTGTATTTCGGATGCTTGATCTCGGCGATCTGCTCGGGCTCGCCGCGCGGGAAGATGTCGCGCAGCAATTGCTGCCGGTTCATCAGCCGGTTGGCGGCTTCACGAATGGCCTCCAGCCGGCGCAGGCGGTTGGCGAGCGCCGTCGCCATCTGCTCGGCGCTCGGGCCTTCCGCACTCGGCGGCTCCGGCAGCAGCAGGCGAGATTTCAGAAAGGCGAGCCAGGCCGCCATCACGAGATAGTCGGCGGCAAGCTCCAGGCGGATCTTTCGCGCGGCTTCGATGAAGTGGAGATATTGATCGGCGAGCGCCAGGATCGAGATCTTGGCAAGATCGACCTTCTGCTGCCGCGCCAGTGCGAGCAGCAGGTCGAGCGGGCCCTCATAACCCTCGACGTCGACCACCAACGCCGGCTCACCCTCGGCGAGCTCTGCGGGCCGCCCGGTTTCAAACGATAGGATTTCTGCGGTCATGCCGATGCCGTGTTTGCCCGTGCGATCAATGCGTCCAGTTCGACGCGCGCGGCCGCGCGATCAAACGGTTGCGGTCCTTGACGCGCCGAGAGCGCGGCGTTCGCCCGCTCCAGCGCCCTACCCGCCAGCTCGGGTGTCTGGCCGGCGACCTCACGCATTTCCTCGATGTTGCCGTTGCAATGCAGGGCCATGTCGCAGCCGGCCGCAAATATCGCGCGGGTCCGCTCGGCGATATTGCCCGACAGTGCATTCATCGACACGTCATCACTCATTAACAAACCCTGGAACCCGATTGTGCCGCGAATCACCTCAGCGATCATTGTCGCAGATGTCGTCGCCGGATGGGCGGGGTCGACTGCGCTAAACACAACATGTGCAGTCATGGCCATCGGCAAATCTGCCAGCGGCTTGAATGCCGCGAAGTCGGTGCGATCCAGTTCGTCTCGCGACGTGTCGACCGTCGGCAGATTGAAATGGGTATCGGCCGTAGCTCGGCCATGGCCGGGGATGTGCTTGAGGACCGGCAACACGCCGCCCTCTTCCAGGCCCTCGGTGACCGCGCGGGCGATCGCGGCGACCTTTCCCGGTTCGGTGCCGTAAGCCCTGTTCCCGATGACGGCGTTGGCGCCAGCCACGGGCACATCAGCCAGCGGCAAGCAATCCACGGTAATGCCGAGATCGGCGAGATCGGCCGCGATCAGCCGGGCGCTGAGGCGCGCCGCAGTCAGCCCGAGCGCCGAATCAGTATCGTAGAGGCCGGCGAAAATAGCGCCCGGCGGATAGACCGGCCAATGCGGCGGCCCCAGGCGCTGCACACGTCCACCCTCCTGGTCGATCAGGACAGGGGCATCAGCGAAACCCGCGACCGCCCGCAATTCCGCAACGAGTGCAGCAACTTGAGCCGGCGTCTCGACGTTGCGCTTGAAGAGGATGAAACCCCATGGGCGTTCGCTGCGGATAAACTCCCGCTCGGCGGCGGTTAGTTCCGTTCCGGAAACGCCGGTAATGAAAGCCCGCGTGCTCATACGGCCGATTAACCCTGACCCGCGGGAGGGTCAAGGAAACGGCCGTTAATTCCTCTGGACGAAGCAGGCAGACAGGCCAGCGGATTTCAAACTGTTGCAGGCCTGGTTCGCCTCTTCGAGCGAGCCGTAGGGACCAGCGAAGGCGCGATAGACGATTCCCTTGCCCTTGTCGGTGAGGTCGACCCGCTTGACCACCGGTGCGCGGGAGCCCAGCACGCTGCCGTACTTGCTCTGAAGCACCCGGTAGGAGGCGTGGGCGCTATCCTCGGTCTGCTGCGATGAGACCTGCACGACGTAGCCGCCGCCGCTGCTGCTCGGGGGCGCAATTTGCGTCGGATTGGTCGCAGCCATCCGCTGCGGCGGCTCCGCACCCGGCGCCGATTGCGGCGCCAGCGAGAGCGGCTGATTGGCGCTCGCATTGGCCGAGGTCGGCGGCGTGCGCGGTGCAGCCGGTGCCGCGACGGGCTTCGGGAGAGCTGCCGGCTTCGCGCCCGTGGCCGCTGGCGACGCGGTGGCGTCGGTCTGATCGCCCTTCACGGCCACGGTCCTGATCGCGCGCGGCGAATTGTTCGGCAGCGTGCCGTTGCTCGGATTCGGGCCCGCGCTCGACAGCGGGATGCTGGACGGCGACACGCTCGCGACCGGCGGCGGGTTCGCGTTCTGGTTCAGCGGCGGGAACACCACGCGGGGACCTCCCGCCTTGGCGTTGACGTCGACAGGCGCCTCCTCGCGCGGCACGATCTTCTCGGTGCCATCTCCGGTGACCATGCGGTCCGGCACCTTGGCCGAGGAGTCCGACGGCGCCGGCACGATTTTGGTCGGCGTGTTGTCGGCCTTGATGATCGGCGGCTCGCCGCTACGGGGCGAGCCCACATAGGTCTTGTAGGCGAACGCGGCACCGGTCCCGACCACGGCAAGCGCCAGGATCGCCGCGACCGTCATCATGCCGCCGCGCTGCTTCTTCGGCTCGTCGAGATCGGCCTCGGGATAGTCGCTCTGGAACGCGTAGGGATCGTCGGGATAGGCGGGATCGCGCTGATAGTCCTGCTCGCCCGCCTCCAGCCGTCCGTAGAGCGCATCGTCGTAGCGCGCCGGATCGGGCTGCTGATAGGCTTGCTCCTGGTAAGCCTGATCGTGCTGCTGGTAGGCCTGATCCTGATAGGCAGGAGCTTGATAAGCAGGAGCTTGATAGCCCTGATCCGGATAGGCCTGCGGCTGACGAAAATCAGGTTCGGGCTCGGGCGCGGTCGGCTGGGCTGAATAACGATGCAGTGGATGAACCGGGTTTACGGAAGCGGGATAGGGCTCGGCTGGCGCCGTCTGCGGCTGCACATTGGCGCGCCGCATCCATGAGGGCGGCCCGGGCGGCGGCGGTGGGGCCTGCTCGGCATAGTCCTGCTGGTCATCGTCCTGGCGATAGTCGTCCTGATAGCTCTGGGCAGGCGCAGGCGCTGTTGGCGGGTGCGCGCCCGGCCGCCCTTGCGCTGCGAACGGATCGGTCTGCCCGATCAGGCGGGCAAGTTCAGCCAAGGGATCGCCGCTCCCATGCTGATCGCCACCGCGACCATAGTCATCGGAAGGAAACGGTCTGTCCTGATATCGTTCGGCCATCGTGATGATGCGTCCCTTCGGGAAAGCCGCGCGCCCCTCGACCAAGGCACGGCTTTCGACCCACAAGGCTTTCAACCAAGTCTAAGCGATCCGGCTTCTGCCGGTTACCCCCGAAATCCCTTAAGTAGTTCGCCCCAAACTACCGCATCTCGTCCGGAGCATGGACGCCGAGGATGGCGAGGCCCGATGCCAGAACAGAGACGACGCCCTGGACCATGGCCAGCCGCGCCTTCGTTAGATCTGCATCATTATTGATAATGAAGCGTAAATAGGGCAAATCGCGCCCCTTCGTCCAAAGTGCATGAAATTCGCTGGCTAAATCATAGAGATAGAAGGCAATTCGGTGCGGCTCGTGGGCGCTTGCTGCCGCCTCCAGCATGCGCGGAAAAATTGCGAGCCGCTTAAGAAGGTCGAGTTCAGCCGGGTCCGACAGCCGTTCCACCGCCGACTCACCGAGCCAGGCGATGCGCGTTTCCGTGTCCTCCGGGAGTTCCGGGAACAGCTCGGTCCGGGCGTTGCGGAAGATCGAATGGCCGCGGGCGTGGCCATACTGCACGTAGAACACCGGGTTGTCGCGCGACTGTTCCATGACCTTGGCAAGATCGAAGTCGAGCACCGCGTCGTTCTTGCGGTAGAGCATCATGAAGCGGACGGCGTCCTGGCCGACTTCATCCACCACCTCACGCAAGGTGACGAAGTCCCCGCTCCGCTTGGACATTTTCACCGGCTCGCCGTTGCGCAGCAATTTCACGAGCTGGACGATCTTGACGTCGAGCGCCCCCTTGCCGGAGGTGGTCGCCTTCACCGCCGCCTGCATACGCTTGATGTAGCCGCCATGGTCGGCGCCCCAAACGTCGATCATCTCCGCGAAATCGCGGTCGAACTTGTTCTTGTGGTAGGCGATGTCGGCGGCGAAGTAGGTGTAGGAATTGTCCGACTTGATCAGCGGACGATCGACGTCGTCGCCATAGGCGGTCGCCTTGAACAGCAGCTGCTCGCGATCTTCCCAATCCTCGGCCGGGGCGCCCTTTGGCGGCGGCAGACGGCCCTGGTAGACGTCGCCCTTGGCGCGCAGGAAATCGATGGTCTCGGCGACCTTGTTGTTGCCGGCGTCCTGCAGCGAGCGCTCGGAGAAGAACACGTCGTGACGGATGTTGAGCGCGGCAAGATCGTCCTTGATCTCGTCCATCATCATTGCGATCGCCTTGGCGCGAACCGTCGGCAGCCATTGCGCCTCGCTCATGGCGAGCAGCTTGTCGCCATGCTCCTGCGCCAGGGCCTGCCCGACCGGCTTCAGATAGTCGCCGGGATAAAGGCCTTCCGGGATCGCGCCGATGTCCTCGCCGAGCGCCTCGCGATACCTGAGGAAGGCGGAACGTGCGAGCACGTCGACCTGCGCGCCGGCGTCGTTGATGTAATATTCCCGCGTGACGTCACGGCCTGCGAATTCAAGCAGGCTCGCCAGCGCGTCGCCGAACACGGCGCCGCGGCAATGGCCGACATGCATCGGTCCGGTCGGGTTGGCGGAGACATATTCGACGTTGACCTTGGAGCCGCCGCGGACGCGGCCGTAATCGGCGCCCTCGCGCAGCACGGTCCGTAGCGCCTCGGCCCATGCGGCCGGCTTCAGCGTCAGGTTGATGAAGCCCGGACCGGCGACGTCGACCTTGGCGATCAGCGCATCCGCGCGCAGCCGTTCGGCGATCTGCTCGGCGAGGTCGCGCGGCTTTGCCTTTGCCTCTTTCGCAAGCACCATGGCCGCGTTGGTCGCCATGTCGCCATGGGAGGCATCGCGCGGCGGCTCGACCACCACACGCGAGAAATCGATGCCCTCTGGCCAGTTGGCTTCCGCCGCGAGCGCGCGGCAGACCGCGTGCACGCGTGCGAGCACGTCGGCGAACAGGTGCAGTGCTGAGGATGTGTCGGGCATGGGCGCCGCCTAACGCAAATCCGGGGTCGAGTCAAAGAGCCGCTGGTGCTCGGTCAGGGCGAAACGGTCGGTCATTCCGGCAATGAAATTCCCGATCCGGCGAGCCCGGTCGCCCTCATTGTCCGCCTCCGCCCCGACCAGCCATTCCGGCGGCAGTTCGCCGGGCGATTTGAGGTATTTTGCGAACAGGTCGAACAGGATCTGTTCCGCCTCGCCCATCACCCGCATGACCCGCTTGTGGCGGTACATGTGCTGATAGAGAAAGCGCTTGATGGCGGCCTCCTCTTCGGCGACCGCGGCGGGGAACGCAATCAGTGCCCGGCTTTGCTGGCGCACGTCCTGGGCGGATTGCGGGTTCACGGCGGCAAGGTTGGTCTGCGCGTCGGCGAACACGGCACCGATCAGGTGCGAGATCAGCTCGCGCACCAGCTCGGCGCCGCGCCTGACGTCTTCGAGATCGGGGTAATGCGCAGACGTCTCGGCGATGATCTCCGCGGTCAGCGGCATCACCTTAAGGTCGTCGAGGTGAAACAGACCCGCGCGCAGGCCGTCGTCGATATCGTGGGCGTCATAGGCGATGTCATCGGCGATCGCGGCGACCTGTGCCTCCAGCGAGGCGAAACTCCACAATTCGAGATCGTAGGTCTTGACGTAGTCGGCGATGCCGACGGGAATGCCGTGCTCGCGATAACGCCCGACCGGCGCACCGATGCGATCGGTCAGCGGGCCGTTGTGCTTGACGATGCCCTCCAGCGATTCCCAGGTCAGGTTGAGTCCGTCGAATTCGGGATAACGGTGTTCCAGCGCCGCAACGACGCGGAGCGTCTGGGCGTTGTGGTCGAAGCCGCCAAAATCCGTCAGGCAGGCGTCCAGCGCCCGCTCGCCGGCGTGCCCGAACGGGGGATGGCCGAGGTCGTGGGCGAGCGCGAGGGTTTCCGTGAGGTCCTCGTCCAGCCCGAGCTGCCGGGCCAGCGCCCGGGCGATCTGCGCCACCTCCAGGGAATGGGTCAGCCGGGTGCGATAGTGGTCGCCCTCGTGGAACACGAACACCTGGGTCTTGTACTTCAGCCGGCGGAACGCGGTGGAATGGATCACCCGGTCGCAATCCCGCCGGAACGGGCTGCGGGTCCGGCTCGGCGGTTCCGCGACCAACCGGCCGCGGCTGCGATCGGGATCGCAGGCATAGGGCGCGTGGGGGGCAGCCATTCCGACGGACACGGCGAATTTAGTCCCTATCCATTTGATTCTGCGTATGGTGGCACTTAACTATGCCGGACGCGGGATACCAACTGAATTGGGCAAGCGACCCTCAGGTGATCTTGGTGTGACCGCGGGCCTATCGGAGACGAACGATGACGACTGACGTGACCATCAGTGACAAGGCCGCACGCCGGATTGGGGAGATCCTCAAGGGCGAAGGGTCTGGCGCGATGCTGCGGATCTCGGTCGAGGGCGGCGGCTGTTCCGGCTTTCAGTACAAGTTCGACATTGACCGTGCCCGCACCGACGACGATCTCGTGATCGAGCAGGACAATGCGGTGGTGCTGGTCGATTCCGCCTCGCAGCCATTCCTGGCGGGGTCGCAGGTCGATTTCGTCGACGATCTGATCGGCGCCTCGTTCCGCGTCAACAATCCGAACGCCACGGCGTCCTGTGGCTGCGGGACCAGCTTCTCGATCTAGCGCAACTCAAAATCTGAAAAACAACCCCATGCAAAGTAGCCGGGAAGCCGGCACGATCAACTTCGTATTTTACGAAAATAGCTTGACGTGTCGGGCAAAACAGGGGTCATGTACTCGGTAGAGTATTATGTGTCAGTCGTGACATTATCCCACGCTTGTTCATTGTATCCGATAAGCCAGTTCAAAGCGTAGTGCCGTTCTTGCGTCACGCCAGGATCGAGACCCGCCGGTACCTCCTGTCCCTATACGGGCATTTCTAACAGTCCAGTGGTACCTGTAGACCAGATCGGCCTGATCAAGAATGTCGGCGATCGGACGAAGTTCGGAGTCTTCGATGAACTGAGAGGTTGTCCTTTCGGCCATTGTCCCAGCGGCGAATCCCACGTCGCAAATCTGAGCTGGCTTTCCTAATTGCGCCACGAAGCCCATTGCCCAAAGCAGCGTCCAAGCGGCTTCGTGCCGCCAAGTGAATTGAATCCGGTCGTGCTGCGAGGGGGACTTGTCGAGCACGAAAGCGAGTGAGATGTGGCCGGAGTTCGTATCATTCCAGAAGTTGTTCAACTAGCTCTTCCCCAAGACCTTCGCCCTTTGCAGCAACGAAAAGGACGCAAAGAGTGCGTAGCGCGACTTCTTCTTTTGATCGTTTCAGCGCCTCAGCCGCAGTCTCAATAACGGGTAATGTGGCAAGGACAGGTACGCCCTCGGCTCGAAGGATCACTTCTGACCTGAGCCTTCGATCAATAGCTTCCGCTGAGACCCCGCCATTGTCCGCTGACAGCCCCTCATTCATCTCGCCCCCCAACACCTGTTGAACCTACAATATTACGAGGCACCTTCGGCAGCGACGAGATCGAGCATTCCATCGCAGCCGCTTGGACCGTAAGCCAGACTGCGGCACGCCGTGGGCGCCAATAGCGGAGAACAATTATCCAATGCGCATGACCGATCGCCTGTTCTGCTGCCTCGCTCTCTTCCTCGCCGTTGCAGCCGTCCCGCCTCCCGCGCTCGCGGCCGAGACCTGCCCGTTCATCAGCGCCCGGGAGCTCGCCGGCGCGATGCCGGCGCTCAAATGGTCACTGATTTCAAATCAGGACGGCCGCGGCTGCATCTACCAGGGCGGGCGCGGCGACACGATGATGCTGACCGTGTTCCGCAATCCCGAGAAGAACCGCGCCAGGGAATTGTAAGCGACCTTCGTCAAAACGCTCGCCGAGCGCATGCCGCTTAACGCGGTGTCAGGGATCGGCGACGAAGGCCAGGGCGGAACGAGCGCGACCGGCGCGGAGCGCCAGGAGGCTTCGGTTGTTGCCTTGTCCGGCGATTACATTCTGCAGATCAGCGTCTATCCGATCGGCCGGCGCGCCGACGACGCGCTGCTCGGACCGATCACCCAAGCCGCGCGCGTCGCCGTTGGCAATGTTAGCAAGACCAGCGAGCGGTTCGGCACTTGCGAATGGCTCACTGCCGCGGACGCCGACGGCTTTCTCGAGAAGAGCACGCTGCAGGTCCAGCGGACCGGCGCAGGAAGCTGCATGATGTTCGATCGCGAGGCCAACACTATGATAGTAGCGGTCATCGCGATCTCGCGCGACACGGTCATCAGCATGATGAAACGCCCGGGCCCGTGCCAGCACGTCACGGTCCCCGAGCTCGGCAGCGAAGCGTTCGGCGAGCATTCTTGCACCAAGGGCAACGGCAACGCGGTCAACATCTTCGTCTGGAAGAACGGCAGGCAGGCTTCGATCCTGTTCGCGCCGGTCAAGCCGCATCCGGCGTCCGGGTCTGTCGAGCGTCTCAAGGCGGTCGCCACGCGAGTCTATGGAAAGCTCTCACGTCTTACATCGTCGGCCGTGGCTCAGCCGGATGGAGTACCAGGTCGATTTCGTCGACGATCTGATCGGCGCCTCGTTCCGCGTCAACAATCCGAACGCCACGGCGTCCTGCGGTTGCGGGATCACCTCTCGATCTGACGTCGCCGGCTAGGCGCCGGTGATCTGCCTTTCCTCGTCCGTCCAGTCCGCCTCGACCGGCATCTGCTCTGGCTGAAGCGGGGCGTCCTCCGATACCCATTGGCCGTCCAGCGCACGCAGCAGCGCCGTGACCAGCGCAGGCTTGCGCAGCGGTTTGGCGAGGAAGTCGGACATCCCGGCCTCGCGGCAGATCTTGACGTCCTCGGGGAAGGCATTGGCGGTCAGCGCGATGATCGGCAAGGCCGCGAAGCGTCCGCCCTCGGCGCGGATCGCGCGGGTCGCGGCAAGGCCGTCCATCTCGGGCATGCGCACGTCCATCAGCACGATATCGTAATCGCCTTCGGACACGGCCGCGACGGCCTCGACACCGTCGGTCACGACGCGCAACTCGACATCGAAAGCGCCGAGCATCTTGCTCACGACCATGCGGTTGACGGCGTCGTCCTCGGCGACCAGCACCTTCAGCGGCCGGTCGAGGCCCGCGATGCGCGCCTTGAGATCGTCGGCTTCGTCGCGGTCTGCATTGTGGTCGGATGCCTGCGCCTGGCTCCAGGGCAGCACCAGCGTGAAGCGGAAGGTCGAGCCTTCGCCCGGCGTCGAGGTGACGCCGATGGTGCCGCCCATCTGCTCGATGATGCGCCGGGAGATCGCTAGGCCCAGCCCGGTGCCGCCGAAGCGGCGGCTGATCGAGGCGTCGGCCTGAGCGAACTCGGAGAAGAGCTGGCCGAGCTTCTCGGGGGCGATGCCGATGCCGCTGTCGGTCACGCTCCATTCGACGGTGGCGAGCAGATCGCGGCGGGCCTGACAGACAGCTGCGATCGTGACTTCGCCTGCGTCGGTGAACTTCACCGCGTTGGCGGCGAGATTGAGCAGGACCTGGCGGATACGCGCGACATCGCCGCGCAGCGTCGGCGGCAGGTTGGGATCGAGTTCGACCTTGACCGCAAGCCCCTTGCTCTTGGCGCTCGCGCGCACGACGGTCGCCACGGCTTCGACCATCGCCTGCGGCGCGAAGTCGATCACCTCGAACGCGAAACGTCCGGCCTCGAGCTTGGAGAGGTCCAGAATGTCGTTGAGGATGCGCTGGAGATTGTCGCCGGACTCGCGGATCGTGGTGACGGCTTCGTGCTGCTCCGGATCGAGCTTTGTCTCCAGCAGCATGCTGGCAAGCCCGAGCACGCCGTTCATCGGCGTGCGGATCTCGTGGCTCATCACCGCGAGGAAATCGGATTTGGCACGGCTCTCGGCCTCGGCCTTTTCCGCGCGCCAGCGCTCGGTCACGTCGCGGCCGAAGCCGCGATAGCCGAGGAATTGACCGTCGCGGTCGTAGGCCGGCTTCGCAGTGAGCGACCACAGCCGCGCCTCGCCGCCGGCGACCACCTTGAGGTTCATCTCGTGCAGCGGTTCGGCGTGCTCCATCAGGCCGACGACGTTGTAGGCCGCGCTCTTGTCTTCGGGGCACAGCATGTCGAGCACGTCGGCGAAATGCGAGCCCTTCAGCAACGGCAGTGGCAGCTGTGCGACCGCGGCGAAGCGCTCGGGCACGTCGACCAGATGCCCTTCGGCGTCGGTCTGCCACAGCCAGTCGCTGGCATTCTCCTGAAAATCCTTCAGCAACAGCGAAATGATCTCGGTCTTGCGCTCGAGCTCGAGCTGGGCCTTGAGATTGCCGAGGAACAGATTGCCTTGCGAGACGATGTTCCGCGCCATGAAGAACGCGAACAGCAGCAGGAACACCGCGGTCACGAGGTAAGGCCCGGTGCCGCACAACAGCAACGCACCGGCGCAGGCGATCGTCGTCGTCGCGAGATAGACGAGGCCCGCGCGCGGGAAGGTCGACAGTGTGAAGGCACCGCCGGACATCATGCCGACCATCAGGCAGGCCAGAATGAGCTGGCTGGTTGGCTCGATGTGGCTGAACAGCGCGACCGGCAGCGTGCCCCAGATTGCGGCGAGGAAAAACGCCTGCCGCAACATCTGCCGCGCGGCGCGGGGCGAGGCTTCCTGCGGCGGGCTCTGGTGAGAGCGCCGCCACGCGCGCACCGCGAGCGAGGCGGCGGTCGCGAGGGTCATGCCCCAGATCGCGAGAAAGTCGTTCCAGCCACGGCCCCAGAACAAGATCAACACGACGGCGACGTTGAGCATGGTGACGGCCATCGTCACGGGAATCAGCCGTATCACCGCGTCGATCTGCTTGGCGCGGATGCGGCTCAGCTCCCTCTCGCTGAGACCGGCGGTCAGGCCGTCCTCGATCTCGTAGCCGCCGAGCCAGTACAGGAACGCGCCGATCAACCCGTCGCGGGGCTCGGTTCGCTTCATGGATTTGTCCGGCCGTCCCATTCGAAAAACCTTTTCACGATCAATGGCCCGGGCCCGACTTAAGCCGGGTTAATTTTGTGGGAGATTTCGCAGCCTCCTTGACGGGCGCGTTTGCATTTTGTTCTAACGATGGCCCCTGCCCGGAGCCGCCAAGATGCCCATCAGAATTGCCACCTGGAACGTGAACTCGGTCCGGCAGCGGATCGACCTGTTGCTGACCTGGCTGAAGGAGTGCCAGCCGGACATCGTCTGCCTCCAGGAGATCAAATGCGTCGACGAGGCCTTCCCGCGGCTGGAGATCGAGGCGCTCGGCTACAACGTGGTCACCCACGGACAGAAGACGTTCAACGGTGTCGCCCTGCTCTCGAAGCTCCGGTTCGATGAAACCAAGTCGGGCTTGGCCGGGGACGACGAGGACGCCCATGCCCGCTTCCTCGAAGGCGTGGTGACGCTCAAGTCCGGCGTGCTGCGCATCGCCTGCCTCTATCTGCCCAACGGCAATCCGGTCGGCACCGAGAAATATCCTTACAAGCTCAAATGGATGTCGCGGCTTCTTGAGTATTCGAAGGAGCGCCTCAAGACCGAGGAGCCGCTGATCCTCGCAGGCGACTTCAACGTCATCCCGCATGCCCGGGACGTCCATAATCCCGCCGCCTGGACCGAGGACGCCCTGTTCAAGGCCGAGACGCGGGAGAGTTTTCAGTCCTTGCTCGGCCTCGGCCTGACCGATGCGCTTCGGGCCGTCACCGACGAGCCCGGGCTCTACACGTTCTGGGACTACCAGGCCGGCGCCTGGCAGAAGAACCACGGCCTGCGGATCGACCATCTGCTGCTGTCGCCACAGGCCAGCGACCGGCTCGCCAATGTCGGCATCGACAGCTATGTGCGCAGCTGGGAGAAACCGTCGGACCACGTGCCGGTGTGGGCGGATCTCGATCTCGAGGCGGCGTGAGGCCGCCTCAACCCATCACTCCCGGCGGCCCTGCACCCATTGCTCCAGCATCTGCAGGCACATGGCGCGATCGTCGTCGGAGGCCTTTGCGAAGGCGCGGTTGTAGTTTTCCTTGATCCAGGTCTCGTCGCTGCCTGCGCTGTCGCGCGCCAGCGTCAACCACATCAGGCCGCGCGCGGCCTGCCGCGGCAGGCGGTCGCCGTTGAATAGCATCTGGCCGAGCAGCGCCTGGGCCTCGTGCTGGCCCTTCTGCGCGGCGAGCCCAAGCCAGCGTGCGCCGTAGCGGAAATCCTCGCGCGAAGCGTCCGGCGTCTTCAGGTACAGGCGGGCGAGATCGTATTGCGCATCCGCGTTGCCGAAATAGGACGCGGCATACGAGAACATCTCCCGCGCCCGCTCCTGGTCCGGCTTGACCTTCGAATTCGGGATGCCACTGAGATAATAGCGGCCGAGCGCCACAAAGGCGTTGGCGACGATCTGCGCCTGCGGCGCCGACGGGCTGTCCTCGGCGTGCGCGTTGGCGATGCGGGTGAAATACTCGAACGCACGCACATCGTCCTGGGCGACGCCGTCGCCATTGGCGTACATGCGGCCGAGCTTCCACTGCGCGATGGGGTGGCCACCCTCCGCGGCATATTGCAGGGCGCTGAGCGAGGTTTCCTGGGGCACGACTGGCGGTACATTGCGCACCTTGCCTGCTGCGCCCGGCAAGGTCGTGACCACCGGGATGGTCGCATCCTTCTGGCTGACGGGTGCGCCGTCAAAGGCGAGCGCCGGCGCGGCCAGCGCGGTAGCCCCCAACACAAACGCAACGATGGTACGCCTAGATGTCCGCATAGCACTGTTTCTCGTGCGCGCCGCCCGGATGGGTCACTGCCCCACCGACCGCTGGTCCAACCTGCTGAGCATATTTCCAGAGCGCGCCCGTCGTGTGGTTAGTCGCGCGAGCGGTCCATTTGGTCTTGCGTTGGGCAAGCTCCTGGTCGCTCAATTTTACGTTAAGGGTACCGGCGACCGCGTCGATCTCGATGATATCGCCGTCCTCGAGCAGCCCGATCGGGCCGCCGATGGCGGCTTCCGGCCCGACATGGCCGATGCAGAAGCCCCGGGTGGCGCCGGAGAAGCGGCCATCGGTGATGAGCGCGATCTTGCCGCCCATGCCCTGGCCGGTCAGCGCCGCGGTGGTCTGGAGCATTTCCCGCATGCCGGGACCGCCCTTGGGCCCCTCGTAGCGGATCACGATGACTTCGCCTTCGCGGTAGGTGCGCTTCTGCACGGCCTCGAAAGCATCCTCCTCACGGTCGAAGCACCTGGCCGGACCGGTGAACCTGAGGTTGGACATTCCCGCGACTTTCACGATCGCACCTTCTGGCGCCAGATTGCCCTTCAGACCGACCACACCGCCGGTGACGGTGATAGGCTTGTCTGCCGGGTGCACCACGTCCTGGTGCGGATTCCACTTCACGCTTTTGAGGTTTTCGGCGATCGTTCGACCGGTGACGGTCATGCAGTCACCGTGGAGAAATCCGTTGTCGAGCAGCGTCTTCATCAGAAGCGGTATGCCACCTACTTCAAACATGTCTTTGGCGACATAACGGCCGCCCGGCTTCAAATCCGCGACGTACGGTGTCTTTTTGAAGATTTCGGCGACGTCGAACAGGTCGAACTTGATGCCGCACTCGTGCGCGATTGCCGGTAGGTGCAGTGCAGCATTGGTCGAGCCACCGGACGCGGCGACCACCGCGGCGGCATTCTCCAGCGCCTTGCGGGTGACGATGTCGCGCGGCCGGATGTTTTGGGCGATCAGCTCCATGACCTGCTCGCCCGCGGTCATGCAGAAGGCGTCACGAATTTCATAGGGGGCCGGAGCACCAGCCGAGTACGGCAGCGCCAGCCCGATCGCCTCGGAGACGGTCGCCATCGTGTTGGCGGTGAACTGCGCGCCGCAGGCACCCGCCGAGGGGCACGCCACGCGCTCGATCTCGTCGAGGTCCTCGTCGGACATCGCGCCGACGGAGTGCTTGCCGACGGCTTCGAACATGTCTTGCACGGTCACCTGCTGGCCCCGGAAATTGCCGGGCAGGATCGAGCCGCCATAGATGAAGATCGAGGGCACGTTGAGGCGGACCATCGCCATCATCATGCCCGGCAGCGACTTGTCGCAGCCGGCCAGGCCAACGAGGGCGTCATAGGCGTGACCGCGGATCGTCAATTCGACGGAATCGGCGATGCATTCGCGCGACGGCAGCGAGGAGCGCATGCCGTCATGGCCCATGGCGATGCCGTCGGTCACTGTGATGGTGCAGAATTCGCGCGGCGTGCCGCCGGCGGATGCGACGCCCTTCTTCACCGCCTGCGCCTGGCGCATCAGGGAGATGTTGCAGGGCGCGGCCTCGTTCCAGCACGAGGCGACGCCGACGAAGGGCTGGTGGATCTGGTCGGTGGTCAGACCCATGGCGTAGAGGTAGGACCGATGAGGCGCGCGCGCAGGGCCTTCCGTCACGTGACGGCTCGGCAGCCTCTGCTTGATGTTGCTCTTCGCGTCCATCGCAAACCAGTTTCCCCGGCCAACCCTTTCAGACCCGAAAAATCAGAGCCAAGATTTGAATCGACCTTTTGAATCGACCTTGGGGATTTCCGTCGCCTTCAGGACCACCGCTGCCGCTAAAACATTCGAGTGAATTTATTCATGTTCGGGTGTGGCCAAAAAGCGGCGTTGATGCGAACGGACAGCGATGATGGATAAATCCGTGATGAGTGTTGCATGGGCGGCACAATCGTGGCCCGGAGGACACGAATTTTCCCTACCAAAATACCATCGCGGGTGTGGACATTTGCAACTTCAGATTTTGTGGCAGGCACCGTGCGCGCCCATTCGACTCGCGACCGCGCGAACTGAGGTGAGTCGGTATTTTCGCCTCCTCATCGCGGGGGCAGCGAAGCTCTCGTGTCCCGGACGCGCTGCAGCGCTCTTGCGCTGCTGCGCAGAGCCGGGACCCAGGACGACACAGTAAACTGCAGCGAGATGGGCCCCGGCCCTGCAGCGCACCGTCGAAGGGACGCTGCGCTGCGTCCGGGGCACGAGAGCGGAGCGTGAGGCACGTTCTCTCCACATCGTCATTGCGAGCGCAGCGACTTGTCCGCCGAAGCTTTGGCGAAGGCGGAAGCAATCTAGAATCCCTCCGCGGCGGCAGACTGGATTGCTTCGCTGCGCTCGCAATGAGTATGAGGCGGCAGCGCCACTTTTCCAGCTCGCATCTTGAATGCAGACACAGCTTCGCATCCTCGCGGCGCAAATCGCCCGAGTTTTGCTTCGTCATTCCACCCTCTTGATCCAAGAGGGCGCAGGGAAGGCCGGGTGCTGACCTCGCACCCGCGGTCCGCTGCGCGAAAAGCACACGCAGGAAAAC